>NZ_JBIBRG010000012.1:0-274460 GCF_043076215.1 Streptomyces sp. NPDC016640
GTGGCGGCGCGCGGCATCCACGTCGACAACCTCGACCTCGTCGTCAACGTCGACCCGCCGACCGACCACAAGGACTACCTCCACCGCGGCGGCCGTACCGCCCGCGCCGGCGAGTCCGGCAGCGTCGTCACCCTGGTCACCCCGAACCAGCGCCGCAGCATGGACCGCCTCATGTCCGACGCCGGGATCCGGCCGCAGACCACCCAGATCCGCTCGGGCGACGAGGCCCTGAGCCGGATCACCGGCGCCCAGGCCCCGTCCGGCATCCCGGTCGTCATCACCGCACCGGTAGTCGAACGCCCCAAGCGCGGCACCACCTCCCGAGGCCGCCGCCGCCCCGCCTCGGCGACCCGGCGCGCGACCGTGCGCCAGTCTGTCGTCGGCGCGGTGGCCTAGAACTTGGTGATCAGGAATCTGGCCCATCTCTGCAGGAGGCACCTTTTGATGCTGGTTCCGATGCAGCCCCGCCCGGCGGACACCGATCCCGCGCACAGGACGGCGGTGGAGGTCATGGACGCGGCCGGACCGCAGGTGTGTGACGACATGAGCGTCGAGGTGGCGCTGGCCGTCATGGCCGCCGCACGCACGGGCCGGCTGGTCGTCTGCGACCAGGACGGCCAGTGCACCGGCCTGGTCACCTGGACCGAACTAGCCGCCGTCCGTGACGGCTCCGATTACACGGACCGTGTCCGCCTGCGCGACATCCTCGGCGACCACGGTTCGTTCGCCTCACCCGTGACCACGATGGCCGAAGCCGAGCACGCGATGCGCACCCGTCAGCTCGGTGCCCTGCCGGTGGTCGACGAGCAAGGCAGCGCCCTGGGCATCCTCGCCCTCTCCCGCTGAAACACCGTGCCCCTGGTCGGACCGCTCTTTTCCTTCTCTCTGTGAGGCCACATGCGCTGCGTCATCGCCCGCTTCCCCTTCGAGCTCACCAAGGGCGGCGTGCTGGAATCGATGAAGGGCATCAAGCCCGAACCGGTCACCGGCCAATCGGTGATCATCGGCCGCCGCCACTACCCCGTCAAGCAGGTCGGCCAGGTCGTCACGCGCCAGGACCGCCGTGACTTCAGCGCCGCCGAAGTCCTGCGGGCCATGGCTCAGCTCGGCTTCACCTGCCGCACCGTTCCCAAGACAGCGCCCCTGGGCATTCTCAGCCCGATGCAGCACGCCTCCGCGATGCTCGGCACCCCCGTCACGGTCTGACCGGGTAACCAGACACGAGCCGATACCAGACCAGCAGTGTGGGCCCGACCGGCGTACCGGTCGGGCCCACACTGCGTCCAGCCGGTTCCTGTCGCCGTCGCTCAGTGGTCGGAGTAGCTGAAGTCGCCCACGGTCCAGGCATTGACGTCCTCGATCGCAACCCGGTACATCCCGCCCGTCTCCGGGATCCCCACCGTGCCCTGCAGGATCCGGGCGACATGGAAGTGCAGATGCGTGGGCGGCCCGTCCCCGTTCAGGGGGGCGTCGAAGACGGCGGCGAACTCGCCCAAGCGGGCGGAATCCCTCAGCACACCCGACACCCTCTGCCTCCACACCGCTTCGGCAGCCAGCCGACCGGTGATGACAGCGCCACGGGTGACCACGGTCAGGGACATCTGGTTGCTCTGGCCGGACTCCACCAGGGCGGCGACGTCAACCAGCAGCTCGTCAGGCTTCGACATGCGTCGGACTATATTCGTCGGCCATTCGGCTGCTTGAGCGGTGACGCTGCCGGGCGATGAAGGCGCTCACGGTTTTGCCGCCGCAGGCCCGGCGGGTGACCGCCGTGGCGTGGGCGAGGTCGGTGACCATGGGCCAGCCGAAGCCGCCGGTGCCGCCGTGCAGGTCAGGGGTGCGCATCCGCGGCACATGCCGGCTGGGGTCGTGAACGGCGACCTCGATGGTGTCGGGGTGCGCAGTCAGTTCCAGTGTGCAGCGGCCCCCGCCGTGGCGCAGGGCGTTGGTGACGAGCTCGGACACGACCAAGACCACAGTGTCCGCCGCGTCAGGAGCAACGGCCGGCTGCTGCAAGCCTTCGAGGAAGGCCCGTGCCGTATCGCGTGCGTCGGCAATGGCTGTGGTGGAACGGACGGCTGCGGCGCTGGCCATCACCGTGATCATCAGGGTCACCCTGGTCTCTGGATCGTTCATGCCTCTGCCCGTGTGCCCCGCCCCTCCACCTGACAACCCCGCAGAGCCCCAGTGCTTGCCTGAAGGGGACGGAGGACCACCGTCGACGCATGACGGCACCTGCTGCCGTGAGCTTGTGTCTCCGCAGCCCGCGGACTGCTCGAGTCAGGGGCCGTGCCGGTTCGCCACCAGCTGCTCGATCATCCCGGGATCGTCGAGGGCGGCGCAGGGCCTCCTGCCACGCTCGTCCACGGCCGACCTGGGGGCGTCACGGCTGGAAACGTCCGTGCCGGTCGGTGGGGTTCTTCACGAGACGCAGCGTTGGCCGGTGCCCGCCGACGATAGCCGCAGCGCGGCGACGTCCCGCCCAGGCCGACATGCCACGCGGTGGTGGGTCACTGCGAGCGCCGGACAGAGCCTCGCAGCTGCTTGAACCATCCATGGACCGGTCGAGGCAGACTGGCCGAGGCGGAGTACCTCATCTTCTAGCACGCGGAAATCTATGCCCGCTGGAGTAGACATTGGCCGGCGGTGTGGTTAAGGTTTCTGTCGTAGCCGAGATCAAGAGAGGCCCGGCAGACATGAACTGCCAGGCAACGGTACGCAGTTGCAGTTCGCAGGGCGGTGCGGTGGTGGAGTTCCGAAGCCAGAGCGGTTGCAGGACGGCGACGGGACTGACGACCGGACCGGGTGGCCCGCAGTGATCAGGGGCCGCCGTGAGGCAGTACTGCAGTGGCAGTACCAGTAAGTGAAGGTTCGCAGTACCCAGCAGTGAAGTCAGTGAGCAGAACCTCGGTGAAGGCGTCGGCTGCGGGCGCGCGCACCGGGAGGTTCGGCAGTGGGGTTCCAAGCCAGAGCAGACGCAGGACGGGCGACGGGGCTGGCTGCCGAAGAGTGGCGCTGTTCGAGGCCACCAGCAGTGCGCAGTTTCCGTCAGTGAGTAGTTGATCAAGAGGGAAGAACGGAGGAGCCGAGCGCCATCAGGATCGCCCGGGTGGAAGTCTTGGACCCGGGTACCGCAGGACATCGATAGTGAGGTGGTCTCCGGTCGAGCAACCGCGATCCCCGCGCCCCCGACAGCGTCTCGGTCGGGTCTGCGGAAACAGAGGCCCGGTGCAGTATCAGGGCTGGCAGATGGTGTAGTAGTTCCTTCGGGGCCCTGGCGGCAGTACGGCGCCAGGGCCCCTCCACGCGTTCCACAGAGAGGTGCAATGACAGCAGACGACACGTTCGGCCGTCTCGATGACGACGACTACCCCGCCTACACCATGGGCCGGGCCGCCGAACTGCTCGGCACCACACAGGGCTTTCTGCGCGCCATCGGCGAACACCGCCTCATCACCCCACTCCGCTCCGCAGGCGGCCACCGCCGCTACTCCCGCTACCAGCTGCGCGTTGCCGCCCGCGCCCGGGAACTCGTCGACAACGGCACCCCCATCGAGGCCGCCTGCCGGATCGTCATCCTCGAAGACCAGCTCGAGGAAGCCCAGCGCCTCAACGCCGAATACCGCCGCGCCGCCGAATCAGCGAACCCAACGGCAGCAGCATGAGATGAGCCGTGCCCGTCAGGTTCGGCGGGCACCGCACGCACAATCTCGGTGTACGGCGTGATCATTTCCTATGGTGACGCGGTGTGTGGGCGTGTAGCGTCTGCGTCAGCTGTCGTGGTTCGGAATTCCCTCTTGCCCACGCCTTCGGTGTGGGCGTTTTGCTGTGCTGTGCCGCAGGGACCAGGGCGATCACCTCCGTCTGCCACATCGAGTGGGAGGCGTTCATCGACTGGAAGGCATGAGACATGGCAACGGGAACTGTGAAGTGGTTCAACGCGGAGAAAGGCTTCGGCTTCATCGCCCAGGACGGCGGCGGCCCGGATGTCTTCGCGCACTACTCCGCGATCAACTCCACGGGCTTTCGTGAGCTCCAGGAGGGCCAGGCCGTGACGTTCGACGTCACCCAGGGCCAGAAGGGTCCGCAGGCCGAGAACATCAACGTGGCCTGACCTCGCAGACCTGTCCGCGGGATCGCGCACGCCGCGTCCAGGTGGCCGCCGCCTCTGCGGGCCCTGCCACCCACCTGGACGAAGGCGCCTCCTCTCGTGCCGGGCCGGGGCCGGTGCGACTTCGGCCCGAAGCTTCATGACCTCAGTCGCTGCAAGCGTCGTCGGGCACGGGAGCCGCATGTCCTGCGCGGCTGCCGTCCAGCTCGAAGGAGCCGACGCTCAGACGCTCGTACAGGCATCGAGGAAGGCCTTCTGCCCAGCCGGGATCGTCCGACCTGCGATCTGCGTGCAGGACGCGCCAGGCGGTGAGCTCGATATCTCGGAGCCACAGTTCTCCGATGACCTGTGTCTTGAGGTCGGGCAGATGGTCGGACTCGACGAGGGCCTGACCGATCACCTCCCCGGCCGCGACGCGCTGGGGCAGGGTCATCTCATCGACGGCCGAGAGGACCTGCCGGGCCAGGGCGGTTCCTTCTCCTGCCAGCGAACGCAGCACCGGAGCCTTGATGTTGAGGGGCAGCAGGTACGCGGTGCCGGACGACCTCCACAGGTCCGACCAGAAGCGTTCTCCTGCCTTGGTGGGGGCACGCAGCGCGGCCAGCAGCCCGAGGAGATGGCCGGTGGCCGCATAGCCATCGGAGTGGGCGGCTGCGACCATCGCAATCCCGGCGACGCGCTCCACATCGAGCTGGCCGGCTTCGAGATGCGGAGCCAGGTCCAGTTGGTGTTCCAACTGGTCTGCGGGGGCGGTGGATACGTGGGGGCGGACCTCAGGAAGCATCGGCGATCTTGCGCGTAGGCGAGCGGAGATGCCCGTTTGGAAGCCCTGATCGTTCCCATGACCAGCCGTTCTGCTCGGCTTCGGCAAGCCCAATTGGCGGTAGCGCCAACGGGGGCTGGAGCTCACACGGTGGCGAACCGGCCCGCGCCCGGCGACGTGGCTCTGGGGTTCTGGACCACCACCCGTCATGTATCCGCGTGAGGTTTCCTAGCATGACCGCATGGTTGCCAGTAACACCCAGGAGCCCGGGGGAGGACGAGAAGCTGTGTCCCGCGACGCCGCTGAAGTCGTATGTGATCACGTCGTGTCAGCGCCTGCAGAGCGCCGTGCAGGCGGGCTACCCGACCGATCACCGGGCGACCATGCGGGGGAGGGGGCTCACTCGGTCGCTGCTCTGGTGGAGCGGGTGGCCGACCTGGCCGAACCGATCAAGCCGAGGTTGCGTGGCTGGCTCCATGCCGGAATGGTCCCCGCCGCACTGATCGCAGGCGTCGTGCTCATCTGCCTGGCCCGTACTCCACAGGCGGTCTTTGCCTGCGCCGTGTACTCGGTTACCGCCTGGCTGCTGTTCGCGACCAGCGCCATCTACCACCGAGGCACCTGGGGACCGCTCGGCGAGGCTCTTCTGCGACGCCTCGACCACGCCAACATCTTCCTGATCATCGCCGGCACCTGCACTCCCCTGGCCGTGCTCCTCCTCCCGCCGGACCAGCGGTCCGTGCTGCTGTGGATCGTCTGGACAGGAGCGTTGGCCGGCGTCGCGTTCCGGGTCCTGTGGGTCGGAGCCCCGCGCTGGCTGTACACCCCGTGCTACCTGGCGCTGGGGTGGGCACCGGTCAGCTACCTGCCCGACTTCCTGCACACCGGCGGAGCCGCCGTAGTGGTCCTGATCGTTGTCGGCGGTCTCTTCTACAGCGCGGGCGCGGTGGTCTACGCCCTCCAGCGGCCCGACCCCGTACCCCGCTGGTTCGGCTTCCACGAGGTCTTCCATGCGCTGACCGTGGTGGCCTTCACCGCGCACTACACCGCCATCTCCCTCGCCACCTACTGACCCCGCGACAGTGTTCCGGTACGCCGCTCATCGCCCACGTCGCCGCGTGCTGGACCGCGGCGGGCCGGGCGGTCGCCGAGGCATCGCCCCGCGCGTGAAAGTCGAGGCGGAAGACATCAGGGGGATGGTTCGCTGTGGCGCGTCACGCGTACGCCGGTGGAGGGGCCAGGGATACGAGGTCGTACGCGCCGCCGTCCGCCCTGAAAGTTGGCTGCTGTCCAGGGTGTGATGCTCCGTAGGCAGGTAAGGAGGGAGGAGCGAGAGAAAGACGACAGCGGTCTTCAGCTGACCTGAGACAGAGAGGGCTCTCCGTGTTCGAGGCGGAAGACATCAGGGAATGGCGAGGCCGCGACGTGGTCGACCACGAGCGGCACAAGATCGGCGTCCTGGAGGCGGTCTATGTCGACACGGCCACAGACCAGCCCGCGTTCGCGACGGTGACGGTCGGCCTGCCGACCCGGCACCGGCTCGTGTTCGTCCCCCTGGGCGACGCGACGGTCGGTCCCGGTTATCTGAAGGTCGCCTACGACAAGAAGCAGGTCAAGGAAGCGCCCTCGATCGGCACGGACGGCGAACTGCTCGCGGAGGACGAGAAGACAGTCTTCGCGCACTACGAGCTCGCCTACCGAACGGGTGCGGGCGGTGAACGTCGCCTCGCCCGCCGCTGATGCCCTCACCCACGTCCCCACCATGAGGTGACACCAATGGCTCTCTTCCTCCTGCTGCTCATTGTGGCCATCGTGCTCGGCATCATCGGTGTGGTGGCCAAGGGCCTGTTCTACCTGTTGGTCATCGGCGTGGTGGTTCTGGTCGCCGACCTCGTCCTCCTCGGCCTACGCCTGGGCCGCCGCCGCAGGCGCCTCCCCAGGTGACGCGGTCAGCCGGGCAAGCGCCCCACGGGCCGCCCGTCCGGGGACCGGACGCAGCGGGGGGTCGGAGCAGTCGTCGAGTCATCGCCCAGGAGTGGTCCGCCCCGTCCGCGACGGGGCGGAGGCGTCGGAGAGGTCGGCGCCGGTGTCGGCGTCCCGCTCGGAGTGGCCGACGCCGTGCCAGTCCAGGCACATGACGGTCGCGTCGTCCTGCAGGTGGCCGTGGTTGGCGTCGACTATCGCCGCGATGAGGGTGCGGGCGGCCTCGCGGGGATGCAGCGCGCGGGTGCGCACGATCAGGTCGGACAGATCGAGACTGTTGGCGTTGCGCTCCAGCATGCCGTCGGTCAGCATCACCAGCCGGTCGCCCGGCTGCAGGTCCAGCGACTGGACCCGGTAGGTGTGGGGGACCTGGAAGCCGAACGGCATATCGATCTTCGGAGTGATCTCCCGCACCTGGCCGTTCCGCATGCGCAGCGGCCAGGGGTGGCCGGCGTTGATGAACTGGGTCCTGCCGTCGGTCAGGCTGATGCGCAGGAGCTGGCCGGTGACGTAGCTCTGGCGGCCGTGTTCACGCATGGCCTGGTCGGCCTGTCGGGCCTGTTCGGCGAGGTCGGCGCCGGCCCGCCGCGCCCGGCGAAGGGCGCCCACCAGGAGGGTGGCCAGCAGCGCGGCGTCGACATCGTGACCCATGGCGTCGGTGACGGAGAGCTGGACCGTGTCCCGGTCGATCACGTAGTCGAAGGTGTCGCCCCCGACGTGGTCGGCGGGCTCCAGTGCCCCGGCCACCGCGAACTGCGCGGCCTCGCACGCCAGCGACGCCGGGAGCAGACGGTGCTGGATTTCCGCAGCGAGGCTCAGCGGGCTGGTGCGGCGTCCCCACTGGTACACGTCGGTGTAGGACCGGTTGGCGATGACGATGTATGCCAGGGCGTGCGCGGTCTCGCCGATCTCACGCATCACCTCCGCGTCCGGCGCCGCGGGCAGGAAGAGTTCGAGGAGCCCGATGGCGTCCCCGCGGTTCGTCACCGGGGCGACGATCCGCACCAGCGCGCCCTCGCCCTTGTCCTCCACGCGCGGCCGCTGGGTGCGGATCACGTCGTCGTACAGGGTGCCTCGCAGCGTGATGCGCCGGGCGGGTTCATCGGTATCGATGCTGCCCGCCGCCCCCAGCCGTACGACCGAGCCACCGGTGAAGTCGGTGATGAGGAACGACACCGACGCGGCCCCGAGGCGCTCCTTGAGCATGCCCGCGACCACGTCGAGCGACTCCACAGGCGCCGCGGACTCCGCTGCGGCCAGCGTCTCCGCCAGGGTTATCTCCCTGCCCCGGCCACCCCCGTTCGCGGGAGTACGAGTGGTGTGCCCACCGTCCCCGTCAGGCCCGCGCACGGTCACGGTGACTCCTCGCTGCTCGCTGCTGCTCAGGGCTTCGGCCCGGGGATGCGAGGGGCTGCGCCAAGCCCGGTGCCCGGTAGATGTTATTGCACCACAGAGCCTTTGAACGGATGAACGTGTCGGCCGGCTGTTCGTCGAACGGCCTGGCCACCGTCGCCGTGTGGAACGCCTGGACCTCGTAGTCATCCGGCCTACCAGAGTTCATGCCACGCTGGCACCGGAGACGACAAACAGTAGTGGGGCCCCGAGCTGTACGCCGTTCGGGCGCCCACCGTTCGACGTCTCCCAGGGCCAGAAGGGCCCGCAGGTCGAGAACATCAACCCGGCCTGACCTCGCAGCCTTGCCCGAGGGATAGTGCACGCCGTGTCCGGTGACTGCCGCGGCCCGTGCCAGCCGTCCTTTCGGCCGAACAAGGGGATGATCTTGTGCCGGGCGCCGACAGGACCTGTGGCGCACAGGAGTAGGGCCGACCAGCAATGGCTGCGCGGCCCTGCTCCGTTGAGGTGCGTGCGTCCGGGGCGGCCCACCTCGGACGGTACCTTCCTGTACTCGGTCACATCAGGCGTTGTCCCGGGCTCGGCCGCCTCACCGTACCTGTCGCAGTTCATCGGCGACCAGAGTTGCTCGCAAGGTGCTGCAACACCGAACCGGAGGAGTAGGGGTACGAGGCCGGGGTGCGCGCCACGTGCCGACTCGGGCGCCGCATGCCCTGCGCGGATGCCTGGAGGAGCAGTCGTTCAGGCGCTGGTCCAGGCGTCGAGGAGGCTTTCCGCCCAGTCGAATCGTCCGACCTGCGGTCTGCGTGCAGGACGTGCCAGGCGGTGAGCTCGAGATCTCGGAGCCGCAGTTCGGCCGATGACCTGTGTCTTGAGGCCGGGCAGATGGTCGGATTCGGCGAGGCCCCGAATCCGCCGCCCCGGATGCCCGATGGGTGGTCTGACTCGACAGGGCCTGAGTGAGTGGACGCCCGCCCGGGCTCCGCGCCGGACCCGCACCCCGAACAGGAGGGGCACCGGTGGTGGCGCGTGATGTGCCTGCACGACGCCGACTGCTTTTCCATGCCCGGCTACCAACCTGGCATCGCCGCGCTCGCGGCCGGCCTGTGGTCTCCCCTCGCCACCCTGGCCCGTGATCGCGCTGACCTTGTGCGGTGCCCTGCCGGTCCAGGCGGCGGACGGCGCGCCGCGCGAGGTCAGAGGCCGCCACTGCCCACGGGGCCGCGGCGAACCGGCCCCAAGGGTACGGGCGGTCAGCCGCAGGTACGGGAAGACCGGCTCATTCCCCGTTCGCAGGCTTCGTCAGCTCTGCGTTGAACTGAGCGCCGATCAGGAGGGACAGGTTGGAGAGCCACAGCCAGACCAGGAACACCACGACGCCTGCCAGTGAACCGTACAGACGGTCGTAGGTGCTGACCAGGGAGGTGTAGACGGCGAATCCGAGTGAGACGGTCAGCAGGAGCGCCACCGCCAGTGTGCCGCCGGGCGCCATCCTCCGAACAGGGCGGGAGGATGCCGGTCCTGACCGGTACAGGACGAGCACCAAGGCGACGGCGACCGCGGCCACGACTGGCCACCGCAGCGTGTCCCAGGTGGCCTGGGGCCCGGTACCCAGACTCAGAGCCTGCCCCAGACGCCGGGCCAGGCCGCCGGTGAGCAACAACGCGAGGGTCGACGTCAGAAGCAGGGAGCTCAGGACGAGTGCCGTGGCGATGATGCGCGGAGCGGTACGCCAGACCGGCCGGTCCGCGCTGATCCGATGCATGGAGTACAACGCCCGGCGGAAGACGCTCAGATAACTGCATCCCGACCACAGGGCCCCCGCCCCTCCGACGAAGATCAGCGTCCATGCCGCCGTCGGCTGTGCGGCCATCTGCCGCAGGGTGCTGCGCAGCAGCGCGCGGGACTCGGCCGGGGCCGCCTGCGTCATGCGGTCAATGACCTCCGGCTTGGCCGTGGGCATGGTCAGACCCAGGATCGAGAGGATCACCAGCAGCAACGGGAACAGGGCCAGAACCGCATAGTAGGTCAGCGCAGCGGCCCAGTCCGTGACGTCGTCGTTCCAGACGGCCATCGGCGTCCGGCGCAACGCCACCCACCACCGAGCCGTGTGACCGTCTGCATCATCCATGACGCGGATGCTCTCACTCTTCGTCCGCGGGCCACCATCCAGCACTGCGGTGCGACAGAACCCGGCACGCGTGCCGGGGTTACCCGACGTGCTTGGGAAGGCGGGACGGTCGCGGGCGTCACGGCCCCTTGGCACCGCGCGGTGAACAGAGCGTGGGGATTCTCCTGTCCCTGTGCGCGAGGTGTCTCTATGACCGGCGCGGCGCAGCGTTCAGTATTGCCCTGTCTCCACGAAACCCCCGTCCGAGTCGTCGTCCGCACCGAGTGCGGCGGCGGTCGGGTTGAATCCGGGCGGGCTGTCCTTGAGGCCCAGGCCGGCCAGCTTCGCCTTGACCTCGTCGATGGACTTCGCACCGAAGTTACGGATGTCCATGAGGTCGGCCTCGGAGCGCGCCAGGAGCTCACCCACGGAGTGGACGCCCTCACGCTTGAGGCAGTTGTACGACCGGACGGTGAGCTCGAGCTCCTCGATCGGCAGGGCGAGATCAGCGGCGAGGGCGGCGTCCGTGGGGGACGGGCCCATGTCGATGCCCTCGGCGTCGATGTTGAGCTCACGGGCCAGACCGAACAGCTCGACCAGGGTCTTACCGGCCGACGCCATGGCCATCGGGGTGCTGATCACGGAGTAGGAACCGCAGCCGGTGAGGTCACCACCTCCTTGCTTGACATCTCCCCGTCAATACCGGTCAGGAGGGGACGAATGTCAACGCCTTGTCAACCCGGGCAATCAAGTTGAGCATCGATTCGGCCGAAGCCATCCGGCCACGATCGAGTCATGCCGCTGTACCGGGATCGATGGGACGGTTGTGCAGTGCCATCCCGGACGGGGTCTGACTCCTGAGATCTTTGACCGAAGTGTCCAGTCACGGACCTGTCGACTGTCGTCGCGGGATGCTGCCTGCCACCGAGCCACAGGGCGTGTCCCCATAGGGGCCTTGCCACGATCAGGCGCCATCACGGTTCAGACCGCCCGAGCAGGCCGGTGCCATCCACCCAGCCGGCACGTCACCACGTGGGAGGCGAACCAGCATGAAGACCCGACAGAGCAGCACCTCCTCCAGCACGGATCCTCTCGTTCGGCGCGAGGTCGTGCTGGGCGTGGACACGCACGGCGAGGTGCATGTCGCCGCCGTGATCTCCCCGCTCGGGAAGGTCCTGGGAACCGAGTCCTTTCCCGCGACGGCGGCCGGCTACCGACAGCTGCTCGTCTGGGCCCGCAAGCGGGGGACGGTGCGCCGGGCCGGCGTGGAGGGCACGGGCACCTTCGGCGCGGGCTTGTCCC
Source organism: Streptomyces sp. NPDC016640 (assembly GCF_043076215.1). Lineage (NCBI taxonomy): Bacteria > Bacillati > Actinomycetota > Actinomycetes > Kitasatosporales > Streptomycetaceae > Streptomyces > Streptomyces sp. NPDC016640. The sequence continues at coordinate 11,623 of NZ_JBIBRG010000012.1, forward strand.
GCTACCTGCTGGCTCAGCAGATCCAGGTGTACGAGGTGAACCGGCCCGACCGATCGGCCCGCCGGCTGCTCGGGAAGTCGGACCCGCTCGATGCGCAGGCCGCCGCGCGAGCTGTGCTCAGCGGTCGCGGCCGGGCCCGGGCCAAGTCCGGCGACGGCCCGGTGCACGGTGCCCGGATGTACAAGCTGGCCAAGGATTCCGCGGTCAAGGCCCGCACCCAGGCGATCAACCAGCTCAAGGCCGTCCTGGTCATCGCCGACCCCGCCCTGCGGGAACGAATGTCGAGCCTGGGCAATGCCGAGTTGTTCCGCACCTGCGCGCGCCTCGGCCCACCCGACGGTGGGGGCGATGAGGACGCGGTGACCCAGGCCACCCACATACATTGCGCATGCTCGCCGAGCGCATCGAACAGCTCACCGCGCAGATCAATGAGCTGAACCAACGCCTGACCCGGCTCGTCGAACTCCACGCCCCGCAGCTGCTCGTGCCGGTGGGCATCGGTCCGGACAGCGCCGTCACTCTCCTGATCACCATGGGAGACAACCCCGAGCGGCTGAACAGCGAGGCGTCCTTTGCTGCCCTTTGCGGAGTCAGCCCCATCGAGTACTCGTCGGGGCGGCGGCGCACACGTCGGCTCAACTACGGCGGCGACCGCCAGGCGAACGCCGCCCTGCACCGCATCGTCTTCACCCGGCTGCGCCACGACCCGCGCACCCAGGCGTACTACGAACGCCGCACCCAGGAGGGCAAGACCCGGCGTGAGATCATCCGATGCCTCAAGCGATATGCCGCCCGCGAGGTCTTTAACCTGGTCAGACCGGTTTCCCGTACCCCCGCGTTATAGGGGCGTCTGTGAGACGTGAGAGGGTCTGGGGCGTGAGTGAGACACCGCCGAACACCCTGCAATACCGCTTTGACGGGCCAGAAGAGGCCCCGGTCCTGATCCTGGGTCCCTCACTGGGTACCACATGGCACATGTGGGACCGGCAGGTTCCCGAACTGACGAAGCAGTGGCGCGTCTTCCGGTTCGATCTGCCGGGACACGGAGGAGCCCTCGCCCGCCCCGCGGGCTCGGTCGCCGACCTCGCCACACGGCTGCTCACCACCCTGGAGGGCCTCGGGGTGCAGCGCTTCGGGTACGCGGGCTGCGCGCTCGGCGGCGCCGTCGGCATCGAGCTGGCCCTGCGCCACCCCGAGCGCCTGGCCTCCCTCGCGCTGATCGCCGCCTCGCCCCGCTTCGGCACGGCGGACGAGTTCCGCCAGCGCGGCGTGATCGTGCGGACCAACGGGCTCGACCCCATCGCCCGTTCCGCTCCCGAGCGCTGGTTCACCGGCGGTTTCGCCGCCGCCCAGCCCGCGATCACCGAGTGGGCCGTGCAGATGGTGCGCACCACCGACCCCGGCTGCTACATCGCCGCCTGCGAGGCGCTCGCCTCGTTCGACGTACGCGCCGGACTCGGCAGCGTCGGCGTGCCGACCCTGGTGCTCGTCGGCTCCGAGGACCAGGTCACCGGGCCCGCCGAGGCGCGCACCCTGGTCGCCGGGATCCCGGACGCCCGGCTCGCCGTCGTACCGGGCGCCTCGCACCTGGTGCCGGTGGAGCAGCCCGCCGCCGTCACCGACCTGCTGGTGCGGCACTTCTCCACCGCCTGGCAGCCCGCCTTCGACACCGCCACCGGCCACATCGCGCTGCCCGCCGCGGCGGTGAAGCCGGTACCGGCCGCCGCCCCGCCGCAGCAGGTCCCCGTCGCCGAGATCGCCCCGCCCGCCGCACCGCAGCAGCCACAGGGCGGACCGGACGCGTACGACGTCGGGCTCAAGGTCCGCCGGGAGGTGCTGGGCGACGCGCACGTCGACGGGGTGCTGGCCGGGACCGACGAGTTCTCGGGCGACTTCCAGGAGCTCGTCACCCGCTACTCCTGGGGCGAGGTCTGGGCCCGTCCCGGACTCGACCGGCGCACCCGCAGCTGCGTCACCCTCACCGCCCTCGTCGCCGGCGGTCACATGGAGGAACTCGCCTTCCACACCCGGGCCGCCCTGCGCAACGGGCTCACCCCGGACGAGATCAAGGAGGTGCTGCTCCAGACCGCCGTCTACTGCGGCGTCCCCGCGGCGAACCGCGCGTTCCGGGTGGCCCAGCAGGTCGTGCGCGAGGAGACCACGCCCCAGGAGTGAGCCGGGGGGCGTCCCGCGCGCCGGCGCGCACGGGGGCAGGATGGGCGTATGAAGCTCACGAAGAAGTCGCACTCCTGTGTCCGCCTGGAGAAGGACGGAGGCGTCCTCGTCCTGGACCCTGGAGCGTTCAGCGAGGAGGACGCCGCACTCGGCGCGGACGCCGTCCTGGTCACGCACGAGCACCCCGACCACTTCGACGAGGGCCGGCTGCGCAGCGCCCTGGAGGCCGATCCGGCCGTCGAGATCTGGACCCTGAAGTCGGTCGCGGAGCAGATCTCGGCGGCGTTCCCGGGCCGGGTGCACACCGTCGGCCACGGCGACACCTTCACCGCCGCGGGCTTCGACATCCAGGTCCACGGCGAACTGCACGCGGTGATCCACCCGGACATCCCGCGCGTCACCAACGTCGGCTACCTCGTCGACGGCGGGAAGCTCTTCCACCCCGGCGACGCGCTCACCGTCCCCGACCGGCCGGTCGAGACGCTGATGCTGCCCGTCATGGCTCCCTGGAACAAGATCTCCGAGGTCATCGACTACGTCCGCGAGGTGCGGCCGCGGCGCGCCTACGACATCCACGACGCCCTGCTCACCGACCTGGCCCGCCCCGTCTACGACCGCCAGATCGGCGCCCTCGGCGGCGCCGAGCACCTGCGGCTCGCCCCGGGGACCTCGGCCGAGGTGTGAGCCGGCGGGCGGCGGCCGGGGGCTGTCGGGGGCGGCGGGTAGGTTGTGGAGCATGCGCATCGCGACGTGGAACGTGAACTCGATCACCGCCCGCCTGCCGAGGCTCCTGGCCTGGCTGGAGAGCAGCGGCACGGACGTGCTGTGCCTCCAGGAGGCCAAGGTCGCCGAGGAGCGGTTCCCGGTGGAGGAGCTGAGGGAACTCGGCTACGAGGCGGCGGTGCACGCCACCGGCCGGTGGAACGGGGTGGCGGTGCTCTCCCGCGTCGGTCTGGCGGACGTCGTCAAGGGCCTGCCCGGCGACCCCGGTTACGACGGTACCGTGGAACCGCGTGCCCTCTCCGCGACCTGCGGCCCGGTCCGCGTCTGGTCGGTCTACGTGCCGAACGGCCGCGAGGTGGGCCACCCCCACTACGCCTACAAGCTCCAGTGGTTCGAGGCCCTGAAGACGGCCGTGGCCGGTGACGCGGCGGGCAGCCGCCCGTTCGCGGTCCTGGGCGACTACAACGTGGCCCCGACCGACGACGACGTCCACGACCGGGCCGCCTTCGAGGGCTCCACCCACGTCACCCCCGCCGAGCGCGCCGCCCTGGCCTCCCTGCGCGAGACCGGCCTGTCCGACGTCGTCCCGCGGCCGCTGAAGTACGACCACCCGTTCACCTACTGGGACTACCGCCAGTTGGGCTTCCCCAAGAACCGCGGCATGCGCATCGACCTGGTGTACGGCAACGCGCCCTTCGTCCAGGCGGTCTCGGACTCCTACGTCGACCGTGAGGAGCGCAAGGGCAAGGGCGCCTCGGACCACGCGCCGGTCGTGGTGGACCTGGACGTGTAACGGCCCGCGGCGCCGGCCGCCGTCCGGTCCCGCGCGCCTGTGGTGCACGGAGCGGTACGAATGACAGGCTGGAGGTATGAACATCCCCTTCCTGGGCAGCCGGCGCCGGAAGGCCGGGGTTCCCGGCCCCGAGGGCATCGCGGAACTCCTGGCCGAGTGCGAGTTGTTGCGCTCCCAGGCGTACCGGGCGGGTGTCCGGCTGGACGACTCCCCGGCCTCGTTGGCGGCGCTGGACCAGCTGGTCCCGGGCTGGCGGGACGACGAGGAGGCGTCGGCCTGGCTGGGTAACGACGCGGGGCTGTACCTCGGCACCGTCATCGTGCGCACCGTGCCGGGGGCCGCCTGGGAGATCCGGTCCGACGGGCAGCCGGTCGTGCGCCTCGCCGGCGGCCGGGAGTTCGACGTCGTCGACTCCGGACACGAATGGGCGGCCGACGGCGTGCCCGAGCTGTCGCAGCTGTACGCGGAGGTCGCGGAGGCGTGAGGCCCCGGCCGCCGGCCGCGAAGAGGCACGGGGCGAAGACGGGCGGGGACGGGCGGGGACGTGCGACCGGTGCGCAGACGGCCAGGGTAAATATGGCTAATGCCTGAAAAGTGCGTGTCGCGTCGTCCCGGCGATCTTGCCTGGATACGTTGCGGCGACCACCACACAGCTGAGAGTGAGTAGGGGTGGGTATGGTCGTCGATCCACTGATCGAGTCGCGTGACGTCAGCAAGTACTCCGGGGATCCGCGTGTCCCGCGGGACGGGGAGATGATCGACGGGGTCCTGGAGGCCGTGCATCAACCGGCCGGCGAGGGCATCACCATGATCGTGGTCACGCACGGGACGGGCTTCGCCCGCCCGGCCGCCCACCGTGTGGTCCTCACGGCCGACGGCCGGGCCGTCGAGGAGCGCACGCCCGAGAAGTCCTCCGGCGACCCGGACGGCGACCGGGCCGAGGACTTCCTCCCCACCATCCTCAAGCACTGAGCGGGATGACGTCCGGACCCCCGTCCGCCCGGACCTCGACTACCATGTTCCCTTCGTCCCGGAGAGGGAGGGGACTCCGTGTCGGAAGCGGGGACTCCACCACCGGGAGGGGGCCGCCCACACGGGCGGCGGATCACATCGGCCAGTCCCGTCCGGCGGCAGCCGGAGATCACTGCTCGCACAGCGCGGACCGACCCGCACCACGGTCGGTCGCCGCGAGGAGAAGGTCAGCTGCGCGCCGGACGGGTTGAGCCCGATGCCTCACCGGTGCGCGGGGGTTCAGCCCGCCCGGTGGTCCTTGCGCGGCGCGGGAGCCTTCAGCGGGGTCTGCGCGGCCTTGGTGACGTCCGCGACCAGTTCGACGACATCGGGGCCGTACGCCTGCGAGTTGATCACCTTCAGCAGCAGCACGAAGGAATGGGAACCGTGCTTGCGCGCCAGCCGCTCGTGGTGGCGGGCGAGATAGCGGGTGGCGGCCTGGTTGGTGATCGCACGCTGCCCGCAGAACAGGAACACCGGCCGCGTCTCGCGCCGTTCACCCGCGGTCAGCCGGGCCAGCAGCACGTACTCGGTGACGCCCGGGTCCATGCGGTAGCGCTCGCCGCCGATCTGGAAGGCGCCCCGGTCCGGGCCGGGCTCCGGATCGACGTTGACCCGCACCCCCGGCAGCATGGCCGCCATGTGGGCCACCATCCGCCGGTTCGAACCCGGACTCCCGACGCAGAACTCCGTGCGCTCGCCGAAGCCCTGGTGCGCCGTGTCCTGGGTGACCACCTGGACGTGCGCCCCGCAGTCCTTGATCAGCGCGGAGAGTTCGAGCAGCGAGAACACGTCGAAGCGGTGCACCGCCGGTTCCGCCGTCGCCGGATCGCGGTTGACGACGAGCAGCGACTCGGAGTTCGCCGGCAGGCCGAAGAACGTCTGCTTGCGCCGTAGCCTCCGCTTCCACAGATGGGTGCGGGCGAGCCAGCCCAGCGCGGCGCCGATGCCCGCGGCCACCACGCCCAGAACGATGTTGCGCACGTCGTCGGTCATGGGGGCGCATGCTAGCGGGCCGACGCAAACCCGTGTTCGACACGCGGGCCGGGAGCCGCCCCGGACGCCGTGACGGCACGCCCCGCGACCTCACCGGCGCGAGCACGGCCACGAACTAAGCTGCACGGACGTCCCCTTACCGGAGGTGCGGATGCGTCGCCCTGTCGTACGGAGTCTCGCGGTCCTGGCGGTCGGTGCCGCCGTGGTGTCGGTGGGGGCGGCGGCGCCGCCCGGGCGGGAACAACCCGACCGGCCCGACCGGCCCGCCCCGCACGCCCCCAAGGTCCCGGTGGCCGTCGGATACGGCGGCGCCGTCTCCAGCGTCGACCCCGACGCCTCCGCCGCCGGGATCGAGGTGCTGCGCGAGGGCGGCACCGCCGTCGACGCGGCCGTCGCCACGGCCGCCGCGCTCGGCGTCACCGAGCCCTACTCGGCCGGCATCGGCGGAGGCGGCTACTTCGTCTACTACGACGCGCGGTCCCGCGCCGTGCACACCGTCGACGGCCGCGAAACCGCCCCGCTGACCGCCGACTCCGGCCTGTTCCTGGAGAACGGCGAGCCCGTCCCGTTCGCCGAAGCCGTCAGCAGCGGTCTCGGCGTCGGCACCCCCGGAACGCCCGCCACCTGGCAGCGGGTGCTCGACGAGTGGGGCAACAACAGCCTGGACGCGGTCCTCGAGCCCGCCGAACGCCTCGCCCGCGACGGCTTCACCGTCGACGGCACCTTCCGCGAGCAGACCGCCGCCAACGAGACCCGCTTCCGCTACTTCCCGGACACGGCGCAGCTGTTCCTGCCGGGCGGTGAACTCCCGGTCGTGGGCTCCACCTTCAAGAACCCCGACCTGGCCCGCACCTACGCCGAGCTGCGCCGCAAGGGCGTCGACGCCCTCTACCGGGGCGACATCGCCCGGGACATCGTGAACACGGTCGACAAGCCGCCCGTGGACCCGGAATCCGGCTGGAACGCCCGCCCCGGCGAACTCTCCGCACGGGACCTCGCCGCCTACCGCACCAAGTCCCGGCCGCCCACCAGGACCTCCTACCGCGGCCTGGACGTCTACTCCGTCGCGCCCTCCTCCTCCGGCGGCACCACGGTCGGGGAGGCCCTCAACATCCTGGAACGGACCGACCTGTCCGAGGCGAGCGACGTCCGCTACCTGCACCGCCACATCGAGGCGAGCCGCATCGCGTTCGCGGACCGGGGCCGCTGGGTCGGCGACCCCGCATTCGAGGACGTACCGACGAAGGAACTCCTCTCCCAGCGGTTCGCCGACTCGCGCGGGTGCCTGATCGAGGACGACGCCGTCCTCACCAGCCCGCTCGCCCCCGGCGATCCGCGCGACCCCAGGCCCTGCGCGAGCGGCGGCACGGCGGCCCCGACGACGTACGAGGGCGAGAACACCACGCACCTGACCACCGCCGACCGGTGGGGCAACGTCGTCGCCTACACGCTCACCATCGAGCAGACCGGCGGCAGCGGCATCACCGTGCCCGGCCGCGGATTCCTGCTCAACAACGAGCTGACGGACTTCTCCTTCGCCCCGGCGAACCCGGCCGTGCACGACCCGAACCTGCCCGGACCCGGCAAGCGGCCCCGCTCGTCCATCTCGCCGACGATCGTCCTCGACCGGCACGACCGGCCGGTGGTGGCGCTCGGCTCGCCCGGCGGCTCGACCATCATCACCACCGTGCTGCAGACCCTCACCGGCTTCCTCGACCGCGGACTGCCGCTCGTCGACGCGATCGCCGCGCCGCGGGCCAGCCAGCGCAACACGGCGCGGACGGACCTCGAACCCGGCCTGTACGGCAGTGAGGTGCGGCGGAGTCTGGAGGCCATCGGGCACTCCTTCCGGGAGATCCCGGAGATCGGCGCGACCACCGGCGTCCAGCGGCTGCCGGACGGCACATGGCTCGCGGCCGCCGAGAAGGTCCGCAGGGGCGGCGGCTCGGCGATGGTCGTACGTCCTGCGCGGTAGGCCGCCCGCGGCGGTCCTCCCGGGGTCACGCCGGGGAGGCCGCCGCACTCACAGCTCGGGAGCCGGCGTCTCCCGCGTGCGGAACGTCAGGCGTCCGTCCTGCGCGTCGACCGTCACCCGGCCGCCCTCCTTGACACGGCCGTCCAGGAGCATCCGGGACAGCTGGTTGTCGACCTCCCGCTGGATGGTGCGGCGCAGCGGCCGGGCGCCGTACTCGGGCTGGTGGCCGCGCCGGGCCAGCCAGTCCACGGCCGCGTCGGTGAAGTCCACCGCGACGCCCTGGCCCTTCAGCCCGCGCCGTGTGCCCTCCAGCAGCAGGTCGGTGATCCGCCGCAGCTCCTCGGCGGTGAGCTGGCGGAACACCACGACCTCGTCGATCCGGTTGAGGAACTCGGGCCGGAAGTGCTCCCGCAGCGGCCGCAGGACCTGTTCGCGCCGCGCCTCCTCGTCCGCGTCCGCGCCGCCCGTGGCGAAGCCCAGGGTGGCACCGCGCCGGGTGATGGCCTCGGAGCCGAGATTGCTGGTCATCACGATGACACTGTGGGTGAAGTCCACCGTCCGGCCCTGCGAGTCGGTCAGCCGGCCGTCGTCGAGGACCTGGAGCAGGATGTTGAAGACGTCCGGATGCGCCTTCTCCACCTCGTCCAGCAGGAGCAGCGAGTACGGGTGCCGGCGCACGGCCTCGGTCAGCTGGCCGGCCTCCTCGTGGCCGACGTATCCGGGCGGGGCGCCGATCAGCCGGCTGACCGTGTGCCGCTCCTGGTACTCGCTCATGTCGAGGCGCACCATCCGGTCCTCGCTGCCGAACAGCGCCTCCGCGAGCGCCCGCGCCAGCTCCGTCTTGCCGACCCCCGTCGGCCCCAGGAACAGGAAACCGCCGATCGGCCGGTCCGGGCTGGCGAGGCCCGCGCGGGAGCGCAGCACCGCGTCCGAGACGACGCGCACCGCCTCCTCCTGGCCGACGACCCGCTGGTGCAGATGCCCCTCCAGGCCCAGCAGCCGGTCCTTCTCCTCCTCGGTGAGGCGGCTGACCGGGATGCCCGTCTGCCGGGACACGACCTCGGCGATCGCCTCGGCGTCCACCCACAGGCTCTGCCCCTCGTCGACCTCGCCGTCGCCGCCGGCGTCCGCGATCCGCCGCTTCAGCTCCACGATGCGGTCCCGCAACTGCGTGGCCCGCTCGTACTGCTCGTCGGCCACCGCCTGATCCTTGTCGCAGGTCAGCTGCTCGACCTCGCGTTCCATGGCCCGTACGTCCGTGCCCTTGGTGCGGGCCCGCAGCCGTACCCGGGCGCCGGCCTGGTCGATGAGGTCGATGGCCTTGTCGGGCAGCCGGCGGTCGCTGAGGTGGCGGTCGGACAGCTCCACCGCCGCCACCAGCGCCCCGTCGGTGTAGCGGACCTGGTGGTGGGCCTCGTACCGGTCCACCAGGCCGCGCAGGATCTCGATCGCGTCCGCGGGGGCCGGCTCCGGTACCAGGATCGGCTGGAAGCGGCGGGCCAGCGCCGCGTCCTTCTCGATCCTGCGGTACTCGCCCAGCGTCGTCGCGCCGACGACGTGCAGCTCACCGCGGGCCAGGGCGGGCTTGAGGATGTTGCCCGCGTCCATCGAGCCGCCCTCGCCGCCACCCCCGGCGCCGACGACCGTGTGCAGCTCGTCGATGAAGACGATCAGTTGGTCGGAGTGGGAGCGGATCTCCTCGATGATGGTGGTCATCCGCTCCTCGAAGTCGCCCCGGTAGCGGGTGCCGGCGACCACCGCCGTCAGGTCCAGGGCGACCACGCGCCGTCCGAGGAGCACGTCGGGCACGTCCCCCTCGGCGATGCGCTGGGCCAGCCCCTCCACGACGGCGGTCTTGCCGACGCCCGCGTCACCGATGAGCACCGGGTTGTTCTTGCCGCGCCGGGAGAGCACCTCCACGGTCTGCTCGATCTCCTGGTCCCGTCCGATCACCGGGTCGATACGGCCCTCGCGGGCCAGCGCGGTCAGGTCGCGGCCGTACTTGTCCAGGGTCGGCGTGCCCGTGGCGGGACGGGGACGCTCGGGCCGGGAGGGCGGTGCCTCCTGCGCCTCCGGCGGGCCGGAGGGGGCGAACCGGGCCGCGTTGAGGATGTGCCCGGCGGCCGAGTCGGGATTGGCGGCCAGTGCGCTGAGCACGTGTTCCGGGCCGATGTAGCCGGCGCCGCTCGCCCGGGCCAGCTCGTGCGCGTCCAGCAGGGCCCGCTTGACGGCGGGTGTCAGGGACAGCGACGTCGGCGGCGGGACGTCGCCCGGACCGTGCTGGACCGGCCCCGACCGGTCGTCGATCTGCGACGCCAGCGAGTCGGGGTCCGCGCCCGCCCGGCTGAGCAGGCTCCGGGTCGGCTCGGCGGCGAGGGCGGCGCGCAGCAGGTGCTGGGTGTCCAGGTCCCGGCTGCCGTGCTCGGCGGCGTACTGGGCGGCGCCGCGCACCAGTTCCCGGGCGGGCTGGCTGAGCAGCCGGCCGATGTCGATCTGGCGGGGGCGCTGGCCGCCGAAGAAGCGGGCGAGGAATTCCGCGAAGGGGTCGCCCTCGGGGCCGACGAAACCACTCGTCATCGTCATCCGTTCCTTCGCTGAGGAGACGTGCCGGGGCTGGGTGACCCGGTCCGGGCTCGCTCAAGCCACGATGACACGTTCCGCGGGGGCGGGCACGTCCAGGCAGGTGCCGGGGAACGCCCCGCGGCCGCTTCCCGGGCGGCGTCCCGCACGACGGTGGCCGGCGCCGCTCCCCGGCTCGCGTCCCGGGTGCGGACCGGGCTCGTCCGGCGGCGCCGAGGGCCGGGCCGGCGGGCGGTGGCCGGTTGCCGGGCCCGCGGTCAGCGGTGCGGTCGGCGGTGCGGTCGGCGGTGCGGTCGGCGGGAGGGCGGTTCGACGGAGACCAGCCGGGCGAAGTAGCCGTCGGGCACGCCTTCGCCGACCGGGCGGCCCTCCGCCTCGATCCAGGCGTGGGCGGTGAAGGGCGGTACCACGCGGACCCCGGCGCACCAGGTCGGCCACGTGCCTCCGAGCCGGCACAGCAGCGCGGCGCCCAGGGAACGCGGCAGGCACCCCTTCGGCCCGGTGCAGCGCAGGCTGACCGCGCACAGGGCGTCCCGGGCGGCCCCGGCCTGCACGGCGGTGGCGGGTGCCGCGCCGCGGCGCAGGACGCGGAGCACCGCGCGGATACGGCGCGGCGGCAGCAGGGCGAGCAGGACGGCGGGCAGCAGGACCGAACGGGCCGCCACGCGCCGGCCGAGCGGCACCCCGGTGGGCCGTTCCAGTGCGCTGGGCGTCGTCATGAGGCCAGCCCCGCCTCGCGCAGGTCGGCGACGAGGCCCTGGACGTCCCGCAGGGCCTGCGCCCGCTCGATGTCGAACTCGCGGACCAGCGCGGCGGCCGCGTCCGCCGCCTCGCCGCCGTCCAGCAGGGTGCGCACCACCAGGGTGGCCGTCGGATTCAACTCCCAGTAGGTGCCGGCCCGTTCGTCCAGGAGGACGGTGCCGTAGCCGGTCTCGGCCGTGGAGACGTGGGCGTCGAAGCGCAGGGGCATGGGACATCGCCTTTCTGTGCCGCGGGGCGGGACCGCGCGGCCGCGGAGGGCTACGGGATACGGGAGCCGGTGCCGGCACGGGAGTCGCCGCGGCTGCGGGCCAGCCCGCGCAGCCACACCTCGGCGGCGATCGTCGAGTAGAGGATGGCGTCGGACAGCCCGGGGGAGGCGGGCCGCCGGGCGAGGCGGCGCAGCTCGGCCCCGTCCACCAGACCGAGCCGCTCCAGGTGGGAGTCCTCCCACAGCGCCAGCAGGTCGGCGCGGTTCTCGCGCAGCCCGTTGGAGGCGTCCATGGAGGCCGTGGCCTTGGTCGTCCGGCGCAGGCACGGCTCGGGAACCACTCCGCTCATCGCGGTGGTCAGCACCGGCTTGTACCGGAAGGGGGTGACGCGCTCGGCCGGGCGCACGGCGAGGAACGCCTCGACGACCCGGTCGTCGAGGAAGGGCGAGGCCATCGGCAGGCCGGTGCGGGCCGCCATGTGGTCCCACTGCCTGATGACACGCGTGGTGGAGCGGATCTGCTCCAGGTCCGCGTGCATGCCCCGGTCGGGGTGCAGGGGCGTGACCGTCGCTGCGGCGTCGAGCAGTGCCCGCCGCGCCAGGTGCCCGGCGTCCGCGGTCGCCCAGCCGAACAGGCGGGGCGCCGTGCCCCAGCCGAGTCCCGTGGCGACCGAGGACGTGGCCGCCGGCTCGCGCAGCCGGCCGGCTGCGTCGGCGAGCCACTGCCGGTACGGCCGTGTGTCGGCCAGGGCGCGGACGGTGCCGCCGAGCGGCCACTGCCACAGGGCCCGGAACCCGCGCAGCTGCCGCAGGGCGTCCAGCGGGCGGGTGCGCAACAGCCGGTGGTAGTACGCCTCGGAGCACCAGGCCACGTGATCGCCGCCGATGCCGGTCAGATGGACGCGGCTGCCGCGGGCGGCGAGTCCCGGCAGGTGGTACAGGGCCCGGGAACGGTCCATGACGCCGATGGTGGGTTCGTCCAGGACGTCGTCGACGGCGAGCAGGTCGTCGTAGACCAGCGGCGAGGCGTCGGCGTCCCAGACGACGTGTTCGACGTCGGGGAGGTGCCGCGCCGCCTGCTCGGCCCAGTACAGGTCGGTGTCCGCGGGGTCGCGTCCGGGCCAGGTGCCGGCCACCACGCGCGCGGGGGAGCGGTCGGCGAGGAAGCAGACCGAGGTGGAGTCCAGCCCGCCGGACAGGTCGCAGCTGACCACGCCGCCCCGCCGGGTGCGCGCGTCGACGGCTTCCCGGAGCGCCTCACGGACCGGGCCGGCCGCCGCCGCCAGCGGTACGACCGGCTCCGGCGGCGTCCACCAGCGGGTGTGCCGGGCGGTACGCCCGTCCGCGGCGACGACCACCGCGTCCTGCGGGGGTACGGCGGTGACCGCGGGCCACAGGGACGTCTCGTACAGCGGGTACGGGGCGGGCCACAGCAGCCGGACGGCCAGTTCGGCGGGATCGGGGTCGAGGCCGAGGACTTCGGCGAGCACGTCGGCGCGGGTGGCGGCGACCCTCGTGCCGGCGATCTCCGCGTGGAAGACCAGCCGGAGGCCGGAGGCCGTGCCCTGTACCCGCGTCGTTCCGTCGAGGGCGGCCACCAGGTGGAAGCTGCCCGGCAGGGAGCGGGCCAGCTCGCCGACCTCGGCGAGGTCGCGCAACCGGGCTGCCTTGCGCAGCAGTTCGTCCCTCTCCACGGGGCAGCAGCCGATGACGGCCAGGGCGGTGTCACCGGCGCGCACCGCGACGGCCTCGTCGTCGTGCCAGTGGCCGACCAGCCAGGGCCGGCCCGATGGATGGTTCACGGTCCGGCAGCCGGGCCGGGCGAAGGAGCGGGCCGCGGCGGCCGCCTCCTCGCGGTCGGTGAAGACCGCGAAGTGCGCGTCGCCGGGGCCCGTCCCCGCACTTGCGTGCAGTGGTGTCATGAGGTCGGGTCGGTACCGTCGTCCGTCAGTTCTTGCTCAGGATCAGACGGTCGTTGCCGTGCTTGCCCAGGAGCCCGGTCTCCTTGCGGAAGGTGCCGAGACGGACGAGGGTCGGCGCTTCGTATGCCTTCTTCATGACTCTCCTCGCGTGCTGACTGCTCGGACCGTCCCCCTCGTCGACGTGCCCCGGCTCATCGGGAGCCGAGGGCGGGGAACGGTGCGGCATCCAGCTAGCGGCAGAGCGGCGGGGCCGGGCAAGAAGATCCGGAAAAGTATGACCATGTGCCAATGGCGGACGGTTCCGCTTGCCGGCCGCTCCGGTTCCGTCCGCCCGGCGGGCCACGCGGTGGGGGACGGACTCGGGCGTACGTGTGGAGGCACGTTGCCGTCTGGGCTTCCACGTCGGCCGGTCCGGCCGGCGTACCGGTTCCGGCGCCGGTTCCGGAGGGGAGCCGCCGGGGGGCGCCCACGGTCCGACGGTGCGCACCACGCCCTTCCGTTCCACGAGTGGGGGGAGAGCGGCGAACACGCCCGGGCTGTCGACGGACCGGCCGGCGGGGCGCCGCGCGCCGAACGGCCCGGTCGCCGCCCGGGTCCGGGCCCCGGTGCCCGGCTCGCATCCCGCCGGAAAACTCTCCGTAGCGCCGCCGTAACACGACGGGTGTTACCTACGGAGCCGAGAACTCCGAACCTGACGGGAGTCGGTTATGGAAGCGGAGCAACTCCCGGAACCGATCCGGGAGTTCACTGACCACCTGCGGGGTCTGCTGGCGCGCCTGGACCGGTCCGGCGGCTGGTGCGCGGTGTTCTGGCAGCGGGACCCCGACGGCATGCGGGCCTGCCTCGACGGACGCGAGCCGCCGCCCTGGGACGTGGTGGAGTCGCTGCTCCAGGACCTCGCCGCCGGGTACGGTCCCGGCGCCGCCGCGGCCGAGGCCCCGGCGGCCCGCTCCCTGCACGCGGCCGCGCTGGCCGCGTACGACGCCCGTCCCGGGGCCCGGGACGCCCTGGGCGACCGGCTCGACGTCATGCTGCGCGAGCAGAGGTACGCGGCGGAGCGCCGGGCGGAGCTGGCCCTGCGGCTGGCCTCGGCCACCACCCGCGAGGAGGCCGACGCCCTCGGTCTCGACCTCGCCTGGGCCGACGACGACCACCGCCGCGCCACGGCCCGGTGCGCGGAGATCACCGCCCGCCTGACGTCCCTCGAGCGACGCGAGGGGACGGCCGGACGGCCGCCGCCGATACGCTCCGACGCGCCGGACGCGCCGGACGCGCCGGACGTGCCCGGCAGGCCCGAAGACCGGCACCCGGCCCCCGGCCCCCACTCGTCCGGCCGGCACGGCCCCGGAGCCGCGCACTCCGCCCCCGCCCCCGCCCCCGGGCGGCGCGGACGACGGCGGGGCGGGGCCCGGTTCGCCGGGGCGGTGGACGAGGAGGCCGGCCCCCTTCCCGTGCCCCCGGCGGCCGTACCGGGGCCGCCCGCAGCCGCGCCCGCCGCACGCGGAGCGCGCTTCGCCGGTGCCGCCCGGGCCGTGGGGGAGGAGCCGCGGGCCGAGCGGCGCGTCGAGGCGGCGGACCGGCGGGAGGCCGGACGGATCGTCGGGGTGCTCGCCCGGTTACGGGCCGAGGGTCGCGGCGGGGAGGCGCACGCGGTGCTGAGCGAGGCCGCTCACTGGCCCGCCGTCCGGTTCCCGCTGCTCGCGGACGAGATGGCGCGGGCCGGGCTGGGGGCCGACTGGGCGACCCTGCTGTGGGAGGCCGCCTCGCTGCCCGCCGACCGGCTGGTCGCCGCGGCCGACGCGCTCACCGGGGCCGGCCGCGCGCAGGACGGGGAGCGGATCCTGCGCCAGGGCGTCGTGCGGCCGGCCGGCGAGATCGGGCGGGCCGTACTCGCCCTGACCGCCCGGGAGCGGCACCGCGAGGCGGGGGCGCTGCTCGACGCCTGCGTCCGGATGCGCACCCCCGAGGACGCGGCCCGCACGGCCGCCGAGGACCCGCGACGCCTCGTCCCCCTGCTCCTCACCGCGGCCCGGGGAGTCTCCGAGGAGCGGCACCGGGACCTGCTGCACGCCCTGCGCGTCGCGGGACTGGCCGCCTGACCGGATCCGGCGGCCCGGGCCGGCTCACCCACCGGGGTGTCAAACACGATCGACTCCGGGGCCCGGACGACGATGGTCTTGGCAAGGCCGTCCGAGAGGCTTACGTTCGTCCCCCTACGGCCCGTTTCCACGGGGGCGGAGGCGCTGACGCCGCGTCGAAGGAGCAGCTCATGACCCACGTCGTACGTGCCGCTCTGGTCCAGGCGACCTGGACCGGCGACACCGAGTCCATGCTGGTCAAACACGAGGAGCACGCCCGCGCGGCGGCCCGGCGGGGTGCGCGGGTCATCGGGTTCCAGGAGGTGTTCAACTCCCCCTACTTCTGCCAGGTGCAGGACCCCGGGCACTACCGCTGGGCCGAGCCCGTGCCCGACGGGCCGACCACCCGCCGGATGCGGGAGCTGGCCCGTGAGACCGGCATGGTGATCGTCGTGCCGGTGTTCGAGATCGAGCAGTCGGGCCACTACTACAACACCGCGGCCGTGATCGACGCCGACGGCACCGTCCTGGGCAAGTACCGCAAGCACCACATCCCGCAGGTCAAGGGCTTCTGGGAGAAGTTCTACTTCCGCCCCGGCAACCTCGGCTGGCCGGTCTTCGACACCGCCGTCGGCAAGGTCGGCGTCTACATCTGCTACGACCGGCACTTCCCGGAGGGCTGGCGGCAACTCGGCCTCAACGGCGCCCAGCTGGTGTACAACCCGTCCGCCACCCACCGCGGCCTCTCGTCCCACCTGTGGCGGCTGGAGCAGCCGGCGGCGGCCGTCGCCAACGAGTACTTCGTCGCCGCGATCAACCGCGTGGGCGTGGAGGAGTACGGCGACAACGACTTCTACGGCACCTCGTACTTCGTCGACCCGCGCGGACAGTTCGTCGGCGACGTCGCCAGTGACAGCAAGGAGGAACTCGTGGTCCGCGACCTGGACTTCGGCCTCGTCGAAGAGGTGCGGCAGCAGTGGGCCTTCTACCGCGACCGGCGCCCCGACGCCTACGAAGGGCTGGTGCGGCCGTGACCGACGACCTCCTGGGCCGCCACCGCTCCGTGCTCCCCGACTGGCTCGCCCTCTACTACGAGGAGCCCATCGAGATCACCCACGGCGAGGGCCGCCACGTCTGGGACTCCGCGGGCAACCGCTACCTCGACTTCTTCGGCGGCATCCTCACCACCGCGACCGCCCACGCCCTGCCCGAGGTCACCAAGGCGGTGAGCGAGCAGGCCGGGCGGATCCTGCACTCCTCCACCCTCTACCTCAACCGGCAGATGGTGGAACTGGCGGAGCGCATCGCCCAGTTGAGCGGCATCCCGGACGCCCGGGTCTTCTTCACCACCTCCGGCACCGAGGCCAACGACACCGCCCTGCTGCTCGCCACCACCCACCGGCGCAGCAACACGGTGCTGGCGATGCGCAACAGCTACCACGGCCGCTCCTTCAGCTCGGTCGGCATCACCGGCAACCGCGGCTGGTCCCCGACCTCGCTCACCCCGCTGCAGACGCTGTACGTGCACGGCGGGGTGCGCACCCGGGGCCCGTTCGCCGACCTCGACGACTACGACTTCGTCGCCGCCTGCGTCGACGACCTGAAGGACCTGCTCGGCCACACCCGCCCGCCCGCCGCGCTGATCGCCGAGCCGATCCAGGGCGTCGGCGGCTTCACCTCGCCGCCCGACGGCCTGTACGCGGCCTTCCGCGAGGTGCTGCACGAGCGGGGCATCCTGTGGATCTCCGACGAGGTGCAGACCGGCTGGGGCCGCACCGGCGAGCACTTCTGGGGCTGGCAGGCCCACGGCCGCGGCGGGCCGCCCGACATGCTGACCTTCGCCAAGGGCATCGGCAACGGCATGTCCGTCGGCGGGGTCGTCGCCCGTGCCGAGATCATGAACTGCCTGGACGCCAACAGCATCTCGACGTTCGGCGGCACCCAGGTCACCATGGCGGCGGGCCTGGCCAACCTCACCTACCTGCTGGAGCACGACCTCCAGGGCAACGCCCGCCGGGTCGGCGGCCTGCTCATCGAGCGGCTGCGGGCCGCCTGCGCCCAGGTGCCGGCCGTCCGGGAGGTACGCGGACGCGGACTGATGATCGGCATCGAGCTGACGAAGCCCGGCACCGACGAGGCCCACCCCGAGGCGGCGTCCGCCGTCCTCGAGGCGGCCCGCGAGGGCGGCCTGCTCATCGGCAAGGGCGGCGGCCACAGCACCAGCGCCCTGCGCATCGCCCCGCCGCTGTCCCTCAACGTCGCGGAGGCCGAGGAGGGCGCCGCGATCCTCGAGAGCGCCCTGAGGAGCATCCGGTAGCGGCACACCGAGCAGAAGGACCCGCCATGACCACCTGGGAGTCACCGGCACCGGCACCGGCCCGCTCGGTCCGGCAGGTCCCCGCGCCGTGCTCCTCGGACTCGGCCGTGCTCCCAGGACTCGGCCGTGCCTTCCCCGCTCCGCCGGGGGCGATGCGGCGCGTGGCGGCGCGCAGCGGACCGCACCGTGACCGTGCCCCCGGCGCCCACGTGCCGCTGACCGCACCCTGACAGCCCCGAGCACGCGAGGAGAGGGAGCAGCATGAGCAGCCGTACCGTCGTCCGGGGTGGCCTCGTCGTCACCGCCTCCGACGAGATCCACGCCGACGTCCTGATCGAGGACGGCCGCATCGCCGCCCTCGCCGCCTCCGGCACCCCGGCCGCCGAGTCGTTCAGCGCCGCGCGGACCATCGACGCCACCGGGAAGTACGTCCTTCCGGGCGGCGTCGACGCCCACACCCACATGGAGCTGCCGTTCGGCGGCACCTTCGCCTCCGACACCTTCGAGACGGGCACCCGGGCCGCCGCCTGGGGCGGTACGACCACCATCGTCGACTTCGCCGTGCAGAGCGTCGGGCACTCCCTGCGCCAGGGCCTGGACGCCTGGCACGCCAAGGCGGAGGGCAACTGCGCGATCGACTACGGCTTCCACATGATCGTTTCGGACGTCAACGCCGGGACGCTGAAGGAAATGGACCTCCTGGTGGAGGAGGGAGTCACGTCGTTCAAGCAGTTCATGGCGTATCCCGGGGTCTTCTACTCCGACGACGGGCAGATCCTGCGCGCCATGCAGCGCTCCGCCGGGAACGGCGGACTGATCATGATGCACGCCGAGAACGGCATCGCCATCGACGTCCTCGTCGAACAGGCCCTGGCCCGCGGCGAGACCGACCCCCGCTTCCACGGCGAGGTGCGCAAGGCCCTGCTGGAGGCCGAGGCCACCCACCGCGCCATCCGGCTCGCGCAGGTCGCGGGGGCCCCGCTGTACGTGGTGCACGTCTCCGCGACGGAGGCGGTCGCCGAGCTGGCCCGGGCCCGCGACGAGGGGCTGAACGTCTTCGGTGAGACCTGCCCGCAGTACCTGTTCCTGTCCACCGACAACCTCGCCGAGCCGGACTTCGAGGGCGCCAAGTACGTGTGCAGCACCCCGCTGCGGCCCAGGGAGCACCAGGCCGCGCTCTGGCGGGGACTGCGCACCAACGACCTCCAGGTGGTCTCCACCGACCACTGCCCCTTCTGCTTCGTGGGCCAGAAGGAACTCGGCCGCGGCGACTTCTCCAGGATCCCCAACGGCCTCCCGGGCGTGGAGAACCGCATGGACCTGCTCCACCAGGCCGTGCTCGACGGGCACCTCACCCGCCGCCGCTGGATCGAGATCGCCTGCGCCACCCCGGCCCGGATGTTCGGTCTCTACCCCAAGAAGGGCACGATCGCGCCGGGCGCCGACGCCGACGTCGTGATCTACGACCCGCACGCCGAACAGGTCATCTCCGCCGGCACCCACCACATGAACGTCGACTACTCGGCCTACGAGGGCAAGCGGGTCACCGGCCGGGTCGAGACCGTCCTCTCGCGCGGCGTCCCCGTCATCACCGGGCGGGAGTACACCGGGCGCGCCGGACACGGCGTCTACACCCCCCGTGCCACCTGCCAGTACCTCACCTAGGAGCGCCGCGCATGGACTTCGGACTCGTACTGCAGACCGACCCGCCGGCCTCGCGGGTGGTCAGCCTGATGAAGCGCGCCGAACGCAACGGCTTCACCCACGGCTGGACCTTCGACTCCGCCGTACTGTGGCAGGAGCCCTTCGTGATCTACAGCCAGATCCTGGCCGGCACCACGGGACTGAAGGTCGGCCCGATGGTCACCAACCCGGGCACCCGCACCTGGGAGGTCACCGCCTCCACCTTCGCCACCCTCAACGACATGTTCGGCAACCGCACCGTCTGCGGCATCGGCCGCGGCGACTCCGCCATGCGCGTCGCCGGACGCAGACCCACCACCCTGGCCCGCCTGGGCGAGGCGATCGACGCGATCCGCGATCTCGCCGAGGGACGCGAATCCGAGGTCGACGGGCAGCCGCTGCGGATCCCGTGGGTGCGGAACGGGAGGCTGCCCGTCTGGATGGCGGCGTACGGGCCCAAGGCGCTCGCCCTCGCCGGGCGGAAGGCCGACGGCTTCATCCTCCAGCTCGCCGATCCGTATCTGACCGAGTGGATGGTGAAGGCCGTCCGCGCCGCGGCGGCGGAGGCGGGGCGCGACCCCGCCTCCGTCACCGTCTGCGTCGCCGCCCCGGCCTACGTCGGTGACGACCTGGCGCACGCCCGTGAGCAGTGCCGCTGGTTCGGCGGCATGGTCGGCAACCACGTCGCCGACCTGGTCGCCCGCTACGGCGAGCACTCCGGCATGGTCCCCGAGGCGCTGACGGCGTACATCAAGGAACGGCACGGCTACGACTACAGCCACCACGGGCGGGCCGGAAACCCGTCCACGGACTTCGTACCCGACGAGATCGTGGACCGGTTCTGCCTGCTCGGGCCGGCCGGGGCGCACATCGAGAAGCTGGAGGCACTGCGCGGGCTGGGGGTGGACCAGTTCGCCGTGTACGACATGCACGACGCGCAGGAGACGACGATCGACGCGTACGGCGCGGAGATCATCCCGGCACTCAGCCGCTGACCGGCGCCCCTGCCGAAGGACACGCCCCCGACCGCGGCCGTCCCGCCCGTGCCGCCCGGGAACCCCGTCCCCGACCCGGCGGGACGCGCCGGGCTCCCGCCGCGTGCGACTTCACGGCCCTGTGGGTGGGGACGGCGCACGACACCCCCACCCGGCTCCTCGCCTCCGGCGCCCGTCGTGCACGTCGCGCCGGCGGCGGGGCACCGGCGCGCGCGAGCGTACGGCGGCTACCGCGCCGTGCCGAAGTCCTGGGTCCAGTAGCCGCCCGGCTGCGCGAGACCGACGCCGATCTCCTTGAACGCGCAGTTGACGATGTTCTCCCGGTGGCCCGGACTGGTCATCCAGCCGGCCATCACCTGCTCGGGAGTGGAGTAGCCGTAGGCGACGTTCTCGCCGTAGGTGCTCCAGTCGTAGCCGGCGCGTGTGATGCGGTCGCCGGGCGAGGAGCCGTCCGAGCCGGTGTGGGACATGTTGCCGCTCGCCGCCATGTCCTCGCTGTGCTTCTGCGCGGCCTCGGTGAGGGTGGCGTTCACCTTCACCGGGGAGCAGCCGGCCTTGCCGCGCTCGGCGTTGACGAGTTCCACGACCCCGGCGACGGCCCCGGAGGCCTGGGTGCCGCCCGTCGCGGCGGGACTCGAAGCACCGGCGGTGGGCTCGGGGGCGGCCGTGGTGGGCTTCGGGGCCGCCGTCGTGGGCTTGGGAGCCGCCGTGGTGGGTTCGGGGGCCGTGGTGACGGGACGGGAGGTGGATGCCTCGGGGGCCGTCTTCTTCGGCTTCTGCGACGGCTTGTGCGTCGGCTTCTGTGACGGCTCGGCGCTGCTGTGCTCCGGCGCGCCGGTCGTCGAAGGGCTCGCGGTGGCCGACGGCGTGCCCGTCGGTGTGCCCGTCGGTGCCGCCGTGGGCTCGCCGTGCCGCTGGTTGCTCCACCGGCCGTACCGGTCGGGGCCGCCCCACCTGTGGCCGGCCGTGTCCGGGCCGGCGGTGCTCCGCTCCTGCCGTTCCCCGCCGGCGGGCCAGTCGGTACAGGCCATGGCGACGGAGGGTATGCCTATGACGCCCATGGCGACCGCCGCGACGACCGTCCGCCGGTACTTCTGCTGATGACGATGCTTGCCCATGAGTGGCCTCACCCCTGCTGTCCGGAGGCTGGTCATTCTTGGGACGGCCCGGCACCGGGCGCAAAGGGCGGTTCTACTACTGCGTCTCGTAGCTCCCCGGGGGTCTTGCGGCGGGCGGAGCGGCGTGCAGACCTGCCCGCGGCGGAGCTTCCACAGCGCCTGCCGCCCCGTCAGAAACCGTCGTTCGGCGAAGAAGCCCCGACCCGCGACCACTCACCGGATCACCCCTCCCCTCGGCCCGTCCCGCGTTCGCGGCAAGACGGACAAGTCCCCCATCTCGTCGGCGCCGCTTCTACTAAGCGTCCCGTGCAGATCGGGAGTACGGTGTGAGGGATGTCACGGAATCGTCAATTCCGTATCGGTGTGCGAGGCCGGCGAGCGCACCCGGCCGGGCGCGGACCGCCGGGTCAGCCCCGCCCGTCCGCCAGGGCCGCGACCGCCTCCGCGGCGGCCTTGATGGCACCCTTGTTGATCTCGTCCGTGCTCGGCGCCTTCTTCGACTCGAAGTCGCTGCCGTTGTACGTCACGATCACCAGCGCGTTGGCGGCGCGGGCCACCACCACGCCCTCCCGGGTCTGCTGCTCGTCCTCGGTGGCGAGGTCCACGACGGAGTACGCCTCGTCCCCGAGCCCGGGGACCGGGCCTCCGCCGCTCCTGTCCTCCAGGCGCCCCCGGTACGAACCCGCCGCCGCCTCGTCCGACGCCAGCACCTCGAAGGACACGTCGAGCCAGCGGTACTCGTACCCCTTGAGCGCGTTCCAGGAACAGGTGCGGCGCAGTTCGGCGTCCGTGGACGCTATCTCCTTGCCGGCCGTCTTCGCGCCCGGAACGAGGGACTTGACGGTCTTTCCGGTGATGCTGTCACACGGTGCGGGCGCGGCGGTGTACGTCTTCGGCACCTGCGTCGCCGACGGGGCGGAGGCGGGGGCGGACTGGGTTCCCGTCGTCCCGGTGGGCTTCTGCTCGGCGGCCTGCGGCGCGGCGAGCGGGCCGGACGACAGCGCCCAGCCTGCCGCGGCGAGGACGATCACCGGGGACAGCCGCACGGTCAGGGCGATCGGCAGAGGAAAGGAACGCACGGCGCACTTCTCGAGGGGGACGGTGCGGAAGGGGTCCGCACTGCGGACGGGACGTCAGTGTCACACGCATCCCCGTGGTGCGAAAGGGTCAACTCGCTCCGTGGGCACGCGGTGACGGTGGCGCACCGCCGGGCGGAGTGATTCGCCGCGATTGCTCCGCGAACGGGTGATGTGCGGACGGGGCGGGGTGCGCGGGCGGTCACCCGCTCAGGCCCAGAGCACCCGCGCGAGGCCGGCGCCGGCGAACGCGGCACCGAGCCCGGCGACGACGCCGGCGGCCACATTGGCGGCCGCGAGGAACCGCGCCCCGGTCTCGGCCAGCCGCAGGGTCTCGTAGGAGAAGGTCGAGTAGGTGGTCAGCGCTCCGCAGAACCCGGTGCCGATCAGCAGCCGCACCGGGTCCGACGCGGCGCCGTGGGCCACCGCGCCGGTCAGCACACCGAAAACCAGGCAGCCGACGACGTTCACGGTGAAGGTGCCCCAGGGGAACAGGGTGTCGTGCCTGGCCCGGACCGCCCGGTCGGTCAGATACCGCAGCGGTGCCCCGACCATGGCGCCGGCGACGACGAGCAGCCAGTTCACGCCTCGCCCCCCTCGTCCCGCTGCTTCCCGTCCCGGCCGGCGAGGCGGGCGACCTCGCAGTCGTCGAGGATCACCGGCCCCCCGGTGACCGGCTCGTCCGGCTGCGGCAGGAAGGCGCGGACGCGTTCCTCGACGTCGGCGATGACGACGGCCACCGGCAGGTCCCCGCTCAGCGGCAGCAGCCGGCTGGCGTGGATCGGGGAGGAGGCGCCGGAGCCCCCGATGCCGCGGAAGACGCTCGCCCCCGCCGGTCCGGCCCGGTGCGCGCGGCGGACGATCTCGCTGGACAGGGGCCGGTGGCGGTAGGTGTCGTGCTCCCCGACGAAGACCGCCACCCGCAGTGCGGTGCCGTGCGGCCGTGTCACGCCCGCCTCCGCGGCAGCAGCCGGCGGGTGCCGGCCGCCCCGCACCACACCGCCGCGATCGCGGCCGGCACGGTGGCCGCCAGATAGGCCAGGCCGGTGCGGGCGTGGCCGTCCGCCACCAGGCGCTGGACGTCCACGGCGTAGGTCGAGAAGGTGGTGAACCCGCCCAGGACGCCGGTACCGAAGAAGGGCCGCACCAGGCGGTGCGCGGCCCGGACGTCGGTGACGATCACCATGAGGACGCCGATGGCCGCGCATCCGGCCGTGTTGACCGCCAGTGTGGCCCAGGGGAAGCCGGTGGCGGGAGTGGGCCACAGCAGCGAGACTCCGTAGCGGGCCGCGGCCCCGAGCCCGCCGCCGAGCGCGACGGCGGCGATCACGGACGCCTGTCCGCGGGCGGGCACGCGGCTCGGGACGAGCGGCGGCGGCGTGATCGTGCGGTCGGCGGGTTCGGCGATTCTGCCGGGGGAAGCTGCCATGGTCGTGCGTCTCCTACTCGTGTCCTCGCCCGGGCACACGGGCGGGAGCCATCACCAGTAGGGACTGTCGGCGGCATACGTGCTGCGGTTCGGGTGCGGCGAGCCCCACCGCCGCGCGGCCCCGGTTCCCCGAGGACCGCCGGTTCCCAGCGTAACCGGCGGGCCGGACGTTCACCTCGTGGCCCCCTGGACGAGGCGGGGCGGCCCTCGCCGTCCCGTATCGTCTGCCGATATCGCAGTCCGTCACAGGCGTGGACGCGCCGCCGAAGGAGTGGGTCATGAGCAAGCCGTCGACCGCCGGCGCACCGGAGGAGCTGCACCGGCGGCTGGGGGTGTCCGACGCCGTCGTGATCGGTCTGGGAGCGATGATCGGCGCCGGTGTCTTCGCCGTGCTCGCCCCGGCCGCCCGCGCGGCCGGCTCCGGGCTGCTGATCGGGCTGGCCCTGGCCGCCGTCGTGGCGTACTGCAACGCCACCTCCTCCGCCCGTCTCGCCGCCCGTTACCCGGCCTCGGGCGGTACGTACGTCTACGGCCGTGAGCGGCTCGGCGAGTTCTGGGGCTGTCTGGCCGGGTGGGGCTTCGTGGTCGGCAAGACCGCCTCCTGCGCGGCGATGGCGTTGACGGTCGGCTCGTACGTGTGGCCCGGCCAGGCCCACGCCGTGGCGGTGGCCGCCGTGGTGGCGCTGACCGCGGTCAACTACACGGGCGTGCAGAAGTCCGCGCTGCTGACGCGGGTGATCGTCGCCGTCGTCCTGGCGGTGCTCGCCGCGGTCGTGGCCGCCGTGCTCACGTCGGGCACGACCGAGCCGGCGCGCCTGGCCGTCGGCGACGACGTCACCGTCGGCGGGGTGCTCCAGGCGGCCGGCCTGCTGTTCTTCGCGTTCGCCGGGTACGCGCGGATCGCCACGCTCGGTGAGGAGGTCCGCGATCCGGCACGTACCGTCCCGCGGGCCGTTCCGCTGGCGCTGGGCATCGTCCTGGTCGTGTACGCGCTGGTGGCGGTGTCCGTGCTGCTGGTCCTGGGGCCGGCGCGGCTCGCCGGGGCGGAGGCGCCGCTCTCGGACGCGGTGCGTGCCGCGGGCGCCGGCGGGCTGGAGCCGGTCGTGCGGACGGGCGCGGCGGTGGCCGCGCTCGGCTCGCTGCTGGCGTTGATCCTGGGGGTCTCGCGCACGACCCTGGCGATGGCCCGGGACCGGCACCTGCCGCACGCCCTGGCCGCCGTTCACCCCAGGTTCAAGGTGCCGCACCGCGCGGAGCTGGCCGTCGGCCTGATCGTCGCGGTGGTCGCCGCCACGGCGGACGTGCGGGCGGCGATCGGGTTCTCCTCCTTCGGCGTCCTCGCGTACTACGCGGTCGCCAACGCCTCCGCCCTCACGCTCGCCCCCCACGAGGGACGTCCGGCCCGGGTCGTGCCGGTCGCCGGTCTGGCCGGCTGTGTCGTCCTGGCCTTCGCGCTGCCCGTCGCGTCGGTGATCTCCGGCGCGGCCGTCCTGGCGGCGGGCGCCGCCGTGTACGGCGTCCGCCGAACGGTCGCGGCCCGGGGCTGAACCGGTCGCGGCCCGGAGCCGGCCCCGGCGTCCAGCCGCACCGGGGGCGTCCTCGGCAGCCGGCCACGCGGCCGGGGCTGCGGTCGGCTGCCGAGGACGCCCTCGGAGTTCCCGGCCGCGCTGCTGTTCCCCGACGCCGGTCCGGGTGGCCGCGCCTCAGCCGGGCGAGTCGTCCCCGAGGACCTCCCGGGCCAGCTCGCTCAGCGCCCGGCGGTCCTCCGCCAGCGCCCGCTTCCCCGCCTCCGTCGCCCGGTACACCCGCCGGGTGCGCCCGTCGACCACCCGCTGCTCGGAGGTCAGCAGCCCGTCGGCCTCCAGCCGGTGCAGCGTCGGATAGAGGGTGCCCGGGCTGATCCGGTAGCCGTGCCGGGCCAGCTCCTCCGTCATCCAGGCGCCGTGGATCTCCTCCGCGGCGGCGTGGTGGAGGATGTGCAGCCGCACCGCGCCCCGCTGGAACTCCCGCAAGCCTCTCCCCACCTTCCGCCCCCGGCCAGGAGCAGTGACGAAACCGATATCGGCACTCGATCCTACGTCCCGGTACCGCCCGCCCCGGTGACGGCCGCCGGCGGGGCGGGCGGCGGGGGAGCCCCGGCCGCACCCGCCCGGTCGCGGCGACCGGACGGCCCCGCCTCCGCCACCCCCGTCGGGGCCGGACGTCCGGCCCGCGAGGCGGCGCGTGGGACCGCCGGGCTCCTCGGACACGGCGGCGGGCGGGACCAGGACTCCGGTTAGCCTGACCGCATGCGTGTGACCAGGGAACTGCCCGCGCTCGCCGCGGGCGAGGTCGACGTGCCCTTCGTGATCCAGGGGTACGAGGAGGTCGTCGCCGCCGACACGGCGTGGAACGAACACTCCCACCCGTGGCACGAACTGCTCTGGACCGAGCACGGCACGTCCACGGCCGT
Source organism: Streptomyces sp. NPDC016640 (assembly GCF_043076215.1). Taxonomy (NCBI): domain Bacteria; kingdom Bacillati; phylum Actinomycetota; class Actinomycetes; order Kitasatosporales; family Streptomycetaceae; genus Streptomyces; species Streptomyces sp. NPDC016640. Next base: position 37,916 of record NZ_JBIBRG010000012.1, read on the forward strand.
GGTGGGCTCCCAGGTGTGGTGCATCACGCCGACGCTGGGCCTGTGGATGCCGGCGGGACAGCTGCACTCCGCCTCCGCGGTCGCCGGCACCTCCTACCGCGCCCACTTCTTCCGGCACGGCACGGTGTCCGCCCTGCCCGGCGTGCCGGTGGCCGTGGAGATCACCCCGCTGCTCCGGCTCCTCCTGGAGCGGCTCGAAGAGCCGGACCTGCCCCGGCACTCCCGGGCCGTGACCGAGACGATGGTCCTCGACGTCCTGCGGCCGTCGCCGCGGGCACTGCTGGTACAGCTGCCCACCTCCGCGCTGCTGCGGCCGATCGTGGACGTCGTCCGCGCCGACCCCTCCGACCAGCGCACCCTGACCGGCTGGGCCGCCGCCCTCGGATGCAGCGCGCGCACGCTGACCCGTGCCTTCCACAGCGAGACGGGCACGAGTTTCGCCCGCTGGGTGGCCACGGTGAGGGCCCAGCACGCCGTGCAGCTCCTGACCCTCGGCTTCGAGGTCGACGTGGTCGCCGACGCGGTCGGCTACCGCTCGGCGAGCGCCTTCGGGGCGGCCTTCCGGCGGACCACCGGCATGACTCCCGGCAGGTTCCGGACGCGCTGACGGCGCGGACCGGACGGCCGTTCCGCGAGGACGTCGACGGATGACGGCGACGGCGTCCACCGCCCGGTGCGCGCGGGGCCCGCACCGCCGCGTGTCCCGATCGCTACAAGGGCTGTCGAAAAGGCTCGATTGATCGACGGGCCCCCACTTCATACTCTGTGCAGGCAAGCCTTACCTAACTTGCCCTAGCAAGTCTGGTGCCCTCCTGCTCCACGACCCACAGTCCGCGGTCCGGACGTGCGAGCCCCGGCACCCCGGACCAGAAGTGGAACTCGGGTCGATGAGAACCCCGCGCCTTCGCGCACTCGCCCTCGCGGCGGCCCTCCTGTTCGGACTCACCGCCTGCGGCGGCCAGTCCGGCGACACCAAGGACGACGGCGCCACCGCCGGCGCCAAGGACTCCGGACAGTTCCCGGTGACGATCGAGCACGCGCTCGGGACCACCGAGATTCCCGCCAAGCCCCAGCGCGTCGCCACCGTGAACTGGGCCAACGACGAGGTGCCGCTCGCCCTCGGCGTCGTCCCCGTCGGCATGGCCAGGGCCAACTTCGGTGACGACGACGGCGACGGCGTGCTGCCCTGGGTCGAGAAGCGGCTCAAGGAACTCGACGCCAGGACGCCGGTCCTGTTCGACGAGACCGACGGCATCGACTTCGAGGCCGTCGCCGACACCAAGCCGGACGTCATCCTCGCCTCGTACTCCGGAATGACCGAGCAGGACTACGAGACCCTCAGCCAGATCGCCCCCGTGGTGGCCTACCCCGAGGCCGCCTGGGCCACCCCGTGGCGCGACATCATCCGCCTGAACAGCAAGGCCATCGGACTGGCCGACGAGGGCGACGCCCTGATCGCCGACCTCGAGGGGCAGATCGAGAAGACCGCCGCCAAGTACCCCCAGCTCAAGGGGAAGACGGCGATGTTCATGACGCACGTGTCGTCCAAGAACGTCAGCCAGGTCGGCTTCTACACCACCCACGACACCCGCACGCAGTTCTTCACCGACCTCGGCCTGAAGATCCCCGCCAGCGTCTCCGGGCCGTCCGCGTCGACGAAGAAGTTCGTCCTGTCCAAGAGCGCCGAGCGCATCGACGACTTCAACGACGTCGACATCATCACCGGCTACGGCGACGACACGGGCGAGCTGCTGAAGGCGCTCAGGAACGACCCGCTCACCTCCAAGCTGGCCGCCGTCGAGCGGGACTCCCTCTACCTGCTGCCCGGCAGCACCCCGCTGGCCACCGCCGCCAACCCGACCCCGCTGGCCATCCCGTACGTCCTGGAGGACTACGTGAAGGCACTCGCCGAGGCCGCGGACAAGGTCGCGTGACCGTCACCGAGACCCCGCACGCGCCGGACGCCGCCCCGCTGCGGCGCCCGGCGCGCGTGCGCGTGACCTGGCTCCTCGTGGTCGCCGCGGTCCTGATCGCCGCCATGACCGCCTCCCTCGCCCTCGGCTCCCGCGACGTCGCCTGGGCCGACGTCTGGTCGGCGCTCGGCGGAGCGGAGGGCACCCTGGAGGAGGCGGCGGTCGCCAACCGCATCCCGCGCACCCTCCTGGCCGTCGTCGTGGGCGCCGCCCTGGGCCTCTCCGGCGCGGTCATGCAGGGGGTCACCCGCAACCCGCTGGCCGACCCCGGCATCCTCGGCGTCAACATGGGCGCCTCGCTCGCCGTGGTCACCGCCATCGCCCACTTCGGCCTCGCGTCGGTGTCCGGCTACATCTGGGTGGCGATGCTCGGGGCGGCCCTGACCGCCGGCTTCGTGTACGTCGTCGGCTCCCTAGGACGCGGCGGCGCCACCCCGCTGAAACTGGCCCTCGCCGGTGCCGCCATCTCGGCCGCGCTCGCCTCGCTGGTCAGCGCCGTCGTGCTGCCGCGCAACGACATCTCCGACACCTTCCGGCTGTGGCAGATCGGCGGCGTCGGAGGCGCCACCCACGCACAGCTCGGCAGCGTCGTACCGTTCCTCGCCGTCGGCTTCGTGATCTGCCTGGCCTCCGCCCGCGCCCTCAACTCGCTGGCACTGGGCGACGACCTGGCCGCCGGACTCGGTGAGCGGGTCGCCCTGGTCCGCGCCACCGCCGCGCTGGGCGCGGTCGTACTGTGCGGCGCGTCCACCGCCGTCGCCGGGCCGATCGCCTTCGTCGGACTCGTCGTCCCGCACGCCTGCCGGCTGCTGGCGGGCGTGGACCACCGCTGGCTGCTGCCCTTCTCCGCGCTGAGCGGCGCCGTCCTGCTGACCGCCGCCGACGTGGTGGGACGGGTCGTGGCACGGCCGTCCGAGATCGAGGTGGGCATCGTGACCGCGCTCATCGGTGCCCCCTTCTTCATCCACATCGTCCGCCGGCAGAAGGTCAGATCCCTGTGAGCGCCCCCGCCGCCCCCGCCGCCCCCGCCCCGTCCACGCTGCGCGCCGTCACCCGCGCCCGGGTCCGCGGCGCGTACCGGCGACGGCTGGTCGTCGCGGCCCTGCTGGTGCTCGTCGCCGCCGCCTTCGTCACCACGCTGATGGCCGGGCACACCTTCTACCCGGCCGGCGACGTGCTGCGCGTGGTCATGGGCGAGCAGGTGCCGGGCGCGTCCTTCACCGTCGGCACGCTGCGCCTGCCGCGGGCGGTGCTCGCCCTCACCGCCGGGTTCGGCTTCGGCATCGCCGGCGTCACCTTCCAGACGATGCTCCGCAACCCGCTCGCCAGCCCCGACATCATCGGCATCAGCGCGGGCGCGAGCGCGGCGGCCGCCATCGCCATCGTGACCTTCTCGCTGAGCGAGACCGAGGTGTCCGCCGTGGCGATCGCCGCCGCCCTCGGGGTGGCGCTGCTGGTGTACACCCTCGCGTTCCGCGACGGGGTCGCCGGCACCCGGCTCATCCTGATCGGCATCGGCATCGCCGCCCTGCTCGACAGCGTCACCTCCTACGTCCTGTCGCGGGCCGGGGACTGGGACCTCCAGGCGGCGATGCGCTGGCTCACGGGCAGTCTCAACGGCACGACGTGGGAGGAGACCGTGCCCACCGTCCTGGCCGTGCTCGCGTTCGGCCCGGTGCTGCTGTCCCAGGGCCGCAACCTGAGCGCGCTGAGCCTGGGCGACGACACCGCCTCCGCGCTCGGCGTCCGCGTCGAACGCACCCGCGTCACGGTGATCGTCGCGGCCGTCGGGCTGATCGCGTTCGCCACCGCGGCGGCCGGACCGATCGCCTTCGTCGCGTTCCTCTCCGGGCCGATCGCCGCCCGGCTCACCGGAACCGGCGGATCCCTGCTGGTCCCGGCCGGCCTGGTCGGTTCCCTGCTCGTCCTGGTCGCCGACTTCACCGGCCAGTACGCCTTCGACACCCGCTACCCGGTCGGCGTCGTCACCGGCGTCCTCGGCGCCCCCTACCTCGTCTACCTGATCGTCCGCACCAACCGGGCCGGAGGCTCACTGTGACCGCGTCCCACACCCTCGCCACCGAGGACCTCACGCTCGGCTACGGCGACCGTGCCGTCATCGAGGGCCTGGACCTGACCCTCGCGGCCGGGCGGATCACGGTGATCGTCGGCGCCAACGCCTGCGGCAAGTCGACCCTGCTGCGCTCGATGTCCCGGCTGCTCGTCCCGCGCACCGGCCGGGTCGTCCTGGACGGCAAGGAGGTCCACCGCACCCCGGCCAAGGAACTCGCCCGCACCCTCGGCCTGCTGCCGCAGTCACCGGTCACCCCCGAGGGCATCACCGTCCTCGACCTGGTCGGCCGGGGGCGCCACCCCCACCAGCGCGCCTTCTCCCGCTGGACGGCCCAGGACGACACGGCGGTCGCCGCCGCACTGGAGGCCACCCGCACCACGGACCTGGCGGAGCGGTCCGTGGACGAGCTCTCCGGCGGCCAGCGCCAGCGCGTGTGGATCGCCATGGCGCTGGCCCAGCAGACCGACCTGCTGCTGCTCGACGAACCCACCACGTTCCTCGACATCAGCCACCAGATCGAGGTCCTCGACCTGCTGACCGACCTGAACCGCACCCGCGGCACCACGATCGTCATGGTCCTGCACGACCTCAACCTGGCCGCCCGCTACGCCGACCGGCTCGTCGCCCTGGCGTCCGGGCGGCTGCACGCCGCCGGAACGCCCGAGGAGGTCATGACCGAGGAGACGGTCCGGGCCGTGTACGGCATGGAGAGCCGCGTCGTCGAGGACCCCGTCTCGGGCAAGCCCCTCGTGCTGCCGATCGGGCGCCACCACTCGACGGCCGGGGCCGTGCCCGCGCCGCCGTCGCCCGAAGCCGGCCCGCGTCCCGCGTCCGAGGCGGCCGGGAGCCGCTGAACCATGCCACCGAAGCTCGCCGCCGTCCTCCCCGACCTGGCGCCCTGGCGCTCCTCCCGGGACTTCCGCCTCCTGTGGGTGCAGGGCCTGGTCACCTACCTCGGCAGCGTGATGGCGCTGATCGCCCTGCCGCTCCAGATCAAGGACCTGACCGGCTCACCGCTGGCGGTGGGTGCGATGGGAGCCGTCGAACTGGTGCCGCTGGTGGTCTTCGGACTGTACGGCGGGGCACTCGCGGACGCCGTGGACCGGCGCAAGGTCATCGTGCTGACCGAGGCGGGCCTGGGACTCCTGGCCGTCGTCCTGCTGCTGAACGCGATGCTGCCGCACCCCATGCTGTGGCCGCTGTACCTGGTGGCCGCCGGAGTGGCCGCACTCGCCGGACTCCAGCGGCCCGCCCTGGACTCGCTGCTGGCCCGGATCGTCCCGCACGACCAGCTCGCCGCGGCGGCCGCGCTGAACGCCCTGCGCTGGCAGGCCGGCGCGATCGCCGGACCCGCGCTGGCGGGCCTGGTCGTGGCGTACGCGGGCAACGGCCCCGCGTACGCCACCACGGTGGTCTGCTTCGCCGCGTCGGTCCTGATGTGCCGCCGGCTGACGCCCGTGCCGCCCGTCGAGCACGCGGCCCGGCCGTCGCTGCGCGGCATCGTCGAGGGGGCCCGGTACGCCTGGTCCCGGCCGGTGCTGCTGGGTACGTACGCGGTCGATCTGGCGGCGATGTTCTTCGCCTTCCCCAACACGATCTTCCCCTTCCTCGCCGACGAGCTCGACGCCGACTGGTCGCTGGGCCTGATGTACGCGGCGGGATCCGTCGGGTCGCTGCTGGTCAGCCTCACCAGCGGCTGGGTGTCCCGGACACGGCGGCACGGCCTGCTGGTGGTGTTCGGCGCGACGGGCTGGGGCCTGGCCATGGCGGCGGCCGGCTGGACGGCGAACATCTGGCTGGTGCTGGCCTGCCTCGGTCTGGCCGGAGCGGGGGACATGCTGAGCGGACTGGGCCGCTCCACCATCTGGAACCAGACCATCCCCGACCGGCTGCGCGGCCGGCTCGCCGGCATCGAGGTCCTCTCCTACAGCGTCGGTCCGCAACTCGGCCAGGTCCGCGCCGGGGCGATGGCCGGCTGGACCGGCGCCCGCCCGGCGATCTGGACCGGCGGACTCGCCTGCGTCGCCGCGGTCGGCCTGCTCACCGCCGCGCTGCCGAAGCTCGTCAGCTACGACGCCGACACCGACGAGGACGCCCGCCGCCGCGCCGGCCGGGACGCCGGGACCCCGTGACGTGACGTGGTCCGGGCCCGCTCACGGGTGCGGCCGTCACGTCCCCCACCGGCGCGGACCCGACTCCGGCCGTGTCACCGTCCCCCGCCCCGCCCCGCCCCGCCGCGCCGCACGGCGGACCGGCCGGGGCGTACGTCCGCCGGGCGCGGCCGACGGAACGCCACCGGTCAGTAGTCTGGCGCCTGATCCGGCCGACCGGAACCGAGCTCCGCTCTCCCGGCTTCCTCCCGCAGCGGGTCCGGGGCGGGGCGGGAACGGCGGACACACGCGAACACTGAGGTGAGAGATGCGCTTCACCACCCGGCCCACGCTGCAGGGATCCTTCGGCATGGTGTCCTCCACCCACTGGCTGGCCTCCCAGTCGGCCATGGCCGTGCTGGAGGACGGCGGCAACGCCTACGACGCGGCCGTGGCGGGAGCCTTCGTGCTGCACGTCGTCGAGCCGCACCTCAACGGCCCGGCCGGCGAGGTGCCGATCCTGCTCGCACCGGCCGGCGGGGAGGTGCGGGTGCTGTGCGGGCAGGGCGTCGCACCGGCCGGGGCGAGCGCCGCCCACTACCGGGGCCTCGGCCTGGACCTCGTCCCCGGCACCGGACCGCTCGCCGCGGCCGTGCCCGGCGCCTTCGACGCCTGGATGCTCCTGCTGCGCGACCACGGCACCAAGCCCCTGGCCGACGTCCTGAAGTACGCCGTCGGGTACGCCGAGGACGGGCACCCGCCCGTGGAGCGCGTCGTCGGGACCGTCGAGACCGTACGGGAGCTGTTCGAGACGGAGTGGACCTCCTCGGGCGAGGTGTACCTGCCCGGCGGCCGGGCGCCCCGCCCCGGCGCGCTCTTCCGCAACCCCGCCCTCGCCGCCACCTGGAGGCGGCTGCTGGCCGAGGTCGCCGGGGCGGGGGACCGGGAGGCGCAGATCGACGCCGCGCGGGAGGTGTGGCGCACGGGTTTCATAGCCGACGCGCTGGTCCGGCAGGCGGCGCGGCCCACCATGGACACCAGCGGTGAGCGGCACAGCGGCACGCTGACCGCCGCCGACCTGGCCGCCTGGTCCGCCACCTACGAGACTCCGGCGACGTACGACTTCCACGGCTGGACCGTGTGCAAGGCCGGCCCCTGGAGCCAGGGCCCGGTCCTGCTCCAGCAGCTCGCGCTGCTCCCGCCGGAACTGCCCCGCCACGGCTCCGCCGACTACGTGCACCTGCTGATCGAGGGCTGCAAGCTGGCCATGGCCGACCGCGAGGCCTGGTACGGCGACGCGGCCGAGGTGCCGCTCGAGGACCTGCTGTCGGCCGAGTACAACACCGAACGGCGGACCAGGGTCGGCCCCCGTGCCTCCCACGACCTGCGGCCCGGCAGCCCCGGCGGGCGCACCCCGCGGCTGAGCGCCCACGCGCGCACGGTGCTCGCGGACGAGCCCGGCTCCGGCCCCATGGGCGCCGGAGAGCCGACCGTCGCCAAGGGCCCGGCCTCCTCCGTGCCCGGCGAACCGGACGTCTTCGGCGACGGGGGCACCCGCGGCGACACCTGCCACCTCGACATCGTCGACCGCTGGGGCAACATGATCGCCGCCACCCCCAGCGGCGGCTGGCTCCAGTCCAATCCCGTCGTGCCCGAGCTGGGCTTCCCGCTCGGCACCCGGCTGCAGATGACCTGGCTCGAGGACGGCCTGCCGAACACCCTCACCCCGGGCCGCCGCCCCCGCACCACCCTCACGCCGTCCGTCGCGCTGCGCGACGGGGTGCCGGTGATGGCGTTCGGCACGCCCGGCGGGGACCAGCAGGACCAGTGGCAGCTGCACTTCCTCCTCGCCGTCGTCCTGGGCGGTGAGGTACGCGGCGGACTCGACCTCCAGGGCGCGATCGACGCCCCGAACTGGCACAACGACAGCTTCCCCGGTTCCTTTTACCCGCGCGGCATGCGCCCCGGCAGCGTCACCGTCGAGTCCCGCACCGACCCGGCCGTGGTGGCGGAGCTGCGGCGCCGCGGCCACCGGGTGACGGTCGGGGACGCCTGGTCGGAGGGCCGGCTCTGCGCCGTCGCACGGGACCCGGCCACCGGCGTCCTGTCCGCGGCGGCCAACCCGCGCGGCATGCAGGGCTACGCGGTGGGCCGCTGAGCCCCGCCCAGGGGGCGGGAACCCCGAATTCACACCGCTTCCACCCGGAGTGCACCGGAGCGGTGGGGATTGTCAGTGGCGCGTGCTCTCATGGAGGCATGATCGAGGACAACGAAACCATCGACGAGTTTCTCGCCTTTCTCGCCGGGCACGCCTTCGACGTGGAGGAAGCCATCCGCAAGGCCGCGGCGCAGGAGATCGTGCCGCGCTGGCGCCGGCTCGCCGCGCACGAGGTGGATCTCAAGACCGGCCCGCACGACCTGGTGACCGACGCCGACCGCAAGGCCGAGCTGTACCTCACCGAAGTGCTCCCCGCCCTGCTGCCGGGCTCCGTCGTGGTGGGCGAGGAGGCGGTGCACGCCAACCCCGCCTCGTACGAGGCGATACAGGGCGACGCGCCGGTCTGGATCGTCGACCCCGTCGACGGGACCCGCCAGTTCGTGCACGGCGACGCCGGCTTCTGCACCCTGGTCGCCCTCGTCCGGCGCGGGGTGCCGTACGCCTCCTGGACCTACGCCCCCGCACACGACCGGCTCGCCACGGCCGTCCGGGGGCGCGGCGCCCACCTCGACGGCGAGCGGCTCCACGCCGGCTCCCCGGAACCCGGCCGCGATCTCCGCGTGGCCACCTCCCACCCCGACTACACGACGGACGAACAGAAGCGCGCCCTGCTCGGCCTGCGGACGGACGGCGTGGCCCCCCGCGCCTGCGGCTCGGCCGGACTGGAGTACCTGGCCATCGCCCGCGGAGAGTTGGACGCCACCGCTTTCAACTGGGAAGCGGCCTGGGACCACGCGGCCGGTGTGCTCCTCGTCGAGGAGGCGGGCGGCACCCACCTCACCCGCGCCGGCCTGCCCTTCAGCATCAGAGGCGGCAACGCCCTGCCCTTCACCGCGGCCCGGGACGCGGCCACCGCCCACCGGATCGCGGGGCTGCTGTCGGACGGGGCCGCACCCGCACCCGCCCCCGGACCACGGTCCCCGGGAGAACGCCGGCGCCCCGGCATATCCTGATCCCCAGTGGCCACCGGCTGACATAAGGAGTCCGAAGGTGCCGTCGATGCTCGATGCGGTCGTGGTGGGGGCGGGGCCGAACGGGCTGACCGCCGCCGTGGAGCTGGCCCGGCGGGGTTTCTCCGTCGCCCTCTTCGAAGCGCGGGCCACGGTGGGCGGCGGGGCACGCACCGAGGAACTCACCCTGCCCGGCTTCCGGCACGACCCGTGCTCCGCCGCGCACCCCCTCGCCGTCAACTCACCCGCGTTCCGCGCCCTCCCCCTGGAGCGCTACGGCCTGGAGTGGCTGCACCCCGAGCTCCCCATGGCGCACCCCTTCCCGGACGGCACGGCGGCCGTGCTGTCCCGGTCGGTCGGTGAGACGGCCGCCTCCTTCGGACCGCGCGACGCCGGCGCGTACCGCCGTCTCGTCGCACCCTTCCTGTCCAAGTGGGACACCCTGGCCCGCGACTTCATGTCCCTGCCGGGAACCGCGCTGCCCCGCGACCCGGTCACCCTCGCCCGCTTCGGCCTGGCCGGGCTGCCCCCGTCGACCTGGCTCACCCGCCGCTTCCGCGACGAGCGGGCCCGTACCCTGTTCGCCGGCCTCGTCGCCCACGTCATGGCCCCCCTCGACGGCTTCGCCACCAGCGCCGTGGGCCTGGTCTTCGCCCTCGCCGCGCACGCCCGCGGCTGGCCCGTCGCCCGCGGCGGCTCCCAGTCCGTCTCCGACGCCCTCGCCGCGTATCTGAAGGACCTCGGCGGCAGTATCCACACCGACTACGAGGTCAAGCGCCTCGACGACCTGCCGCCCGCCCGCGCCTACGTCTTCGACACCTCGCCCACCGCCCTGGCCCGCATCGCCGGTTTCGGCAACCACTACGCGAACTACCGCTACGGCCCCGGCGTCTTCAAGATCGACTATGCCCTGGACGGTCCCGTGCCGTGGACCGCCCCGCAGGCCCGCGTCGCCGGCACCGTGCAGATCGGCGCGGACAGCACCGAGATCGCCGCCGCCCTGCGGGCCGCAGCCAAGGAGGGCCGGGCCCCCGACGCGCCCTTCCTGATCACCGTCCAGCCCGGCGTCGCCGACCCCTCCCGCGCCCCCGCCGGCAAACACGTCTTCTGGGCCTACGGCCACGTCCCCAACGGCTGGACCGGCGACCTCACCGACGCCATCGAACGCCAACTGGAGCGCTACGCGCCCGGGTTCCGCGACCGGGTCCTGGCCCGCGCCACCGCCGGCCCCCCCGAACTCGCCGCCCGCAACGCCAACTACGTCGGCGGCGACATCGCCACCGGCGCGGTCTCCGGACTCCAGCTGCTGCTGCGCCCCACACTGTCGCCGTCCCCGTACACGACCCCGCACCCGGCCGTCTTCATCTGCTCCTCGGCCACCCCGCCCGGCCCCGGAGTGCACGGCATGTCGGGACACAACGCGGCGAAGGCCGTCTGGAGGAGGCTGCGCCGGACATGACCCCAGCCATCACGCTCGTCCGGGGCGACATCACCGGCGAGACCGCCGACGCGATCGTCAACGCGGCCAACTCCTCCCTGCTCGGCGGAGGCGGCGTCGACGGCGCGATCCACCGCCGCGGCGGCCCGGAGATCCTCGCGGAGTGCCGTGCCCTGCGCGCCTCGCGGTACGGCCGGGGCCTGCCCGTGGGCCGGGCCGTCGCCACCACCGCGGGCCGCCTCGACGCGCGCTGGGTGATCCACACCGTCGGCCCCCGCTTCGGTCACGGGACGGACCGCTCGGAACTGCTGGCCTCGTGTTACCGGGAGTCGTTGCGGGTGGCGGACGAACTCGGCGCCCGCACGGTCGCCTTCCCGGCGGTCTCCGCGGGCATCTACGGATGGCCGATGGAGGACGCAGCCCGGATCGCCGTGGAGACGGTGCGGGCGGCGGAGACATCGGTCGAGGAGGTCCGGTTCGTGCTCTTCGACGAGCGCGCGTACGAGACGTTCGCCGCGCAGCTGCGCTGACGCGGCCGCGCAGCGCCTCGTTCTGCGCGGCCGGTCACTGGTCACCGGTGACCGGTGACGGTGGCCGCTGCGGTCGCGTTCGCCCGTCGCCCGCCGCGGGCCGAAGGCCCTGTGTACAGAGCGTGGACCAGCGGGCACAGTGGGGAGCGGGGCCGAGGACGAGGGGGACGTCATGGGCAGCGAGCCGGTCGGGGGCTCCCGCATCCCGTCGGAACAGAACGCCGAGGCGGCGCGGCACCGGCTGCGGGCCATGGCCGTCTCCCACCGCAGGGCCCAGCGGCTGGCCACCGGCCGGATGGGGGTGTCGGTGCTGCTGGCCGTCGCCGGACTCGTCACCGTCTTCCTGCCCGGACTCACCCTCTGGGTGACGGTAGTGGGCGGACTGTGGGCCGTGGCGCACTCCGTCGGCCTCACCTCGTGGGAGAGCAGCGAGGCCCGCCGTGCGGCGTTGCTGCAGGAGTCGTTCGACGTCCGGCTGTTCCGCCTGGAGTGGAACAGCGCGATGGCGGGGCCGCCGCCCGCCCCGCAGCTGATCAGCAGCCTCAGCCGGCGCTACACGGGCAGCGAGGCCGAGCTGCGCGACTACTACGAGATACCCGAACTGCCGCACCCCTACGACGTGCTGGCCTGCCAGCAGCAGAACCTCGGGTGGGGTGCGCGGGTCCGTCGTCGCTACGCCCGGACCGTGCTGACGGCCGTGCTGGTCTGGCTGGGCCTGGGGCTCGTCGTCGGTGTCTCCACCCGCATGGACGTGCTCGACCTGCTGCTGCTGTGGTACGTGCCCTCGCTCGGTGCGGTGGTCATGGGCGTGGAGGTGAGCCGTGCGCAGCGGCAGGTGGTCGCGGACCGCGAGCGGGTGATGGAACTGCTGGAGGCCAGGGTCGCCGAGGGCGGTGACCCGGCCGGCCTGCTGGTCTTCGCCCGGCAGGTACAGGACGTCATCTTCCAGTCCCGGCAGGGGCACACACGGGTGCCCGGATGGTTCTTCCGCCGCTTCAAGAGCGCGGACCGGGCGGACTTCCAGGCCGCGATGCGCGACCTGCGGGACGTCGTCGCCCGCACGACGCCACAACCCGGCTGACACCGTGGCCGTTCGGCCGACAGGCGTGCCGGCGAACGACGTCGACGTTCCCGCGACGGGGGACCGACGCGGTGATGTACCGTCGGCGATGGCCCGCGGTGGCGCGGCGTCCGGACCCCCACGCGGCTGACGCCGGGCGCGTGCCGGGCGCGACGGGGTCCTGGACCGGGGAAGGCGCGGTGGACGACGAGAACGGCCTCGAGAACGTCTTCGACGACGTACGGGCTTCCCGCGCCCTGACGGAGTGGGCCCGAGGCGGAGTGCACGGTGGCACGGTCCTGCCGCTCGACCCCCCGTGGCGGCCGTCCGGCGTGAGCGCCAGCGGAGCCCTGCTGGCCGCGGTGTGGGTCACTCCCCGTCCGGGGGCCGTGGTGGTCAAGGTGTCCGCCGCCGACCAGGCCGGCGAAGGCCACACCCATGCCCGGGCGCAGCGGACGGCGCCGGACCGCGTGGCTCCGCTGCTCTGGACGTGGCCGGTGGAGGGCGGGCGCATGCTGACCTTCCAGTCACCCGCGGGCGAAAGCCTGTACGACGTCGACACGATGGCCCGTCTGGGCACCCACGAACTCCCGGACGCCTGCGCCTTCGTGACGAAGTGGCTGCTGACGGAGTGGAACGACGGCCTGGGAAGCCGGGAAACCGTCCCCCTCGGCGTCTCGGCGTTCCTGCGCGGCGAACTCGGCGCGCTCGTCTCCGGCGGAGGCTCGGCGCTCGCGTACGGCTCGCGGATCGCGGGGCTGGAGGCCGGCACCCCCTGGATCCGCCTCGACGGGCGAACCCTGCCCAATCCCCTGGCGATGGCCACCGGCCGGGCCGGACTGCCGGACCCCGTCCTGCACATCGCCCGCGGGCGGGCGCACGGCGACCTCCACCTGCACAACATCATGGTGCCGCACCAGGAAGGCAGCCCCGCGTACGAGGACTTCCGGCTCATCGATCTGGCGACCTTCTCGGACGACGCCCCGCTCTCCCGTGACGTGGCGATGCTGCTCCTGTCCGCCCTGGCCCCGGAGATCCCCGCCGAGGCGGCCCGGGGCGACGACACCCTGCTCCGGTACCTGGTGCGCCCGCACAAGGACCTCCTGGACCGGATCCCGCCCGCGACGAGCCGCCTGGTGCGGGCGGTGCGGCAGACCTGCGCCCGGGCCGCGGAGGGCGGTCTGTACGACATGTGGTACGCGCAGTTCCTGCTCTCCCTCGTCGCCACGGGGCTGCGGTTCAGCACGTACGAGAACCAGGGGGAGGCGGGCCGGTGGTGGTGCTTCCGGCTCGCGGCACACGCCGGCGGTGAACTGCTGAAGCGGTTCGAGGGACCGCCGGCCTCCACCGGGCTGCCGGTCACCCCACCGAACACCCCGCCGAACACCCCGGCGTCCGTCCCACCGGCCGTACCCGCTTCCTCCGGCCCCGGGGTCGCCCCCGGCCTCCGGGACCAGGGGCCTGCGCGACCCGCTCCGGCCAGGGGCCGCATCCCGAGGGGCCGCGCCGCCGACGAGGACCCGCCCGTCGAACTCCACCGCCTCGAGGCCTACAGCCGTACCGCCGTCGTCGCCGCGGGACACCAGGGCGCCTCGTCGGGCCCCGGTGGGCCCCTTCTGGACCTGGCGGCGCTCGCCGTCCCGAGGGACCTGGAATGGTCACTGCTGGGTCTGCTGGGCGAGGGCCGTTCGGCGTGCGTGACCGGCGAGCCCGGCACCGGGAAGACCACACTGCTGTGGCGGCTGCACGGCGAGCTGTCCGCGGATCCCGCCGGGCCACGCCCGTACTTCCTGCGCGCGGGCGACCTGTGGAACCCCCCACCCGGCGCCGGACTCACCCTGGAGACGGTGCGGGCCGCCTGCCGTCGGCTGCCGGGCCCCGCGGTCTTCCTTCTGGACACCGCGGACCTGCTCGTCTCCGACACCGCGGGACTCGTCCTGGCGCAGGTCCTGCTCGGCATCGCCGCCGAGCACTCCGTGAGCGTGCTGATGACCTGCCGCAAGGAGGAAGCGCGCACCCTGCGGCCGTACGTCGAGGACTCCGCGCTCGAGTGGAAGACGCTCGGCCCGTACAGCGCGCGGGAGCAGCGGGCCGCCATCCGCTCCCACGCCCGGTACTTCTACGAGGGCCTGTCCGAGGTCTCCGTGGACGAGGTCTGCCGCACGGTCTCGCACGCCGCGGTGCGGGGCCTGCCGATGCGCGAGGTGTGCCGGGCCCCGCTCACCCTGCGCATGCTGTTCGAGACCTTCGCGCCCAAGGTGCCCCTGGTGGAGGAGATCGACGCCACCACCCTGTACGACCTGTACTGGGAGCACCGCGTCGGCCGGGACCGGCGGGCCGGGGACGCACCGGGCACGGCACCGCCGCCCGATCTCTCCGCAGCCGGTGAGGACGTGGCCCGGCTGATGCTGGAGGAAGGCCGCCTGGACCTGACGGCGGACGAGGTGAGGACGGGGCTGCGCTCCGGTCCCGGGGACGCGGGCCGCGCCGACGACCTCGGGGGCCTCGTGGCACGCGGGGTGGTGGAGCGCCGGCGCACGGATGCCGGGGAGCGGTACTCCTACTTCCACCAGACCCTCTTCGAGTACGCGGCCGGCCGCCGGCTCTCCCGGACCGCCGTGCCGGAAGGGCCGTCCCACCTGAGTCTGCTGCTCGACTGGCTGAAGGAGCACTCCGACGACCACTTCCGGCTGGCCGTCGCCGAGCAGGCCCTCGTCCAGGCGGGCCGCGCGGGCGGCCGTACCGCCGCGGCGGGCACGACGCTGCTGACGTCACTGCTGTCCGGGACCCGGGACGGCCCGCCCGAACTGCACGGACTGCGGGCCATGCTGATGCGCGTCTACGCACGTCTGCCCGCCCCGGGGGCCGAACTGCGGCGGCACTTCGGCCCCGCCGTCGCCGCCTTGCCGCCGGTACTGGGCAGGGTCTACCTGGAGGCACTGCCCACGTCCTGCCACCGCGATCGCGAGCGGATCGTCGAGGAACTGCTCGGCATCTGGCGCCGTGGCCACGAGGAGCTGAGACACCCCCTGCTCGTCGCCCTGGGCTGGCTCGCGGAGAGCCTGCCCGAGAGTGTCGTCGCGGTCATCGACGGAGCCTGTCCCTCCGCGGCGCGCGGCAACGGCGCCTGCCGCGGCCCTCGCTGCCCTCCCCGGGAGTGCCTGTGGGCCTGGTTGCTGACCCGGGAGAAGTCGGAGATCTTCAAGTTCCTGGCCGTGCTGGAGGCGCTGGCGCCCAAGCGGCCCGACTGGGTGTGGCCCCGGCTGCGCGCGCTGATGACGGATCCGCAGTGCGACCTGGTCCCGATGGCCCGGTGCCTGCGGCTCGCGGCGCGGCGGCAGGACTGGCCCGAGCGCCCCTACCGGGCGGTCCGGCCGGTCCTCCGGCATCGCTGGGGCCGTGAGCAGCCCCGCAACAAGGAGGGGTTCGAACTCCAGGTGGCGCTGGGCAAGCTGACGGCCGCCGCCTGGCTGACCGGCGATCGGCGGCCCTCGCCGGAGACCGTCCTGGTCGCGGCGGTCCGGCGCCCGGCGGAGCCGATGTCGTATCCGCAGGTGCGCGCCGTGGGTGAGGTGGCGGTCGCGGCGTCGTCCGAGGAGGTCGGCCGCCTGCTCGACGCGGTGGCGGACACCGCGGGCCCCGCGGCCCTGCCCCTGCTCACCGACCACCTGCTGCTGCCCCTGCTGATGGCCGGGCGGGGCGACGCCGGCACGATCGGCGGCGACGCGCCGTCGAGCCGGACCTCCGGTCCGGAATCCGCGGCCACGACCACGGTCCGTACCTGGCTGGCCCGGAGCCTGCGCGAGCTGGACCGCCCCGCCCCCGCCGGCTTCGCCCACCGGCTGGCGGAGCACACCTGGAGCCGCGGTCTCGACGTGGCCACCGCGGCCCGGCTGGTCGACGAGGCATGGCCACGCGACGGCTCCCGCCCGGACGACGGCTGCGATCCCCGCCCGGACCACGGGGGTGACTCCCGCCCGGGCCGAGGCCGCGGCGCGCGGGACGCCGAGGCGGGACTGCGCCGGATCTGGCTCTCCGAGCGGAGCGCGGTCCACCTGCTGGTGGCCGCCGCGGCGGCCGGACACCCGCACGCCCGGCGGGCCCTGCGGCTGTGGCGGGCCGACCGGGCGGAGAGAGGCCACGTCAAGGGCCTCACCCGCAATCAGGGGGTGACGCAGGAGGACCAGAAGATCGCGCTCGGTCTTCAGCGGCTGGTGCCGGAACACCCCGAGCTGCTCGACGAGTTGTTCGCGCGGGACACCATCGACCCACGTCTGGACCCGGTGTGGCTGAACGAGGCCCTGCGGCGCCCCGGAGTGGACGCCGACCGGCGGCTGACGGCCGCGCTGCACCGGCACGCCGGCGCGCTGGAGCGGCTGTGCGACCTCACCTGGACCGGCGACTACGGCTCGGCCAACGCCAAGAGCTCCTTCCACCTGCGCGGCAAACTCCTCGTCCGGGGAGTCCTGACGCCCCCGAGCGCCGTGCGTCTCGGCGAGATCCTCGCCCCGGGCGGCCATCCGCATCACGTCAGGACCGTGCTGTTCCTGGTCGAGACCGTCATCGACCACAGTCCGAACGGCTCACTCGACACGGCGGAATGGCGGCGGCTGGAGCACACCCTGCACGGCCTGGCGGGTGCCACCGCCGACGGGGGCGGCGCGGCGGGCCGGCACGGGGACGTCCGGACGGTGGCCCGCCGGTGTCTGACGGGCCTGGTGTGCCGGCACCACGGACTGGACTCGCCGCAGCGCGTCGCCAGGGCCTGTGCCGGCGCGCGGAGCCACTTGGCGAGGGCCACCGAGGTGGACGACGTGACGGTCCTGGGGCGGTTCGTGGAGCGGCTCGCCGACGTGTCGCCCCAGGACGCCGTCGAACTGGTCGGCGCGGCCTCCGCCACCCTGCGCGCCCTCCCCAGGGGGCAGGCGATGGCCCTGGCCCAGCGCTGGTACCGGCCGCTCTCCCGTCTCGCCGAACGCGTCACGACCGAGCAGTGGAGGGAGCTCGTCGCAGGCTGCTGGGAGGGCCCCGAGGAGATCCTGCGCGTGATCGTCCGGGCCGGCATCCGCAAGCGCACCGACGATCCGGGGGCGCACCTGCTCGCGATCGCCGACAGCAGCCGATGGCCGGACATGATCCGGGAGACGGTGCGTGTGGGCACGCTCCTGCACGCGGAGGGCAGCCGCCGACGCTGGCTCCCGCCCCTCGATCCCGCCGGCACCCGCCCGGCGGGGGAAGCGCCGGGAGCGCACACGGTCCCACAGGGGGAGCGCTTCCCCTCCGGCCGGGTCCCGGGATGACGCCGGCCCGGTGGCCGCTCCGTCACCACGCGTCGCGATCCGGTGTGTCCCCGGTCCGCGCGGCACCCTGCCGAACCGAGGAGGGCCACGACCGTGCGCCTGCCGGTTGCGCCCGTCGGCCGACGTCGGGGAGGCGGTGGCGGCCGTACGCCGGCCGACGGCGACCGGACCGGGGGGGACACACTCCCGGGAGCCCGGGGTAACCGGGCTCCCATGGGTGACATTCTGGTCGGGGCCTGTTCGTGGACGGACCCCCAGCTGGTGGCGAGCGGCTGGTATCCGCGCGGGCGGCGGGACGCCGAAGGGCGGCTGCGGCACTACGCGTCGAGGCTGCCCGTCGTCGAAGTGGACTCCGGGTACTACGCGCTGCCCCGCCGGCGCAACAGCGAACTGTGGGTGGAACGCACGCCGGACGGGTTCCGCTTCGACGTCAAGGCGTTCTCGCTGCTGACCGGCCACCCCACGCGCCCGGAGGCGCTGCCCGCCGACCTGCGGACCCGGGCGGCGGACGAGGCGGGCGGCGCGCGGCGGGGCGGGCCGGTGAGCGGCGCGTTGCTGGACGAGGTGTGGGGGCGGTTCGCGGAGGCCGTCGAACCGCTGCGCGCGGCCGGGCGGCTGGGCACCGTCCTGTTCCAGTTCCCGCCCTGGTTCGCGCCCGGAGCCCCCGCCGAGCGGGCCCTGGAGGACTGCGCGGAGCGCACGGCGGGCTGGCCGGTCGCCGTCGAGTTCCGCCATCCCGCGTGGTGGGAGGCGGAACGGGCCGACGACACCCGCGCGTTGCTGACCGGGCTGGGCGCGACGGCCGTGGGGGTGGACATGGCCCAGGGGCTCACCGGCTCCCTGCCGCCGCTCGTGCCCGTCAGCCGGCCCGCCCTCGCCGTCGTACGGTTCCACGGCCGCAGCAGGGCCTGGGGGAGGGGCAGCAAGGAGGACCGCTTCCGGTACGACTACGACGTGGCGGAACTCGCCGCGTGGGTGCCCCGGTTGCGGCGCGCGGCGCGGCAGACGGACGAGCTGCACGTGCTGTTCAACAACTGCTGCGCGGACGCCGCCGTGCGCGCCGCCGAGACCATGCGGGGGCTGCTCACCCCGCCGTGTCGCTGATCCCCAGGCGCAGGTGCTCCACGTGGTACACGGCCTGGTCGAGCAGTTCGGCGACGTGGTGGTCGTGCAGCGCGTACACGACGCGGCGGCCGCGCCGCTCGCCGACCACCAGTCCCAGATTGCGCAGCAGGCGCAGCTGGTGCGAGCAGGCGGACTGCTCCATGCCCACCTCCGCCGCCAACTCCGTGGCAGGCAGCGGGCCTTCGCGCAGCCGGGCGAGGATCAGCAGGCGTGAGGGGGTGGACAGGGCCTGGAGGGTGGTGGCGACCTTCGCGACGTTGTCCGCGTCCAGGCGCACGCGCCCGGCGTCTTCCTGCGCGGCGATGACGGCTCCATGACCCATGGGGAACATCCTACTCATCGCATATGAACAGATGAACGAATCTTCATGTGTTCCTGTATGGTGGCCGCGTGTCCGTGACTCTCGCTCCCTCGTCCCCGTCGTCCACCGGTGTCCCCGCGGCCCGCCGCCGCACCCGGGTGCTGGCCCTGCCCGAGGCGCGCTGGGCGCTCACCGCGCTCGTGGCCTTCCTGCTCGGGCTCGCCGCGGATCTCGGCGGTGCCCCGTCCTGGACCAGTGGCGTCCTGTACGCCGTCGCCTATGTGAGCGGCGGCTGGGAACCGGCCCTCGAAGGGCTGCGCGCACTGCGCGGGAAGACCCTCGACGTCGACCTGCTGATGATCGTCGCCGCACTCGGCGCCGCCGCGATCGGGCAGGTGTTCGACGGGGCCCTGCTCATCGTCATCTTCGCCACCTCGGGCGCCCTGGAAGCCCTCGCCACCGCCCGCACCGCCGACTCCGTACGCGGTCTGCTCGACCTCGCGCCCACCACCGCGACCCGGCTGACCGAGGACGGCGAGGAGAGCGTGCCCACCGCCGCCCTCGCCGTCGGCGACGTCCTGCTGGTCCGCCCCGGCGAGCGCGTCGGCGGCGACGGCACCGTCCTGGAGGGCGTCAGCGAGGCCGACCAGGCCACCATCACCGGCGAGTCCCTGCCGGTGGTCAAGCGCCCCGGCGACGAGGTCTTCGCCGGCACCCTGAACGGCACCGGCGCCCTGCGCGTCCGGGTCGAGCGCGACCCGGGCGACTCGGTGATCGCCCGCATCGTGGCCCTGGTCGAGGAGGCCTCCCGCACCAAGGCGCCGACCCAGCTCTTCATCGAGAGGATCGAACAGCGCTACGCGGTCGGCGTGGTGGTGGCCACCCTCGCCGTGTTCGGCATCCCCCTCGCCTTCGGCGGGAACCTCACCGACGCCCTGCTGCGGGCGATGACCTTCATGATCGTCGCCTCGCCGTGCGCGGTCGTCCTCGCCACCATGCCGCCCCTGCTGTCCGCCATCGCCAACGCCGGCCGGCACGGCGTGCTGGTCAAGTCGGCCGTCGCCATGGAACGCCTCGGCGAGATCGACGCCACCGCCCTGGACAAGACCGGCACCCTCACCGAGGGCACCCCCGAGGTGACCGCCGTACGCCCGCTGCCCGGCTCCGGCCTCGACGAGGACGCCCTGCTCGCCCTGGCGGCCTCCGCCGAACACCCCAGCGAGCACCCGCTGGCCCGGGCCGTGGTGGCCGCGGCCCACGCCCGCACCCTGCCCCTCGAACCGGCCACGGACTTCACCGCCCTGCCCGGCCGCGGCATCACCGCGACCGTGGACGGACACGTGGTGACCGTCGGACGGGCCCGGGCCGCGGATGCCGCCGACGGCGAGACCGTCATCCGCGTCACTCGCGACGGCACCCCCGTGGGCACCCTCGCCCTGACCGACCGCCTCCGCGCCGACGCCCCGGCCGCCACCGCCGCCCTGACACGGCTCACCGGTACCGCACCCGTCCTCCTCACCGGCGACAACGCGCACGCCGCGGGACGGGTCGCCACCGCCACCGGCCTCACGGACATCCGCGCCGGTCTCCTGCCCGAGGACAAGGTGAACGCGGTACGGGACCTGCACGAGGCCGGCCGCAAGGTGCTCTTCGTCGGCGACGGCGTCAATGACGCGCCCGCCCTCGCCGCCGCCCACGCCGGCATCGCCATGGGCCGCGCGGGCTCCGACCTGGCCCTGGAGACGGCGGACGCGGTCGTCGTGCGCGACGAACTCGCGGCCGTGCCCGCGGTCGTACGGCTGTCCCGCACCGCCCGCCGGCTGGTGCTGCAGAACCTCGTCATCGCGGGCACGGCCATCACCGGCCTCGTCCTGTGGGACCTCGTCGGCCACCTCCCGCTCCCGCTCGGCGTCGCCGGCCACGAGGGATCGACCGTGCTGGTCGGCCTGAACGGGCTGCGGCTGCTGCGCGAATCGGCCTGGCGATCCGGACAGGCCCAGGACACCTGAGGTCGATGTCGGATTCCCGCCGGACCCGGCGCCGCCCGTGCCCGATCCTTGAGGCATGCAGAAGGGGATGCACACCGACACCGAGCGCTGCGTGCGCGCCGTACGGTCCAGGGACGCGCGGTTCGACGGCTGGTTCTTCACCGCCGTCCTGACCACCGGCATCTACTGCCGGCCCAGCTGCCCGGCGGTGCCGCCGAAGCCCGGGAACATGGTCTTCCACCCGAGCGCGGCGGCCTGCCAGCAGGCCGGGTTCCGGGCCTGCAAGCGGTGCCGCCCCGACACCAGCCCCGGCTCACCGGAGTGGAACCACCGCGCCGACGCGGTGGCCCGCGCCATGCGGCTGATCGCCGACGGCGTGGTGGACCGCGAGGGCGTGACCGGTCTCGCCGCCCGGCTCGGCTACAGCACCCGGCAGGTCGAACGCCAGCTGCTCGCCGAGCTGGGCGCGGGCCCCCTCGCGCTCGCCCGTGCCCAGCGCGCCCAGACCGCGCGGACGCTCATCGAGACGACGACCCTGCCGATGGCGGAGGTCGCCTTCGCGGCCGGTTTCTCCTCCGTCCGCACCTTCAACGACACCGTGCGCGAGGTCTTCGCGCTCTCCCCGGGCGACCTGCGCGCCCGGGCCCCGAGGAACGCCGCCCACGGCACGCCCGGGGGGCTCTCCCTGCGGCTGCCGTTCCGCGCCCCGCTCAACCCCGACAACCTCTTCGGCCACCTCGCGGCGACCGCCGTACCCGGGGTGGAGGAGTGGCTCCCCCACTGTCTCGAGGACATGGGGGGTACCTCCGTCGGCGCCTACCGGCGCACGCTGCGGCTGCCGTACGGGCACGGCATCGTGTCCCTCGCCCCACGGCCCGACCACATCGCCTGCCGCCTCACCCTCGGTGACCCGCGCGACCTCACCGTCGCCATCAGCCGCTGCCGCCGCCTGCTCGACCTCGACGCCGACCCGGTCGCCGTCGACGACCAGCTGCGCGCCGACCCGGTCCTCGCCCCCCTCGTCGACAAGGCACCCGGCCGCCGCGTACCGCGCACGGTCGACGAGGCGGAGCTCGCCGTACGGGCCGTCCTCGGCCAGCAGGTGTCCACGGCCGCCGCCCGCACCCACGCGGCCCGCCTGGTCACCGCGCACGGCACACCGGTCGAGGACCCCGAGGGCGGCCTCACCCACCTCTTCCCGTCCCCCGGGGAACTGGCCGCCCTCGACCCCGCGACCCTGGCCATGCCCCGCGCCCGCCGCGCCACCTTCACCACCCTCGTCCGCCGGCTGGCCGACGGCGACCTCCGCCTGGGCGTGGAGAGCGACTGGCCCGAGACCCGCGCGAGGCTCCTCGCCCTGCCCGGTTTCGGCCCCTGGACGGCCGACGTCATCGCCATGCGCGCCCTGGGCGACCCCGACGCCTTCCTCCCCACCGATCTCGGCATCCGCCGCGCCGCCCGGGAGCTGGGACTGCCGTCCACCCCGGCCGCGCTCACGGCGCGCGCCGCGGCCTGGCGGCCCTGGCGGGCGTACGCGGTGCAGTACCTGTGGGCGACGGACAGCCACCCGATCAACTTCCTTCCGGTCTGAGGAGAAGAAGAGCCAGGCAATGAAGCAGCACACCGTGATCGACAGCCCCTACGGCCCGCTGACGCTCGTCGCCGACGACGGGGTCCTGTGCGGCCTCTACATGACCGACCAGCGCCACCGCCCACCCCAGGAGACCTTCGGCGACCCCGACGACACCCCCTTCGCCGGGACCCGGGAGCAGCTGGCGGCGTACTTCGCGGGCGAGTCGAAGGAGTTCACCGTCGAACTGCGCCTGAACGGCACCCCGTTCCAGCGCCGCGTCTGGGACCGGCCGACCCGCATCCCCTACGGCGAGACCCGCACCTACGGCCAACTCGCCGAGGCCCTCGGCAACCCCAGGGCCTCCCGCGCCGTCGGCCTCGCCAACGGCCGCAACCCGATCGGCATCATCGTCCCCTGCCACCGTGTCATCGGCGCGTCCGGCGGCCTCACCGGCTACGGCGGCGGCCTGGAGCGCAAACAACGCCTGCTGGACTTCGAACGGGGAACGGCCCTGTTCTAGTGCCGCGCCGGCCGGGGTCCGCCCCGTCGCGACGCCCGGCACGCACTCCCGCCGCACCGGACGGAAGCCCGGGTACGCCCCGTACGAGGGCTTCCGGCCGGCACGCCGAGGGCACGCACCGGACGCCGCTCCTCGAGGGGCGGACCCCGGCCGGCGACATCCCCGCCGGCGGTCGGCGGATGCTCCGGCGCCGGATCAGTGCACCCGGTGCCCGTCCTCCAGTTCCGCGGTGCCCGAGCCGTCGGCGAGGACGTCGAGCGCGGCCGGCACCCGGCGGCCCAGGGAGCCGTGCAGGTACCCGGTCAGGTCCTCGCGCGGCACCAGCCGCCAGGACAGCAGCTCCGACTCCTGCAGCCGGATCGCCCGCAGGTCGTCCTCGCCGAGCACCCCGCCGTCGTACAGATACGCCACCACCGGCGGCCTCCCCGGCCCGCGCACCCAGTCCACCGCCAGCAGCCGGCCCGGCTCCCGGTCCAGTCCGATCTCCTCGGCCGTCTCCCGGCGGGCGCCCTCGCGCGGGCTCTCGCCGTCGTCCGACTCGACCGTGCCACCGGGCAGCACCCACCCCTCCCGGTAGTTCGGCTCGACGAGCAGCACCCGTCCCTCCCGGTCCCGGAAGAGGACGGAGGCTCCGGCGAGAACACGGGGGAGGGAGGCGATGTACGCAGCGTAGTCCTGGGTGTCCTGAGTGGAGGTCATGCGGGAAGGGTAACGGCGGCGCGGGACGTGTTCCGCGAGCCGGCGGCCGCCCGGCCGGACGTGCCGTCATCAGGTGCGGGACGGGGACGGGCCTACGATCCCGCCCGGGTCCCGAGATCCGCGATCCGGGACAGGACGGGAAGGGCCGCGGCGACCGCCTGTCGTTCCGCGGGCGTCAGCCGGGCGATCAGCGGGAGCAGGTGGCGGCCCCGGTCCTCGCGCCGGGCCTGGCGGATCCTCCGGCCGTCGTCGGTGATGTGGACGAGGACGGCGCGCCCGTCGGCCGGGTCGCGGCGGCGCTCCACGAGACCGTCCCGCTCGAGCCGGGTGACCAGCTGGGTGAGCCCCGGCTGGCTGATCTGCTCGGTCCTGACCAGCTCGGTCAGGCGCTTCGGACCGCTGGAGGCCAGGGTGTCCAGCACGGACAGCGTCGTGAACGACAGCTTCTGCACGGTGGGAAGCCGGATGTAGTAGCGGTTGAAGTGCTCGATCGCCGTGGTGAGGTCACCGACGTCCAAGTCGGTGTCGAGGTCGGCACGCTGCGTAGAAGTCACCCTGGAAATGTATCGCACGCTTATATAAGCTCCTGATCGATCGTCCGCCGGGCCTCTCGCCCCGGCGTGTGGCTGGTCGGGCCCCGGCGCGACGGCGCGTCGACGGACTTCAAGAGCGCTAGGTGAGGAACACTCCATGACCGTGCGAATCGGCATCAACGGCTTCGGGCGCATCGGACGCAACGTCTTCCGTGCGGCAGCCGAGCGAGGTCCGGAACTCGAGATCGTCGCCGTCAACGACCTGGGTGACGTGCCCACGATGGCCCATCTGCTCGCTCACGACTCGGTCCTGGGGCGCTTCCCCGAGGAGATCGCCGCCGAGCCGGGCGCGATCCGCGTGGGGGGCCGGGAGGTCAAGGTCCTCGCCGAGCGCGACCCCGGAGCCCTGCCCTGGGGCGACCTCGGCGTGGACATCGTGATCGAGTCCACCGGTGTCTTCACCGACGCCGCGAAGGCGCGCGCGCATGTCGAGGGAGGCGCGAGGAAGGTCGTGATCGCCGCACCGGCCAAGGGCGAGGACATCACGATCGTGCTCGGCGCCAACGACGCCGCCTACGACCCGGAGCGCCACACGATCATCTCCAACGCCTCCTGCACCACCAACTGCCTCGCCCTCCTGGCCAAGGTGCTGCACGACGCCGTCGGCATCGAGAGCGGCATGATGACCACGGTCCACGCCTACACGCAGGACCAGAACCTCCAGGACGCCCCGCACAAGGACCTGCGCCGGGCCCGGGCCGCGGCCCTGAACATCGTGCCCACCTCCAGTGGTGCCGCCCAGGCCATCGGTCTGGTCCTGCCGGAGCTCGCCGGCAAGCTGGACGCCTACGCCCTGCGGGTCCCCGTCCCGACCGGCTCGGTCACCGACCTCACGGTCACCACCCGCCGCGGCACCACCGTGGACGAGGTGAGGGAGGCGTACGCGGCGGCGGCCTCGGGACCGTACGAGGGCCTGCTCTCCTGCGTGGACGCTCCGCTGGTCAGCACCGACATCGTGGGCGACCCGGCCTCCTGCGTGTTCGACGCCGGGCTCACCCGGGTGTCCGGCCCGCAGGTCAAGGTCGTCGGCTGGTACGACAACGAGTGGGGCTACTCCAACCGCCTCGTCGATCTGGCACTGCTCGTCGGGGCGTCCCTGTAGGTCTCGCCGGCCCGACGCCCGCGCCGTCGCCGGACAGGAAGAGCGTGCCCGGGCCCCCGTGACCCGCGGGGGGCCGGCGCGCAGCCGGTGCCCGTCCAGCGTGCCCCGTCCCGAGGGGGCCGGGACACGCGCGGCCGTCGTCGTCCCGGACCGCGGCCACGGCCGCCGTGCACCATCCGGCCCACGACGTCGGTCCCGGGCCCCGGGCCGCGAATCCCGGCCCGTCCCGGGGGCCTCACCCCTCGGTCCGCGCGAGCCGCAGGGTGCGTTCCGCCAGCTCGCTGATCCGTACCCCGTCGAAGCCGAAGACCGCGCTGCGCACCCGGTCCCGGAGGGGGGCCGTCCACTGGTCAGGGACGGCCGGGGCGCCGCACAGGACACCCGCCACCGAGCCCGCCGTCGCGCCGTTGGAGTCCGTGTCGAGCCCGCCGCGCACGGTCAGGGCGATGGTGCGGGTGAAGTCGCCGTCGCCGTACAGCAGGCCGGCGGTGAGCACGGCCGCGTTCGGGACCGTGTGGATCCAGCCGAGGCCCGCCGTCTCCTCCGCGAGCGTCGTGAGCGTGTCCTCCCAGGCCAGCCCGGTGTCGTGCAGGGAGGTCACCCGGCGCACGGTGCGGGCCAGACGGCTGCCCGCCGGAATCACCGCCAGCGCCTCGTCCACCGCCTGCCGCACCGTGGACGCGGTGAACGCCGCCGAGATCAGCGCCGCCGCCCACATCGCGCCGTAGACGCCGTTGCCGGTGTGGGACAGCACCGCGTCCCTGCGGGCCAGCGAGGCGGCCCGGCGCGGGGCGCCCGGGGAGGTCCAGCCGTGGATGTCGGCGCGGATGAGGGCGCCGATCCACTCCTGGTACGGGTTGTCGTAGGTGGCGGTGAGCGGTGGGCGCAGGCCGTTCGCGAGGTTCCGGTAGGCCGCCCGCTCCGCCGTGAAGGTCTGCAGGTACGGCAGCCGCAGCAGCCACAGGTCGCCTACCTGCTCGGTGCTGAAGGCGAAGCCGTACGTCTCCAGCAGGTCCAGGCCGAGGATGGCGTAGTCGATGTCGTCGTCGCGGCAGCTGCCGTCGACGCGGCCGCGGACGCAGAAGCGCCACTCCGGGCGCATGTCGAGGCTGTCGCGCTCGCTCGGCGGCTCGGGCAGGTAGTCGGTGAGCGGGAGGGCGTCGGTCCGCCGCAGATAGCGGTCGATGCGCTCCCGCGTCCACACCTCGCCCTGCTCCACCGGCTTGCCGAGCATGTTGCCCGCGATCCGGCCCAGCCAGCCTCCCAGGATGCGGTCGGCGAGCCCCGGTTCCGTGCCCACAGCGGTCATGGAACCGGTGTACCCGCTTCCGCGGGGTACCGCGCCCCCGGCGCGCCGTTCCACGGGCCGGGCGCGGCATGGCGGCGACGGTGCCCCGCGGGGTTAGGGTCACAGCGGCGCGACCGGCCCCGACGCGTGCGCGTGGGGCCCGCAGAGCGAGGGGAATGCAAGTGGCGGACGCTGCAACGAGCGGCACTCCTACGGCGCAGTCGGCACAGCGGGTGCTCGTCGCCGCGGACAAGTTCAAGGGATCGCTGACGGCCGTCGAGGTGGCCGAGCGGGTCATGGCCGGGCTGCGCCGGGTCGTACCGGACCTGGTGGTCGAGGCGCTGCCGGTGGCCGACGGCGGCGACGGCACCGTGGCCGCGGCGGTCGCGGCCGGCTTCGCACGGCGCGAGGTACGGGTCGCCGGCCCCCTCGGCGACGAGGTGAGCGCGGCGTACGCGCTGCGCGGTGACACCGCCGTGGTGGAGATGGCGGAGGCCAGCGGGTTGCAGCGGCTGCCCGAGGGGGTCTTCGCGCCGCTCACGGCGTCGACGTACGGCTCGGGTGAGCTGCTGCGGGCCGCGCTGGACGCGGGGGCGCGCACCCTCGTGTTCGGGGTGGGCGGCAGCGCCACCACGGACGGCGGCGCGGGCATGCTGTCGGCACTGGGCGCCCGGTTCCTCAAGGCCGACGGCGAGCCGGTGGCGCCGGGTGGTGCGGGGCTGGCGGAGCTGGCCTCGGCCGACCTGTCCGGTCTCGATCCGCGGCTCGGCTCGGTCGAGTTCGTGCTCGCCAGTGATGTCGACAACCCGCTGACCGGCCCGAGGGGCGCGCCGGCGGTGTACGGCCCGCAGAAGGGCGCGTCGCCGGAGGACGTGCAGCGGCTGGACGCGGCGCTCGCGCACTTCGCGAAGGTGCTGGAGGGGGTGGCCGGGTCCAGGGCCGCCGAGTACGCCGCCGCGCCCGGTGCGGGCGCGGCGGGCGGCATCGGGTACGGGGCGCTGCTGCTCGGGGCCGGGTTCCGGCCGGGGATCGAGGTCATGCTGGACGTGCTGGGCTTCGGGCCGGCGCTGGAGCGGGCCGATCTGGTGATCACCGGCGAGGGATCGCTGGACGGGCAGACGCTGCACGGCAAGGCGCCGGCGGGCGTCGCGGCGGCGGCCCGCGCGGCCGGCAAGGAGGTCGTCGCGGTGTGCGGGAGGCTGGCGCTGGCGCCGGAGGTGCTGGGGCGGGCGGGGATCCGGCGGGCGTACGCGCTGACGGATCTGGAGCCGGACGTGGCGACGTGCGTCGCGGAGGCGGGGCCGCTCCTGGAGCGTACGGCGGAACGCCTCGCCCGGGACTTCCTCAGCTGACGCGGGGCGTTTCCCGTTTCCCGCCCTCCGGCCCGTGCCCGCGCCGGGCGCACCGACGAAGGAGCCCCGGACCCATCCCGGGTCCGGGGCTCCTTCGTCGGTGCGCGCTACGGCAGCTGCGCCGTCCGCGCCTCCCGCCGGTTGTCGCGGAAGTTGTTCACCCGCCGCGCCGTGGCGAACAGCGGGATCACCGCCCCCATCACCAGCTGCAGCGCACAGCCCGTCTGCAGCAGCAGCTGACCGCTCGGCGCGTCGAACGCCCATGCCGCCAGAAGTCCCATCGACAGCACGATCCACGACAGCATCGCCACCGCGAGACGCCCCCGCGGCTTCGGGTACTCCACCCGGCTCACCATCAGCCACGCCGTGCCGATGATCGCCAGCAGCGTCGCCACGAACGGCAGCTCGAGGAGCACGATCGAGACGACGGTCAGCGCGCCGAACGGCGACGGCATGCCCTGGAAGGTGCCGTCCTTCACCGTGACGCAGGAGAATCTCGCCAGCCTCAGCACCACGGCCAGCAGCACCACGATCGCCCCGACCGCGGCCACTCTCTGGTGCGCGTCGTCCGCGACCATGCCGTACACCAGCACGAAGTACGCCGGCGCCAGACCGAAGCTGATCAGGTCCGAGAGGTTGTCCAGCTCCGCGCCCATGGGGGAGGAGCGCAGCTTGCGCGCCACCAGGCCGTCGAACAGGTCGAAGACCGCCGCGCACAGCATCAGGATGACGGCCGTGGCCGCGCTGTGGCGGGCCATGCCGGTCTCCTGGCTGCCCTGCAGATGCGGGATCAGGATGCCGGTGGTGGTGAAGTACACCGCCATGAAGCCACAGGTGGCGTTGCCCAGGGTGAGGGTGTCCGCTATCGACAGGCGGAGCGAGAGGGGCATCTCCTCGTCGTCGTCCGCCTCCTCGGCCTCCGGAACCCAGCCGGTCTGTGTCTCCGGATCAGCCATGGTCAATGCGAGTCACCCCAGCCACGGTCCTCTGGCCGACCTCGACCGCGACCTCCACGCCCTCGGGCAGGTAGATGTCGACGCGCGAGCCGAACCGGATCAGACCGATGCGCTCCCCCTGCTCGACCTTGGTGCCCCGGGGCACGTAGGGGACGATGCGGCGGGCCACCGCGCCGGCGATCTGGATCATCTCGATGTCACCGAGCTCGGTGTCGAAGTGCCACACCACGCGCTCGTTGTTCTCGCTCTCCTTGTTGAAGGCGGGAACGAAGCCACCGGGCACGTGCTCGACCGACGTCACCGTGCCGGCCAGCGGGGCCCGGTTCACGTGCACGTTGAGCGGGCTCATGAAGATCGCGACGCGGGTGCGCCCGTCCTTCCACGGCATGATGCTCTGCACCACACCGTCGGCGGGCGAGATGACCCGGCCCTGGGCGATCTCGCGCTCGGGGTCGCGGAAGAACCACAGCATTCCCGCCGCCAGGGCGGTGGCGGGAACGGCGACGGCCTTGGCGGCACCCGAGCGGCGGGCGCGGAGCAGGCTGACGGCTGCGGTGGCGACGGTCGGCAAAAGCCACGGCGATGCTCCGCGCGCGAGGCGTACGCCGGCGAGGCTGTCGCGGTGTGCAGAGGTTTGGCTGTGGGGCATGGATGACCTTCGTAGCGGATGATGCCGCGCACTTGCGGGGGACGGCGGCTTTCCGGCGATCGTAGCGGCTTCGGGTGACAACTGGGTAAGCCGGGCAGTCGAGTCGGCGGCCGAAGAGTGTGTACGGGGTGTGATCCTCTTCTCCAAGAAAACACTCCGTATCCGGGCATTCAGCCCTGGAATCGATACTCTTCGAGCAGTCGCCGGCCGATGATCATTTTCTGGATCTCGGCGGTGCCTTCACCGATCAGCAGCATCGGCGCCTCCCGGTAGAGGCGTTCGATCTCGTACTCCTTGGAGAAGCCGTAGCCGCCGTGGATCCGGAAGGCGTCTTCCACGACCTCTTTGCAGTACTCGGAGGCGAGGTACTTCGCCATCCCTGCCTCAAGGTCGTTTCGTTCGCCCGAGTCCTTTTTGCGTGCTGCGTTGACCATCATCGCATGCGCGGCCTCAACCTTGGTAGCCATCTCCGCCAGCTTGAACTGAATGGCCTGGTGCTGGGCGATGGGCTTGCCGAAGGTGTGACGCTGCTGGGCGTACCGGACACCCAGTTCGAAGGCGCGCAGGGCGACGCCGCAACCGCGTGCCGCCACGTTGACGCGGCCGACCTCGACGCCGTCCATCATCTGGTAGAAACCCCGGCCGGTGACCCCGCCGAGCACCCGGTCGGCGGGAACGCGCAGGTCATCCATGATGAGCTCGGTGGTGTCGACACCCTTGTAGCCCATCTTGTCGATCTTGCCCGGAATGGTGAGCCCTGGGCGGACCTCGCCGAAACCGGGCTCCTTCTCCAGCAGGAAGGTGGTCATCGACCTGTGGGGCGCGGCAGCCGTCTCCGAGGCGGAGTGACCCTCCTCACTCCGTACCAGAACGGCGACCAGCGACGACGTACCGCCGTTCGTGAGCCACATCTTCTGGCCGTTCAGGACGTACGCGTCGCCGTCCTTCACGGCCTTCGACGTGATGGCCGACACATCGGAGCCCAGCCCCGGCTCCGACATGGAGAAGGCGCCCCGGATGTCGCCGGCCGCCATCCTCGGCAGGAAGTGGTCCTTCTGCTCCCGCGTACCGTGCTGCCTGAGCATGTACGCCACGATGAAGTGGGTGTTGATGATGCCGGACACCGACATCCAGCCGCGGGCGATCTCCTCTACGCACAGCGCGTAGGTGAGGAGCGACTCGCCCAGCCCCCCGTACTCCTCGGGAATCATCAGACCGAACAGGCCCAGTTCCCTCAGGCCGTCGACGATCGCTTGCGGGTATTCGTCGCGGTGCTCCAGTTCGGTCGCGACCGGGATGATCTCCTTGTCCACGAAGTCCCGGACGGTGGACAGGATCTCCTGCTGGACGTCCGTGAGACCGGCGGTCCGGGCGAGACGGGCCATGGCTACTTCTCCTGCTCCCTGGGCTCGGGGCGGCCCGGCTGCTCGCCGCCGCGCTCCTCGATGTACGTCCGGGTCGGCACCATCACCTTGCGGCGGAACACGCACACGAGCGTGCCGTCCTGCTTGTGGCCCTTCGTCTCGACGTGGACGATGCCGCGGTCGTTCCTGGACTTCGACGGCCACTTGTCGAGCACGGTCGTCTCGCCGTAGAGGGTGTCCCCGTGGAAGGTCGGCGCCACGTGCCTCAGCGACTCGATCTCCAGGTTGGCGATCGCCTTGCCGGAGACGTCCGGTACGGACATGCCGAGCAGGAGGGAGTAGACGTAGTTCCCGACCACCACGTTCCTGCCGAAGTCCGTGCTCCTCTCGGCGTAGTTGCTGTCCATGTGCAGGGGGTGGTGGTTCATGGTGAGGAGGCAGAACAGGTGGTCGTCGTACTCGGTGACCGTCTTGCCGGGCCAGTGCTTGTACGTCGCCCCGACCTCGAACTCCTCGTAGGTCCGTCCGAACTGCATGGCCGTCACGCCTCCGGGATCTCGAACGTGCCGGTGCGCCGCATGCCGGCGGCGCGTCCCTTGCCCGCGATGACCAACGCCATCTTGCGGCTGGCCTCGTCGATCATCTCGTCGCCGAGCATCGCGGAGCCCCTCCTGCCGCCCGCCTCGGACGTGTGGTACTCGTACGCGTCCAGGATCAGTTCGGCGTGGTCGTAGTCCTCCTGGGAGGGGGAGAAGATCTCGTTGGACGCCTCGACCTGACCGGGGTGCAGTACCCACTTGCCGTCGAAGCCCAGGGCGGCGGCGCGCCGGGCGACCTCGCGGTAGCCCTCCACGTTGCGGATCTGGAGGTAGGGGCCGTCGATCGCCTGGAGGTTGTTGGCGCGGGCGGCCATCAGGATCTTCATCAGGATGTAGTGGTAGGCGTCCGCCGGGTAGCCGGGCGGCTGCTCGCCCACGACCAGCGACTTCATGTTGATGGACGCCATGAAGTCGGCCGGGCCGAAGATGATGGTCTCCACCCGCGGGGAGGCCTGCGCGATCTCGTTGACGTTGTTCAGGCCCTGGGCGTTCTCGATCTGCGCCTCGATGCCGATCCGGCCGACCTCGAAGCCCATCGTCTTCTCGATCTGGGTGAGGAGGAGGTCCAGCGCCACGATCTGGCGGGCGTCCTGCACCTTCGGGAGCATGACGCAGTCGAGGTTCTGGCCGGCGCCCTCGACCACCGTCACGACGTCCCGGTACGTCCATTCGGTCGTCCAGTCGTTCACCCGCACGACCCGCGTCTTGCCCGTCCAGTCGCCCTCGTTGAGGAACTTGACGATGGTGTGCCGCGCCTCGGGCTTGGCGAGCGGCGCGCACGCGTCCTCCAGGTCCAGGAAGACCTGGTCCGCGGGGAGGCCCTGGGCCTTCTCCAGGAAGCGCGGGTTCGAGCCCGGCACCGCCAGGCAGGAACGCCGGGGGCGGAGGCGGTCGAAGGAGGGGTGCGCGGCGGAGCCGCCCGTGGCGGGGGCGGCGGGCGACGGGTGGGCGGTCATGCGGGGACCTCCAAGGGGTCGAGCTTGTTCGCTGTGCGGATCTCGTCGACGATGCGGCCGATGATCCCGGTGATGTCGAAGTCCTTCGGGGTGAAGACCGCGGCCACTCCCGCGGCCCGCAGCTGTTCGGCGTCACCGCTGGGGATGATGCCACCGACGATCACCGGTATATCTGTGGCACCGGCCACATGGAGCCGCTCGAGCACGTCCGGCACGAGCCGCGCGTGGGAGCCGGAGAGGACGGACAGGCCCACCGCGTGGACGTCCTCGGCGAGGGCGGCGTCCACGATCTGCTCCGGGGTGAGCCGGATGCCCTGGTAGACCACCTCGAACCCGGCGTCGCGGGCCCGCACGGCGATCTGCTCCGCGCCGTTGGAGTGCCCGTCCAGACCCGGCTTGCCGACCAGGAAGCGCAGCTTGCCGACGCCGAGGTCACGGGCGGTCAGTTCCACCTTGCGGCGGACCCCGCAGAGGGCCGAGCCCTCCTCGGCGGCGAGGGCCACCGGAGCCGAGGAGACTCCCGTGGGCGCGCGGAACTCGCCGAACACCTCGCGCAGCGCCCCGGCCCACTCGCCGGTCGTGACCCCGGCGCGGGCGCACTCCAGGGTGGCCTCCATCAGGTTGTCGGTGCCCTTCGCGGCCTCCTTCAGCTTCTCCAGCGCCTTGCCGGGGCGCGGGTGGTTGAAGGGCGGCTGGTGGCGGGTGTCGCGCCAGTGCCGCAGCGCCGCGACGACGCGGGCCTCGACCGCGGGGTCGACCGTGTGGACCGCGGTGTCCAGGTCGGCGGTGAGGGGGTTCGGCTCGGTGCCCTCGAAGGCGTTGACCCCGATGACCTTCTCCTCGCCCGACTCGATCCGGGCCCGGCGTTCGGCGTGCGAGGCGACCAGTCGCGCCTTGAGGTAGCCGGACTCGACGGCGGCCAGCGCGCCGCCCATCTCCTCGATCCGCCCGATCTCGGCGAACGAGTCCGCGACGAGCTGCTCCACCTTCGCCTCGATCACCTTCGAGCCCTCGAAGAGGTCGTCGTACTCCAGCAGGTCGCTCTCGTAGGCGAGCACCTGCTGGATGCGCAGCGACCACTGCTGGTCCCAGGGGCGGGGCAGCCCGAGGGCCTCGTTCCAGGCCGGCAGCTGCACGGCACGCGCGCGGGCGTCCTTGGAGAGGGTCACGGCCAGCATCTCCAGCACGATCCGCTGGACGTTGTTCTCCGGCTGCGCCTCGGTCAGGCCGAGGGAGTTGACCTGGACGCCGTAGCGGAAGCGGCGGTGCCTGGGGTCCTCGATGCCGTACCGCTCGCGGGTGATCCGGTCCCAGATGCGGCCGAACGCGCGCATCTTGCACATCTCCTCGACGAAGCGGACGCCCGCGTTCACGAAGAAGGAGACGCGGCCGACCACATCGCCCATGCGCTCCCGCGGCACCTGACCGGAGTCCCGCACGGCGTCCAGTACGGCGATCGCGGTGGACATCGCGTACGCGATCTCCTGCACCGGTGTGGCGCCCGCCTCCTGCAGGTGGTAACTGCAGATGTTGATCGGGTTCCACTTCGGGATGCGGGAGACCGTGTACGCGATCATGTCCGTCGTGAGGCGGAGCGACGGCCCGGGCGGGAAGACATGGGTCCCCCGGGACAGGTACTCCTTCACGATGTCGTTCTGGGTCGTCCCCTGGAGCCGGGTGACGTCCGCGCCCTGCTCCTCAGCGACGACCTGGTAGAGCGCCAGCAGCCACATGGCGGTCGCGTTGATCGTCATCGAGGTGTTCATCTGCTCCAGGGGGATGTCCTGGAACAGCCGGCGCATGTCGCCGAGATGGGCGACGGGCACCCCGACGCGGCCGACCTCGCCGCGGGCGAGGACGTGGTCGGGGTCGTAACCGGTCTGCGTCGGCAGGTCGAACGCGACCGACAGACCCGTCTGGCCCTTGGCGAGGTTGCGCCGGTACAGCTCGTTGGACGCCTCGGCCGTGGAGTGGCCGGCGTACGTGCGCATCAGCCACGGCCGGTCCTTCTGACGCTCAGTCATCTATGACCTCGGTGTCCTCAGATGTTCCGGAAGCGG
Source organism: Streptomyces sp. NPDC016640 (assembly GCF_043076215.1). NCBI lineage: Bacteria > Bacillati > Actinomycetota > Actinomycetes > Kitasatosporales > Streptomycetaceae > Streptomyces > Streptomyces sp. NPDC016640. The sequence goes on from NZ_JBIBRG010000012.1 coordinate 72,674, forward strand.
TTGATGGCGTCGATGTGCTTCGCGCGCTTCTCGTGGTCGCGCACGCCCAGACCCTCCTCGGGTGCCATGCACAGCACGCCGACTTTGCCCTGGTGGAGGTTGCGGTGCACGTCGTGGGCGGCCTGGCCGGTGTCCTCCAGGGAGTACACCTTCGACAGCGTCGGGTGGATCCTGCCCTTGGCGATCAGCCGGTTGGCCTCCCAGGCCTCGCGGTAGTTGGCGAAGTGCGAGCCGATGATGCGCTTCAGCGACATCCACAGGTAGCGGTTGTCGTACTCGTGGTGGTAGCCGGAGGTGGAGGCGCAGGTGACGATGGTGCCGCCCTTGCGGGTCACGTAGACGCTGGCGCCGAAGGTCTCGCGGCCGGGGTGTTCGAAGACGATGTCGACGTCCTCGCCGCCGGTGAGTTCGCGGATGCGCTTGCCGAAGCGCTTCCACTCCTTGGGGTCCTGGGTGTGCTCGTCCTTCCAGAACCTGTAGTCCTCGGCGTTGCGGTCGATGACCGCCTCGGCGCCCATCGCCCGGCAGATGTCCGCCTTCTGCTCGCTGGAGACGACGCAGATCGGGTTGGCGCCGCCGGCCAGCGCGAACTGGGTGGCGTAGGAGCCCAGTCCGCCGCTCGCGCCCCAGACGAGCACGTTGTCGCCCTGCTTCATGCCGGCGCCGTTGCGGGAGACCAGCTGGCGGTAGGCGGTGGAGTTGACCAGGCCCGGTGCGGCGGCCTCCTCCCAGCTCAGGTGGTCCGGCTTCGGCATCAGCTGGTTGGACTTCACGAGCGCGATCTCGGCGAGGCCGCCGAAGTTGGTCTCGAAGCCCCAGATGCGCTGCTCGGGGTCGAGCATGGTGTCGTTGTGGCCGTCGGACGACTCCAGTTCGACGGACAGGCAGTGCGCGACGACCTCGTCACCGGGCCGCCAGGCGTTGACGCCGGGGCCGGTGCGCAGCACGACGCCCGCGAGGTCGGAGCCGATGATGTGGTACGGCAGGTCGTGCCGCCTGGTGAGTTCGCTGAGCCGGCCGTAGCGCTCCAGGAACCCGAAGGTCGACACCGGCTCGAAGATCGAGGTCCACACGGAGTTGTAGTTGACCGAGGAGGCCATGACGGCCACCAGGGCCTCGCCCGGGCCGAGCTCGGGCAGCGGCACGTCGTCGAGGTGGATCGACTTGCGCGGGTCCTTGTCGCGGGTCCGAAGGCCCGCGAACATCTCCGTCTCGTCCTTGTGCACGGTGATCGCGCGGTACGACTCGGGGAGCGGCAGGGCGGCGAAGTCCTCCGACGTGGAGTCGGGCGACTGGATCGCGTCCAGGATGTCCTTCACGGTCACGGTGTTGCCTCCGGCGATGAGCGCCCTGAGGGAGGGGCGCCGAGGGTTACGTCGGGTGTGCTGCTGGGGGTCGGGCGGGTGCCGTCGGTCCGGCGGTGGTGCTTCGGCGGCGCTGGGTGTGCGCGGAAGGGTGCCTGTGACGCAGGCGTCCGGACGCGCGGGCGGTGGGCCCGCCGGGACAATCGCCCGGACCTCTTCAACGTATGGCACGCCGTGTCACTGGGCAAGGCACTGCGTGCCAGAAATTGAGCTCAGGTGAAATCTTTACTCATCAGATGAGCGATGATCGATCGAACGGGCCCCGGAAGCGGTGCGAAAAGGGGCCCTGACATGGCAGAACGGCCACCCGGTGGGGTGGCCGTCGGCACAGCGGTCGACACGCGGAGCGGTCTGGTTCAGCGCTCCTTGAGTGCCTGCTCGATGGCGCGCATGACCTCGTCCAGCGGGGCGTCGGTCCGGGCGACGGTCACCAGCACCTCGCCGTGCGCGGCTGCCGAGACCGCGGACGGCCTGGGGGGCGCGGTGCGCCGGCCGGCCATGATCCCGGTGCCGAAGGTCTTGCGGACGATGGCGAAGGCGTGGTCCAGCTGGGTCTCGACATCGCCCTGCCCCCCGGCCCTGAGCCAGCGCCGCAGCACGTGGTTGTGAGCGGTGACCACGGCGGACGCGGCAACCTCCGCCAGCAGCGGGTCGTCGTTGGCGTCGTCGTCGTGCGCGTGCTCGTCGAAGTGCCCGAGCAGGTAGCGGGTGAACAGGCGCTCGTAGCGGGCCACCGAAGCGATCTCCGCCTCCCGCAGGGTGGGCACCTCGCGGGTCAGCTTGTAGCGGGCGACCGAGATCTCCGGCCGGGCCGCGTACATCTTCATGACCTCCTTGATGCCACGGCACACCGTGTCGAGCGGATGCTCGTGCGCGGGGGCGGCGTTGAGCACCGCCTCCGCGCGGACCAGGGTGTCGTCGTGGTCGGGGAAGATCGCCTCCTCCTTGGAACGGAAGTGGCGGAAGAAGGTGCGGCGGGCGACCCCGGCGGTGGCCGCGATCTCGTCGACCGTGGTCGCCTCGTACCCCTTGGTCGCGAACAGCTCCATCGCGGCGGCCGCCAGTTCCCGGCGCATTTTCAGCCGCTGGGCGGCGGCGCGGGAGCCTGCGGCGCTCTCCGGCGACTCGGTCGTGGCGGGTGTACGTACGGACTTGGCGGGCTGGGACATGCCCTGAACGTACTGCATGTGCGCAGCTCGACGCGCATGAGCGGGGGCTCCCCCGCCCTCGGCGGGCGGGGGAGGGGCGTCGCGGGCGGGGGGCGGGAACCGGCCGGGGCCGAGCAGCCCGCCCCACCGGGCGCCGCCGGGGAACCGGTCGCCGGGACGCGGCTCAGCGCCTGGCGTATTCGCGGAAGCCACGGCCGGTCTTGCGGCCGAGGCAGCCCGCGGCCACCAGGTGCTCGAGGAGCGGCGCCGGGGCCAGTCCCGGGTCGCGGAACTCGCGGTGCAGCACCTTCTCGATGGCGAGCGAGACGTCCAGCCCGACGACGTCCAGCAGCTCGAAGGGACCCATCGGGTAGCCGCCGCCCAGCTTCATCGCGGCGTCGATGTCGTCCAGGGAGGCGTAGTGCTCCTGCACCATCTTGATCGCGTTGTTGAGGTACGGGAACAGCAGCGCGTTCACGATGAACCCGGCCCGGTCGCCGCAGTCCACGGCGTGCTTGCGGATCGTGCCGCAGACCTCGCGCACCGTCGCGTGCACGTCGTCGGCGGTCAGCACCGTGCGCACCACCTCGACCAGCTTCATGGCCGGGGCGGGGTTGAAGAAGTGCATGCCGATCACGTCCTGCGGCCGCGAGGTGGCGCGGGCGCAGGCGACGACCGGGAGGGAGGAGGTGGTGGTGGCGAGGACCGCCCCCGGCTTGCAGACCTTGTCCAGCGTCGCGAACAGCTGCCGCTTGACCTCCAGGTCCTCCGTGACCGCCTCGACCGCGAGATCGACGTCGGCGAAGTCGTCGTAGGTGCCCGTCGGACGCACCCGCTCCAGCGCCCGGGCGGCGGCCTCGGCGGTCAGCCGGCCCTTGTCGACGGAGCGCGCCAGGGACTTCCCGATCCGGGCCCTGGCCGCCCCCGCCTTCTCCTCGCTGCGGGCGGCCAGGACCACCTCGTAGCCGGCCTTGGCGAACACCTCGGCGATGCCGGAGGCCATCGTCCCGGAGCCCGCGACGCCCACCGAACGCACCGGACGCCCGGTGTCGGGGGAACCGCCCTCCGGCGGGGTCAGCGCGTCCCGCACGACCGTCCCGCTGCCCGGCGCCTCGTACGTGTAGAAGCCGCGTCCGGACTTGCGGCCCGTCAGGCCCGCCTCACTGAGCTGCTTGAGGATCGGGGCCGGGGCGTGCAGCCGGTCGCGTGACTCGGCGTACATGGCCTCCAGGACCGTGCGCGCGGTGTCGACGCCGATCAGGTCCAGCAGCGCCAGCGGGCCCATGGGCAGCCCGCAGCCCAGCCGCATCGCGGCGTCGACGTCCTCCCGGGAGGCGTAGCTCGCCTCGTACATCGCGGCGGCCTGGTTGAGGTAGCCGAACAGCAGCCCGTCGGCGACGAATCCGGGCCGGTCGCCGACCGCGACGGGCTCCTTGCCCAGGTCCAGGGCGAGGTCGGTGACCGCGGTGACGGCCGCGGGGGCGGTCAGCACGCAGGAGACGACCTCGACCAGCTTCATCGCCGGGGCGGGGTTGAAGAAGTGCATGCCCAGCACCCGCTCGGGGCGGGCCGAGTCGGCGGCGAGGCGGGTGACCGACAGGGCGTTGGTGCCGGTCGCGAGGATGGTCTCCGGCCGCACGATGCCGTCCAGTTCACGGAGGATCTGCTGCTTGACCTCGTACGACTCCGGCGCCACCTCGATCACCAGATCGGCGTCGGCCGCGGCCGTGAGGTCGGTCGAGACGGTGACGCGGGCGAGCAGGTCCGCGCGCCGCCGCTCGGTGAGCCGGCCGCGCCGCACGGCGCGGGCGGTCGAGGACTCCAGGGCCGCGACGCACCGGGCGGCCTGGACCTCGCTGATGTCGATGCCGACGACGTCGCGGCCCGCCCCGGCGAGGACCTCGGCGATGCCGGTGCCCATCGTGCCGAGGCCGACCACGGCGATGGTCCTCAGCGGGGACAGAGGGGTGTCGGACAGGGGAGTGGCCATCGCGGGACTCCAGGAATGAGGGTGACGACGGGGAGCACGCCCGGGTGCGCCGAAGGCGCACCGGGTGCGTGCGGGATGCGGGTGCTGCCGGGCTGCGAGCGCACACGCCCGGTGCCGTCGACGCGGCGACGGCGGATCCGGCCTGCCCTGTCCCGGGGCCGAGCCGTACTGCGGTACACGGGGCACCGAACCGACTGCGACTCACGACGGCCGCGTCACCAGACCGCCGCGAGGAGGTTCGCGAGTGGGTAACTCGCTCGTCTGAGCTTAACCGGCGGGTAAGGAGCGCGCCAGCCCCCGGCTTCGTGATGTGCGTCCCGGGCGGCCCGCCGGACCCCTAACCTCGGGGACATGGACGAAGAGCTGCGATCGCTCACGGAGCGCTTACGGACGGAGTCGGGCGGATCGGCGGCGTACGACCGTCTCCTGGCCACGGACGGCCCCGACGCCCTGGCCACCGTCCTCACCGAACCCGGACAGCCGCTGTGGGCCCGGGAACTGGCCGCGTTCCGGCTGGGACTGGCGGGGGACCGGCGGGCCTTCGAGGCACTGGTGCTGCTCCTCAACCACCGCGACCCGCCGCGCTGTGCCGCCGCCGCCCACGCCCTCGCCCGCCTCGGCGACCCGCGCACCGCCCGCGCCGCCGCCGCCCTCGCCACCAACGAACTCCGCGTCGCCTACGCCCTGCACCCGGTCCGCCTGCTGACCGAGCTGCGCGCCCCCGAGGCGGTGCCCGCCCTGATCACCACCTTGCGGCGCCGTCTGCGCCCCCACGATCCGTACCGGCGGGTCGCCCTCGCCTGCGTGGAGGGCCTGGGCGAACTCGGCGACCCGCGCGCCGAACCTGTGCTGACCGAGGCGCTCGCCCACCCCGCGCTCGCCGAGGCCGCCGTACGCGCGCTGGCCCGCATCCCCCGGCAACGGGGTTCCCGGCGCCGCGTCCCCGGACAGGACGGCTAGCGCGGTCGGGCGGCGAGCGTCCTGGCGTACCGCACCTCGGGCACCTCGGTGCCGCCCACCTCGAAGGACTCCTCGGCGCCGTCCGCGCCGAACCCCGCGCGCTCGTAGAAACGGCGGGCACGGGCGTTGTCCTTGAGGACCCACAGGTACATGTCCCGGTGGCCGGCGGCGGCGCAGCGGTGGGTGACCTCGGTGAGCAGGGCCCGTCCCACGCCCCGGCCGATGTGCTCGGGGCGCAGGTACAGGGCGTACAACTCGGCGTCCCCGGTGCGCACATCGCCGTCCCGGTACGGGCCGAACGCGGCCCAGCCGGCGAGATCCCCGCCCTCGGTCTCGGCGACCAGGTTCACCACGCTGCCGTCGCCCCGCAGCAGGCGGGTGCGGTGCCGCTCGGCGTCCGCCCCGACGTCGAGGCCGTCGAGATACGGCTGCGGGACGAGGCCCCGGTAGGCGTGCTGCCAGCCGCGCACCCGTATCCCGGCCACGCGTGCGCAGTCGTCCGCGGTCATGGCGCGCAGCCGAACCCCGGTCATACGGCCACGACCGCCGGGGACGCGCCCGCGTCTGCGGGCGCGGGAGACACGATCGGAACGTCCATGGACCCATCTTGGACCATGGGTCCGCCGGCCCCGCCCCCGGCGGCCGGCCGGCCGTTCAGCCGCGGAAGCCGAGCAGACCGTGCAGCGTCGAGCCGCGTGCCGTGGACGGCGCCGCCTTCGACGTCCGCGGCTTGGGGCCGGGCAGCGCCGCGCACACCGCGTCGGCCTCGCCCTGCCCCCCGCGCGGCACGGTCCCGTCCGCCAGATAGGCGGTCAGATGCCGGTCCAGGCAGGAGTTCCCGCTCAGTGTGATGCCGTGGTTGCCGCCGCCCGACTCCACCACCAGGCGGGAGCGGTCCAGCAGACGGTGCACGGTGACGGCGCCCTGGTACGGCGTGGCCGCGTCCCGCGTCGCCTGGAACAGCAGCGCCGGGGGCAGCTTGCTGTTGCGGATGCGCTCCGGCCGCAGGGAACCGGTCGGCCAGAACGCGCAGGGCGCGTTGTACCAGGCGTTGTTCCAGGTCATGAACGGCGCCCGCTCGTACACCTCCCAGTTGTCCTTGCGCCACTGCCGCCAGTCACGCGGCCATGCGGCGTCCCGGCACTCCACGGCGGTGTAGACGCTGTAGCCGTTGCCGCCCGCGGCGTCGACGGCGCCGAAGTTCTCGTACGCCTCGACCAGCGGCTCGGCGTCGCCGTCGTTCACGTACGCCGAGAACGCCTCCGCGAGGTAGGGCCAGTAGCCGTTGTAGTAGCCGCCCGGGACGTAGGTGTCCTCCAGTTCGGCGGCGCCCACCTTGCCGCCGGCCGGGTTCTTGCCGAGGGCCGCGCGCATCGCGTACCAGGCGGCCTCGATCCTCTCCGGGTCGGTGCCGAGCCCGTACGCCGCGTCGTGTTCGGCGACCCAGGCCATGAAGGCGCGGTGGCGGTCGTTGAAGGCGTGGTCCTGGTTCAGGTTGGCGTCGTACCAGACCTCGGTGGGGTCGACCACCGAGTCCAGGACCAGACGCCGCACCCGTTCCGGGAAGAGCTTGGCGTAGACGGCGCCCAGATAGGTGCCGTAGGAGTAGCCGAAGTAGCTGATCCTCTTGGCGCCGAGCGCCCGCCGGATCACGTCCATGTCGCGCACCGCGCTGGTCGTGTCGATGTGCGGCAGCAGATCGGCGTACTTCTCGGCGCAGGCCGTGGCGAAGGACCGCACGCGCGTGAGGTTGGCCCGTTCCACCGCGGGCGTGGCCGGCACGGAGTCGGGGCGTACCGGATCGAAGTGGTCCGGCGCGCAGTCCAGCGCGGGCTCGCTCGCGCCCACCCCGCGCGGGTCGAAGCCGATGACGTCGTACTGGGCCGCCACCTCCGCGGGCAGCGACGACGCGACGAACCCGGCGAGCGTCAGACCGCTGCCGCCCGGGCCACCCGGGTTCACCAGCAGGGGACCCTGGTACTTCGCCGCGGTGTGCGGGACACGGGACAGCGCCAGCGTGATCTTCCGCCCGGCGGGGTCGGCGTGGTCGAGCGGCGCCTCGACGGACGCGCACTGGAGCGTCGGGTAGTCGTCGGTCCCGCACTCCCTCCACGCGGGCCGCACGGCGTGCGAGGGCTCCGCGGAGCGGGGTGCGCCGGCCTCGGCGGGCGCGGCCGTGAGGCTTGCGGCCACGACGACGGCGGCACCGCACAGCACGGCTGCGCGTTTTCTCATGGGTGCTCCCAGGACGGAGGTGCTGCGGACCGCGGGGCTCACGGCCCACGCGGCATCGTCCCGGCAAAGCGGTCCCGCGCGAACGTCTTCTCCCGGTTCTTGACCCGATTGGACTGCCGGATGCGCTCGAACGCGCCCCGGTCCTGTCCGGCCCTCCCCTCGTCGCCCGGGCGGCCCGGCGGCGTCAGGTGTGCGCCCTCGGCGTGTCGGACGCAGCCCCCGGTGCCGGCCGTGCCCGGTGCGGAGCGCGTGCGCGCACGGCGTCGCCGGGCGGAAGGGAGCCGCCGGACGGGGTCTGAGGGGGCGTCGGCCGGGCCGGCCCGGTCACCGGGGGCCCGGCGGGTTCGCAGGCACGGATCCGGCGCGGCGCCCCCGCGCGGGTGGGGCCGATGCCGTACTCCTGGGCCAGCTCGTGCACCTGACGGGTGATCCGGCGCTGGTACCACTTCGGGGCGTAGGCACCCTCCGCGTACAGCCGCGCGTAGCGGTCGGCCAGGTGCGGATGGTGCCGTGCGAGCCAGGACGCGAACCACTCGCGGGCGCCGGGCCGCAGGTGCAGCACCAGGGGCGTGACGGAGGTGGCGCCCGCGGCGGCGATCGCCCGCACGGTCGCGCGCAGTTGCTCCGGCCGGTCGCCCAGGAACGGGATCACCGGCGCCATCAGGACTCCGCAGCCGATGCCCTGCCCGGAGAGCGCGCGGACCACGTCCAGCCGCCGCTCGGGTGCCGGCGCGCCCGGTTCGACCGTGCGCCACAGCCCCTCGTCGGTGAAGCCGACCGAGACCGAGACGCCGACGTCGGTCACCTCGGCGGCCTGCTTCAGCAGCTCGAGGTCGCGCAGGATCAGCGTGCCCTTGGTGAGGATCGAGAAGGGGTTGGCGTGGTCGCGCAGGGCGGCCAGGATGCCCGGCATCAGCCGGTAGCGTCCCTCCGCGTGCTGGTAGCAGTCGACGTTCGTGCCCACCGCGAGGTGCTCGCCCCGCCAGCTGCCCAGGGCCAGCCGGCGGCGCAGCAGCTCGGGCGCGTTCACCTTGACCACGATCTGGCTGTCGAAGCCGAGGCCCGTGTCGAGGTCCAGGTAGCTGTGCGTCTTCCTCGCGAAACAGTAGACACACGCGTGGGTGCAGCCGCGGTAGGGATTCACCGTCCACTCGAACGGCATGCGGGAGGCCCCCGGCACCCGGTCGACGATCGAGCGGGCCCGGATCTCGTGGAAGGTGATGCCGTGGAACTCCGGCGTGCCGAAGGTGCGGGTGGTCACCGACTCGGCGCCGAACAGCGCGGCATCGGCCCTGCCGTGTCCGGGGTCCTGGGTGAGGTTCTCCCAGCGCATGACGCCTCCTCGGTGTCGCTGTCGCACAGAATAGAACACGTGTTCCCTTGATCGTGCGGGTGTCATCCTCGGTCACTTGCGGAACCCCGATTTGGGCGGCCGGGCACGGGGGTGGTTGGCTTGCCCCGACCCCGAGAACCCATGTCCTGGAGGAAAGCGATGGCGCAGGTCGAGGCCACTACGGAGCGGATCGTCGCGGCGGACGCGGAGACGGTGTTCGACACGCTCGCCGACTACAGCGGCACCCGCGCGAAGCTGCTGCCCGAGCAGTTCAGCGAGTACGAGGTCCGCGAGGGCGGCGACGGCGAGGGCACCCTGGTGCACTGGAAGCTCCAGGCCACCAGCAAGCGCGTCCGCGACTGCCTGCTGGAGGTCACCGAGCCGGCCGACGGAGACCTGGTCGAGAAGGACCGCAACTCCTCCATGGTCACCACCTGGCGGGTCACCCCGGCCGGCGAGGGCCGCTCCCGGGTCGTCGTGACCACCGTCTGGAACGGCGCGGGCGGCATCGGCGGCTTCTTCGAGAGGACCTTCGCGCCCAGGGGCCTCGCCCGCATCTACGACGCCCTGCTGGCCAGGCTGGCCGCCGAGGTCGAGAAGTAGACGGGCCCCGCCCGGTCCAAGGCGCGCGAAACCGGTGCGGAGACGGCTCCGCACCGGTTCGCGTGATCTCCCCGCGGACCCCCTGTGTTCCGTCCCGTGACCCGCCGCACGTGCCGGCAGTTGTCGCCTTGTGCGGATCGTCCCGCGGTGCGGCTGGGGGAACGGCACGTGGGCGGGAGCACTCCGGCGCGGGACGATCCGGTTCCGGCACCGGTCGCCGGTCCGGGTCCGGGTCAGGGCCCGCGCCGGGTCCGGCCGGTCCTCCTCGCGCTGCTGCCCGGCCGCCCCGGACCGTGCCCGCGGCGCCGGTCCGGCCGGGCGGGTGACGTGTCGGGGCGCGCCGCGCAGAGGGTGCCGCCAGCGGTGTGCGCAGGTCAGAGGGGTTGAGGCGGTGCCGGGGGTCCTTCACCGGTCTGGACCGGTGGGAGTTGTCCACAGGCTGGCCGCGGTCGGGCGGGACCACGTAGCGTGTGCCGCATGAAGATCCTCATCAGCGCCGACATGGAGGGCGCCACCGGCGTCACCTGGCCGGCCGACGTGCTGCCGGGGACCCCTCAGTGGGAACGGTGCCGGTCGATGTTCACCTCGGACGTCGACGCCGCCGTTCAGGGCTTCTTCGACGGCGGCGCCGACGAGGTGCTCATCAACGAGGCCCACTGGACCATGCGCAACCTGCTCCTGGAGCGACTGGACGAGCGGGCGCAGATGCTCACCGGCCGGCACAAGTCCCTGTCCATGGTCGAGGGCGTGCAGCACGGTGACGTCGACGGCATCGCGTTCATCGGCTACCACGCCGGAGCCGGCATGGAGGGCGTCCTCGCGCACACCTACCTCGCCAACTCCATCACCGGGGTGTGGGTCGACGGCGTACGGGCCAGCGAAGGCCTGCTCAACGCGCACGTGGCCGCCGAGTACGGAGTGCCGGTGATCCTGGTCACCGGCGACGACGTCGCCTGCGAGGACGCCCTCGGTTACGCGCCCGGGGCGCTCAAGGTCGCCGTCAAGGACCATGTGTCGCGGTACGCGGCCGTGTGCCGCACCCCGGCCCGTACGGCCGCCGACATCCGCGCGGCGGCGAAGGAGGCGGCCGCGCTGGCGGTGCGCCGGGAGCCGGCCGGTGCCGGGCCGTTCACCGTCGCGGTGGAGTTCGACGCCGAGCACCTGGCGATGGCCGTCACCGTCGTCCCGGGCGTGACCCGGACCGGTGAACGGAAGGTGGCGTACACCAGCGGAACCATGTACGACGGGATCCGCACCTTCAAGGCGGTCACCACGATCGCCTCGGCCGCGGTGGAGGAGCAGTATGGCTGACGAGCGGGCCATGGACGAGGTCGTCACGTTCACGTCGGACCTGATCCGGATCGACACGACCAACAGGGGCGGGGGCGACTGCCGGGAGCGGCCCGCCGCCGAGTACGCCGCCGCGCGGCTCGCCGAGGCCGGACTGGAGCCGGTGCTCCTCGAACGCACCCGGGGCCGCGCCAACGTCGTCGCCCGCCTGGAGGGCAGCGACCCGTCGGCCGACGCGCTGCTGGTGCACGGGCACCTGGACGTCGTACCGGCCGAGGCCGCCGACTGGAGCGTGCACCCGTTCTCCGGGGAGGTCCGCGACGGGGTCGTCTGGGGGCGCGGCGCCGTCGACATGAAGAACATGGACGCGATGATCCTCGCCGTGGTGCGGGCCTGGGCCCGCGAGGGCGTCCGGCCCCGGCGCGACGTGGTGATCGCGTTCACCGCCGACGAGGAGGCCAGCGCCGAGGACGGCTCGGGATTCCTCGCCGACCGGCACGCCCACCTGTTCGAAGGCTGCACCGAAGGCATCAGCGAGTCCGGCGCGTTCACCTTCCACGACGGCGGCGGGCGGGAGATCTACCCGATCGCGGCCGGCGAGCGCGGCACGGCCTGGCTGAAGCTCACCGCGCGCGGCCGGGCCGGGCACGGCTCCAAGGTCAACCGGGAGAACGCGGTGACCCGCCTCGCCGCGGCCGTCACCCGCATCGGCGAGCACGAGTGGCCGCTGCGGCTCACCCCGACGGTGCGCGCCGCGCTCACCGAACTCGCCGCCGTGTACGGCATCGAGACGGACCTGAGCGATGTGGACGCGCTGCTGGACAAGCTCGGCACGGCCGGCAGGCTCGTCGAGTCGACCGTCCGCAACAGCGCCAACCCCACCATGCTGGACGCCGGTTACAAGCTCAACGTGATCCCCGGGGAGGCCGTGGCCTACGTCGACGGCCGGTATCTGCCCGGTGCCGAGGAAGAGTTCCGCGCCACCCTGGACCGGCTCACCGGGCCGGACGTCGACTGGGAGTTCGCGCACCGCGAGGTGGCGCTCCAGTCGCCGGTGGACTCGCCGACGTTCGCCCGGATGCGGGCCGCCGTCGAGGCGTTCGCGCCCGAGGGGGACGTGGTGCCGTACTGCATGTCCGGCGGCACGGACGCCAAGCAGTTCTCCCGGCTCGGCATCACCGGCTACGGCTTCGCCCCTTTGAAGCTGCCGGAGGGCTTCGACTACCAGGCCCTCTTCCACGGCGTCGACGAGCGGGTCCCCGTCGAGGCGCTCCACTTCGGGGTGCGCGTCCTCGACCGGTTCCTGCGGACGGCCTGAACGAATGGGGGAGACGGTGCGGACCCTGGCGTACGGCGAGTGGCCCTCGCCCATCGACGCGGCCACGGCGGCGGCCCACGACGGCAGCCCCGAGTTCGTGGGCTTCGTCGGCGACGAGGTGTGGTGGACCGAACCCCGGCCCGCCGAGGGCGGCCGGCGCACCCTGGTGCGGCGGCGCGTCGAGGAACCGGGGCGCGAAGCCGGGACGGGAGGCGGCGGGCGACGGGCGGGCGGCACCGAGGAGTCCGTCCTGCCCCCGCCGTGGAACGTGCGCAGCCGGGTCATCGAGTACGGCGGCCGGCCGTGGGCCGGCACCGTGCCGGACGGCGGCGGCCCGCTCGTGGTGTTCGTGAACTTCGACGACCAGCGCCTGTACCGGTACGAGCCGGGCGGCGAGCCGCGCCCGCTCACCCCCGTGTCCACTCTCGGGCAGGGCCTGCGCTGGGCCGAGCCGACCCCGCTGCCGGAGCGCGGCGAGGTGTGGTGCGTCCTGGAGGAGTTCACCGGCGACGGTCCCGGCGACGTGCGCCGCGTCCTGGCCGCCGTACCGCTGGACGGCTCCGCCGCCGAGGACCGGGACGCGGTGCGGGAACTGAGCGACGGACGGCACCGGTTCGTCACCGGGCCGCGCCTGTCGCCGGACGGGCGGCGCGCCGCCTGGCTCGGCTGGGACCACCCGCGCATGCCGTGGGACGGCACCGAACTGCTCGTCGCCGACGTCGCCCCCGACGGCACCCTGCGCGACGCCCGTACGGTGGCCGGCGGACCCGAGGAGTCCATCGCCCAGGCCGACTGGACCCACGACGGCCGGCTGCTGTACGCCAGCGACCGCACCGGCTGGTGGAACCTCTACCGGGACGGGGAGGCGGTCTGCCCGCGCGAGGAGGAGTTCGGCGGGCCGCTGTGGAAACTGGGTCTGCGCTGGTTCGCCGCGCTGGACAGCGGACTGATCGCCGTGCTGCACGGCCGGGGCGCACCCGTGCTCGGCGTACTCGACCCCGAGACCCGCGAGGTCGTCGACGTGGCCGGTCCCTGGAGCGAGTTCGCCCCCTGCCTCGCGGCACACGGCGAACGGGTCGTCGCCGTCGGCGCCGGACCGCGCAGCGCCCACGAGGTGGTGGAACTGGACACCAGGACGGGCCGGTCCCGCGTGATCGGAGCCGCGCACGAGGACGCCGTGGACCCCGCGTACTACCCCGTGCCGGAGACCCGCACGTTCACCGGCCCGGACGGCCGTGAGATCCACGCCCACGTCCACCCGCCGCACAACCCCGCGTGCGCCGGACCCGCCGACGCCCGTCCCCCGTACGTGATCCGGGCGCACGGCGGTCCCACCGGCCGGGCCCCGCTGGTGCTCGATCTGGAGGTCGCCTACTTCACCTCGCGCGGCATCGGCGTCGCCGAGGTCAACTACGGCGGTTCCACCGGCTACGGGCGCGAGTACCGCAACCGGCTGCGCGGACAGTGGGGGGTGGTCGACGTCGAGGACTGCGCCGCCGTCGCGCGGGCCCTCGCCGACGAGGGCACCGCGGACCGCGAGCGGCTCGCCATCCGGGGCGGCAGCGCGGGCGGCTGGACCACGGCCGCCTCGCTCACCACGACCGACGTCTACGCCTGCGGCACCATCAGCTACCCGGTGCTCGACCTCACCGGCTGGGGCAGCGGGGAGACGCACGACTTCGAGTCCCAGTACCTGGAGAGCCTGATCGGCCCCCTTGCCGAGGTTCCCGGGCGCTACGCGGAGCGCTCGCCCACCGCGCACGCCGACCGGCTCACCGTGCCCTTCCTGCTGCTCCAGGGGCTGGACGACGTGATCTGCCCGCCCGTGCAGTGCGAGCGGTTCCTGGCCCGGCTGGCAGGCCGGAACGTCCCGCACGCGTACCTCACCTTCGAGGGGGAGGGGCACGGCTTCCGGCGGGCGGAGACGATGGCGCGCGCCCTCGAAGCGGAACTCTCGCTGTACGCCCAGGTGTTCGGGATGGAACCGCCCGGCGTCCCGGCCCTGGAACTCGGCGGATGAGCGGGACGGAGCCGCTGCGCCGGCCGGCCCGGCTGGCCCCCGGCGCCCGGGTGGCCGTCGTCGCGCCCAGCGGCCCGGTGCCCGAGGAGCGGCTCCGGGCCGGGCTCGACGTGCTGCGCGGCTGGGACCTCGACCCGGTGGTGGCCCCCCATGCGCTGGACCGGCACGACGAGTTCGGCTACCTGGCGGGCAGCGACGCCGACCGGGCCGCCGACCTGCAGTCCGCCTGGTGCGACCCGGACGTCGACGCGGTGCTCTGCGCCCGCGGCGGCTACGGCGCCCAGCGCATGGTCGACCTGCTGGACTGGCCGGCGATGCGGGCGGCGGGGCCGAAGGTGTTCGTCGGGTTCAGCGACATCACCGCGCTGCACGAGGCGTTCGCGGTCCGGCTCGGCCTCGTCACCCTGCACGGGCCGATGGCGGCCGGCATCGACTTCGTGAAGAGCGCGCGGGCGCAGGACCACCTCAGGTCCACCCTCTTCACGCCCGAGACGGTCCGCACCCTCCACTCCGACGGCACCGCGCTGGTCCCGGGACGGGCCCGCGGAGTCACGCTCGGCGGCTGCCTCTCGCTGCTCTCCGCCGGCCTCGGCACCTCGCACGCCCGGCCCTCCGCGCGCGGCGGGCTGCTGTGTCTGGAGGACGTGGGGGAGGAGACCTACCGCCTGGACCGCTGCCTCACCCAGCTCCTGCGGACCGGCTGGCTGGACGGGGTCCGCGGGCTGCTGCTCGGCTCCTGGGCCCGGTGCGAGCCGTACCACGGGGTGCGGGCGATGCTCGCCGACCGGCTCGGCGGCCTCGGCGTGCCGGTGGCCGAGCAGTTCGGGTTCGGGCACTGCGAGGACGCGCTCACCGTCCCCTTCGGCGTCGCGGCCGAACTCGACGCGGACGCGGGCACGCTGACCCTGGACGAACCGGCGCTGAGCTGAGCCGTCCGCCGGTCGCGTGCGGAGAGCGGCCCGGTGCCGGGTACGGAGAGCGGTCCGGTGCCGCGCGGGGCCGCCGGGCCCGTCGTAGGGTGGCGGGATGCCGCACACCGCTTCCCGCTACCTCGCCGAAGGCCACCGCGTGGGGCTGCGTCACTTCACCCACGCGGACGGCGCCGAGTTCACCGCCCGCGCCAGGCAGAGCAAGGACCTGCACCACCCCTGGCTGTTCCCGCCGGACAGCGCCGCGGCGTACGCCGCGTACGCGGCACGGCTGATCGAGGACCCCGCCAAGGCGGGATTCCTGGTGTGCGAGAAGGACGCGGACGGCGCCCTCGCCGGATTCGTCAACATCAACAACATCGTCGAGGGCGGCTTCCAGTGCGGGGCGCTGGGCTACGGCGCCTTCGCGCACGCGGCGGGGCGCGGGCTGATGCGCGAGGCGCTGGACCTGGTGGTGCGGTACGCCTTCGGCCCGATGCGGCTGCACCGGCTGGAGATCAACGTGCAGCCGGCCAACGCCGCGTCCATCGCGCTGGCCCGTGCCTGCGGGTTCCGCCTGGAGGGCTTCTCGCCGAACATGCTGTTCATCGACGGGGCCTGGCGCGACCACCAACGCTGGGCGATCACCAGCGAGATGACGACGGCCCGCGCGCGCCGGTGACCCGGCCGTCGTCCCCGGCGGCGGCCGCTCCCTCCGCACACCGGCGCGCGCCCCTGCCCATGTGCGCGAGGCGGGTGGGGCGGACGGCCGGGGGAGGAGGTCGTCGGCCGGCTGTGGACCGGGCCGGCCGGCGAACCGCTGCCGCGGCGGTGCGCCTCGCGGAGGCGGCCCACGCCGAACGGACGTGTCAGGCGCGGCGGTCCGCGTACTCGTAGACCGCCCCGTCCGGGTGCCGCGCGATGAGGTTGCGGCCCACCGGCGTGGGGAGCGGACCCGCGATGATGTCGGCGCCCATCTCCGCGAGCACCTGACCGGCCTCCTCGACGTCCCCCACGGCGATGGTCGCCGCGACCTTGCGCAGCACGTCCAGCTCGGCCGCGGGACCGCTCATCAACAGGAAGCAGCCGACCGCGGCGACCTGGACGCCGGCCCGTTCGAACCGGAGGGCCCGGCCGCCCGCCAGCCGCTCGTAGAAGGGGATGGCGGTCTCGATGTCGTCGACGCAGACGCGCAGTGTCGCACCCAGAATCTCCATGGGGAGGAGCCTAGTTGGGACCGCCGGGAGCAGGGGGGAGGCGCAGACGATCTCCCCACCCCGTGCCCGCCGGCGTCACGCGCCCCGGGACCCCGCCCCCGACGCACCTCACCACCGGACCTGGCGTCCGCGGGAGGCCGGCGACCCGGGGAGGCGCCGGATCAGCCGACCCGGTACCGCGCGACGTCCTCCGTCCGCAGCGTCGGACCGTGACCCGGGCCCGCTCCGGGGGCGACCGTGCCGCCGGTGTCGCGGACCGAGTGGCACATGGCGTCGTGCACGGCCGGGATGTCCAGCGCGCTCCTTCCCTCCACGAGCGGCGCGAGGTACCCGTCCAGGAAGCCGCCGATCACCGGGGGACCGTACGTCCAGCCGGTGCCGGTCGCGTCGCCCGCCGACACCTCGGCGATCACCACCGTTGTGGACTCCCGGGCCGGCGTGCCGTCCGCCTCGGCACCGTCGGCCGGCACGGTGTGGACGGAGAAGCCGGGCCGGCGCGGCCTCGTCGTCGGCCCGTCCTTCCCGCGCTCAGCCGGCCTGCTGGAGCTGCGGCAGCACCTTCGTGCGGTAGAAGTCGAAGAAGCCGCGCAGATCGGGGCCGATCTGGTTGACGTAGATCCGGTCGAAGCCCGCCTCGGCGAACCGGCGCAGCTCGGCGACGTGCTCGTCCACGTCGTCGCCGCACACCCGGTTCTCCCGCACCATGTCCTCGGTGACCAGGGTCTGCGCCTGCTCGAAGTGCTTCGGCGAGGGCAGCACCTGGCCCAGCTCCCCGGGCAGCAGCTCGTTCGGCCAGAGCCGGTGCACGGTGCGCACGCACTCCTCGCGGTCGGTGCCGTAGCAGACCTTGGTGCCGCCGCTGACGAGCTTTCCGCCACCCCCGCCCCTGCGGTACTGCTCCACCATGGAGGTGTCCGGCGTCATCGTGATGTAGCCGTCGCCGACGCGGGCCGCGAGCCTGGTGGCCGCCGGCCCGAAACCGGAGATGTCGACCGGGACGGGCTCGTCCGGCACGGTGTACAGGCGGGCGTTCTCCACCGTGTAGTGCGTGCCGTGGTGGTTGACCTCCTCACCGGTGAACAGCCGGCGCATCACCTGGATGGCCTCCTCCAGCATCTCCAGCCGTACGTGCGCGGGCGGCCAGGCGTCACCGAGGATGTGCTCGTTCAGCGCCTCGCCCGTGCCCACGCCCAGCCGGAACTCTCCCCGCGCCATCACCGCGCTCGTGGCCGCCGCCTGCGCCACCACCGCCGGGTGCGTCCGCACCGTCGGGCAGGTCACCGCCGTCCCCACCGGCAGGGACACCGCCTCGGACAGCGCGCCGAGCACCGACCACACGAACGGGCTCTGCCCCTGCTCGTCGTTCCACGGGTGGTAGTGGTCCGAGATCCACAGGGCCTGGAAACCGGCCTGCTCGGCCATCCGGGCCTGCTCGACCAGCTCGGCGGGACCGTACTGCTCGCACGAGAGGAAATAGCCGTACTCGGGCATGGGGGTCGCCTCCGTGACGTGGGCGGTTCGGGTCCGGAACCGGGTACCCGGGGGGTCCGCCGGAAACCGGCGGACGTTTGACGGCCCCGACCAGGGGGACGCGGAAGTCTCCCGACGTACGCGACAGCGCCGGAGGCGAACCGTGAGTCGACCCCGCACAGTGATCGTCGGTGCCGGCTTCGCCGGGTACCGCACCGCCCAGACCCTGTCCCGGCTGGCGAAGGGGCGGGCCGATGTCGTCCTGCTGAACCCGACCGACTACTTCCTGTACCTGCCGCTGCTGCCCCAGGTCGCCGCGGGCGTCCTGGAGCCGCGCCGGGTCACCGTGTCCCTCTCCGGCACGCTGCCGCACGTACGTCTGGTGCTGGGGGAGGCCGACCGCATCGACCTGGACGAGCGGCAGGTGCACTACACCGGCCCCGAGGGCGAGGGCGGCACCCTCGCCTACGACCGGCTGGTGCTCGCGGCCGGCAGCGTGAACAAGCTGCTGCCCATCCCCGGCGTCGCCGAGCACGCACACGGCTTCCGCGGCCTGCCCGAGGCGCTGTACCTGCGCGACCACGTGACCCGGCAGGTGGAGCTCGCAGCGGCCACCGACGACCCCGAGCGGTGCGCCGCCCGGTGCACCTTCGTCGTGGTGGGCGCCGGCTACACCGGCACCGAAGTCGCCGCGCACGGGCAGCTGTTCACCGACGCCCAGGTGGGTGGGAATCCCCCGCGGACCGGTGTGCGACCGCGCTGGATGCTGCTGGACATCGCCGACCGGGTCCTGCCGGAACTGGACGAACGGCTCTCCCGCACCGCCGACAAGGTGCTGCGCGAGCGGGGTGTGGACGTGCGGATGGGCACCTCGGTGAAGGAGGCCACGCACGACGGGGTGCTGCTGACCGACGGGGAGTTCGTCGACACGCACACCCTGGTGTGGTGCGTGGGCGTACGCCCCGACCCGCTCGCCGAGTCCCTCGGGCTGCCCATGGAACGCGGCCGGCTGCTCGTCGACCCGCACCTGCAGGTCCCGGGCCGCCCGGAGGTGTTCGCCTGCGGTGACGCGGCCGCGGTGCCCGACCTGGAGAAGCCCGGGCAGTACACCCCGATGACCGCGCAGCACGCCTGGCGGCAGGGCAAGGTGTGCGCGCGGAACATCGCCGCGTCGTTCGGCGACGGTGAGCGGCGCGCCTACCGGCACAAGGACATGGGGTTCGTGGTGGACCTCGGCGGCGTCAAGGCCGCCGCCAATCCGCTCGGTGTGAACCTGTCCGGACCGGCGGCGGGAGCGGTCACCCGCGGCTACCACCTCGCGGCGATGCCGGGCAACCGCGTGCGGGTGGCCGCCGACTGGCTCCTGGACGCGGTACTGCCGCGCCAGGCGGTCCAGTTGGGGCTCGTACGGTCCTGGTCGGTTCCCCTGGACACATCGTCCCCGGAACTGGCCCGGGTGCCGGGCGGCTCCGGACCGGAACGGCCGTCCCGGGAGGGGGACGCAGGCAAGGGCGGGGGCGGTGAGCCCGCGAGGAACCGGCCCGGTGGTGAGCCCGCGAGGAACCAGCCCGGTGGTGAGCCCGCGAGGAACCAGCCCGGCGGTGAGCCCGCGAAGAAGCAGCCCGGCGGTGAGCCCGCGAAGAAGCAGCCCGGCGGTGAGCCCGCGAAGAAGCAGCCCGGTGGTGAGCCCGCGAGGGAGCAGGCCGCCGTGGTTCCGCCCCCCGATCAGCCGCCGCCCGGCCCGGGTGTCGCGCCCGGCCCCGTGCAGCGCACCGACCACCCAGGAGAAGGAGACTCATGAACACCGGTGAACTCGTCGAGCTCGGGCAGCAGCTGCGTGTGGACAGTGTCCGCGCGGCGGCCGCCGCGGGCTCCGGGCACCCCACGTCGTCGATGTCCGCCGCGGACCTGATGGCCGTCCTGTTCGCGCACCACTTCCGCTACGACTTCCAGCGGCCCGACCACCCGGGCAACGACCGCTTCGTCCTGTCCAAGGGCCATGCCTCGCCGCTGATGTACGCCACCTACAAGGCCGCCGGCGCCATCGACGACGAGGAACTGCTCACCTTCCGCAAGAACGGCAGCCGCCTCGAGGGGCACCCCACCCCGCGGCAGCTGCCCTGGGTCGAGACGGCCACCGGCTCGCTCGGCCAGGGACTCCCCGTCGGCGTCGGCATCGCGCTGGCCGGGAAGCGGCTGGACCACGCCGACTACCGCGTGTGGGTGCTGTGCGGGGACAGCGAACTGGCCGAGGGCTCCGTGTGGGAGGCCGCCGAGCAGGCCGCGTACGAGAACCTGGACAACCTCACGGTGGTCGTGGACGTCAACCGGCTCGGTCAGCGCGGCCCCACCCGGCACGGCCACGACCTCGACGCCTACGCCCGCCGCTTCCAGGCCTTCGGCTGGCACACCGTCGAGGTGGACGGCCACGACGTGGACGCCGTCGACCGTGCCTACGGGGAGGCGGCCTCCACCAGGGGCCAGCCCACCGCGATCCTCGCCCGCACCCTCAAGGGCAAGGGCGTCGAGGCGGTCCAGGACCGGGAGGGCCTGCACGGCAAGCCGCTGCCGGAGGCCGAGGAGGCGATCGCCGAACTCGGCGGCCCGCGCGACCTGCGCATCCCGGTGCGGCAGCCGTCCGGCACCACCGCGCCGCCCGACCGGCGCACCGGACACCTCGAACTGCCCCGCTGGGACAAGGGCGAGGAAGTGGCCACCCGGAACGCCTTCGGCGAGGCGCTGACCGCCCTCGGCAGCGCGCGCGGCGACGTCGTGGCCCTGGACGGAGAGGTCGGCGACTCCACGCGCGCGGAGTTCTTCGCCAAGGAACACCCCGAGCGCTACGTCGAGTGCTACATCGCCGAGCAGCAGATGGTGGCGGCGGCGGTCGGCGTCGCGGCGCGCGGCCGTACGCCGTACGCCTCCACTTTCGCGGCCTTCCTCACCCGCGCCCACGACTTCGTCCGCATGGCGTCGGTCAGCGGCTCGGGCATCAATCTCGTCGGTTCGCACGCGGGCGTCGCCATCGGCCAGGACGGTCCCAGCCAGATGGGTCTGGAGGACCTGGCGATGATGCGCGCGGTGCACGGCTCGACCGTGCTGTACCCGTGCGACGCCAACCAGACCGCACGGCTGGTCGCCGCGATGGCCGACCTCGACGGCATCCGCTACCTGCGCACCTCGCGCGGCGAGAGCCCGGTGATCTACGGACCCGACGAGGAGTTCCCGGTCGGCGGCAGCAAGGTGCTGCGCTCCTCCGGCCGCGACCGGCTCACCCTCGTCGCCGCCGGCGTCACCGTGCCCGAGGCACTGGCCGCCGCGGACGCCCTGGAGGGCGAGGGCATCGCCGTACGCGTGATCGACCTGTACTCGGTGAAGCCGGTCGACCGGGAGACCCTGCGCACGGCCGCCGAGGAGACCGGCTGCCTGGTGACCGTGGAGGACCACCACCCGGAGGGCGGTGTCGGGGACGCGGTGCTGGACGCCTTCGCCGACGGGCGTCCGGTACCGCGCCTGGTGCGCCTGGCCGTCCGGAACATGCCGGGCTCCGCCTCCCCGGAGGAGCAGCTGCACGCCGCCGGCATCGACGCCGAGTCGATCGCGGCGGCCGCCCGGCTGCTGGTGGGGGAGGCGATCGTGGCGTGAGCGACGACGGCGTGCGCACCGTGCGGGCCGGCCGCCGCACGGTGCGCATCCACCGCCCGGGCAAGGTGCTCTTCCCGGGCGGCGCGCACGCCGAGGAGTACACCAAGGGCGACCTCGTCGACTACCACCGGGCCGTCGCCCCGTTCATGCTGCCGCACCTGCGGGGCCGCCCGCTGATGCTGGACCGCCGCCCGGACGGCATCGACGGACCGGCGTTCATGCAGAAGAACACCCCGGACGGCTACCCGGACTGGATCACCCGCGTCCAGGTCGCCAAGGAGGGCGGCACCGTCACGCACACCGTGTGCGACGACACCGCCACCCTCCTGCACCTCGTCGACCGGGCGAGCATCACCCTGCACCGCTGGCTGTCCCGCGCCGGCCGGGTCGACCGTCCCGACCGCCTGGTGTTCGACCTCGACCCCCCGGACGACGACTTCGAGGCGGTACGCGGGGCGGCACGGCTCCTGGGGGAACTGCTGGGCGAACTGAACCTGCCCTCGGCGCTCATGACCACCGGCTCCCGAGGCCTGCACGTGATCGTGCCCCTGAGCGGCGACCAGGACTTCGACGGCGTACGCGCATTCGCCCGGGACGTCGCCGATACCCTCGTCGCGGCCCGCCCCGACCGGCTCACCACCGCCGCCCGCAAGAAGGACCGCGGCGACCGGCTCTACCTCGACGTGCAGCGCAACGCCTACGCGCAGACCGCGGTCGCTCCCTACACCGTCCGCGCCCTGCCCGGCGCGCCCGTCGCCGCTCCCGTCTCCTGGGACCAGCTGGACGATCCGGACCTGCACGCACGCCGCTGGACCGTCGCCGACGCCCTCGGGCAGGCGCGCCGCGACCCGTGGGAGGGCGTGCCGCGTCGGGGACGCGCCCTGGGGCCGGCGCGCCGCCGGCTGGCGGCGCTGCGGGGCTGAGGACGCGGAGCCCCCTGGGCCCCGAGTGACGCACCGGGTGAGCACCGGGAGGTTTGGCGAACAGACTTGCGGCCACACGAAGGGGGAGGTGGACATGTCGAACACGAACAACGCCAAGGAATCACAGAGTTCACAGAACTCCCAGAACTCTTCCGACTCCCACAACACCACGGACGACGTCACGGACAACACCACAGCCACCAAGCGGCCGGGCCCGATGGAGGTGCTGCGTCAGGCGCGCGGACAGCTCGCCGAGCTCACCGGAATGGAAGCCGAGTCCGTGTCTTCCTTCGAACAGACGGAGGAGGGCTGGGCGCTGGAGGTCGAGGTGCTCGAACTCGAGCGCGTGCCCGACACGATGAGCCTGATGGCGAGTTACCAGGTGCAACTGGACCCCGACGGCCAGCTCACCGGTTACCGGCGCGTCCGCCGCTACGAGCGTGGACGGGCCGACGCACACCGGCCCGGCGGCCGCTAGGCCGCCCGGCCGGACCGCACCCGCGGACACCGGGCGGACGCCTGCGCAACCGCGGCCACGTCCCACATTCCCATCCACCATCGACAGACGAAGGAGGTACAGCCGGCATGACAGTCGTACCGGCACAGCAGACCGGCGGTGGAGGCGGCAGCAGCGGCCTCTACGACGTGCTTGAGCTTGTTCTGGACAGGGGGCTCGTCATCGACGCATTCGTGCGCGTGTCCCTGGTCGGCATCGAGATCCTCAAGATCGACGTCCGTGTCGTCGTCGCCAGCGTCGACACGTATCTCCGCTTCGCCGAGGCGTGCAACCGACTCGACCTGGAGTCCGGGCCCCGCAAGAGCCCGGGCCTGCCCGAGATCGTGGGCGAGGTCACCGAGTCCGGTGCCCGCGGCAAGTCCAAGGGGGCGCTCTCGGGTGCCGCCGAGACCATCTCCGACGCGTTCAAGCAGGCCCGTGAGGGCGGTTCCGAGCGCGAGACCGAGTCCCGCCCGCGCGCCCGCAAGAGCACCACCGCCCGCCGGAAGGAGGAGCAGGAGTGAGCACCTACGTCTACGGCATCACCGCCGCCTCGCACCCCGCCCTCCCCGAGGGCATGGGCGGGGTCGGCGACCCCTCGCGCCCGGTGCGCGTCCTGCGGGCGGGCGAACTGGCGGCCCTCGTCAGCGACGCCCCCGAAGGGCTGCGGCCCAAGCGCCGCGAACTGCTCGCCCACCAGAACGTGCTCAGCGAGGCCGGCGCGGCCGGCTGCATACTGCCCATGCGCTTCGGCAGCGTCGCGCCCGGCGACGAGGCCGTCACCGGTGTCCTCGCCGAGCGCGCCGAGCACTACCAGGAGCGGCTGCGGGCGCTCGACGGCCGGGTCGAGTACAACGTCAAGGCCAACCACGTCGAAGAGGCCGTGCTGCACCACGTCATGGCCGGCAGCCCCGAGATCCGCGCCCTCGCCGAGGCCAACCGGCAGGCGGGCGGCGGCAGTTACGACGACAAGATCCGGCTCGGCGAGATGGTCGCCGCGGCGGTCAAGGACAAGGAGGCCGAGGACGGCACCGCGCTGGAGCGCGCGCTGGAACCGGCGGCCGACGCCGTGAGCGTGGGCCCCGAGTCCACGGGCTGGCTCGCCAACGTCTCCTACCTGGTGAAGCGCGAGACGGCCGAGGAGTTCCTGGCCGCCGTGGAGCAGGTCCGCAAGGACATGCCGCACCTGGAGGTGCGCCTGAACGGGCCGCTCCCGCCGTACAGCTTCGTCGAGCCCGGCCCGGCCGAGCCGGCGGGTACCGCGGCGGGCGGGGCGGACGCCGGAGCGGGGTGACGGCATGGGCCTGATCTCGGAGGTGCTGCTGCTGCCGTTCGCACCGGTGCGCGGCAGCGCCTGGGCCATCCGGCAGGTACTCCAGGAGGCGGAGCGCATCTACTACGACCCCGCCACCGTCCGGGCCGAACTGGCCCGGCTCGAGGAGCAGTTGGAGGCCGGAGAGATCACCGAGGAGGAGTTCGACCGACAGGAGGACGAACTCCTCGACCGGCTGGAGACCGCAACGCGCACCGGCGCGGGCACAGGGGACGGGACGACACGACGATGAACCGCACGGGACTGGGCCTCGCGATCGGGGCCGGATACCTCCTCGGACGGACCAGGAAACTGAAGCTGGCGGTCGCCGTCGGCGGCCTGGTGGCGGGCAAGAAGCTGAACCTCGGCCCGCGCATGGTCGCGGAGCTGGTGTCCCAGCAGCTGCGGGACAACCCGCAGTTCAAGGAGATCGGGGACCAGCTCCGCGGCGACCTGCGGGGCGTCGGCAAGGCGGCCTCCGGGGCCCTGGTCGAGCGGCGGCTCGCCTCCCTCGCCGACCGGCTGCACGGCCGTACCGCCGAGCTGCGCGGCCGGTCGGCGGGTGCCGGCCCGCAGGAGGACGAGGCCGAGGAAGAGGAGGAGGAAACGCCCGCGGAGCGGACGGCAGGGAAGGCACCCACCGGGGCGACCGCCAGGAGGACCGCCAAGAAGGCGCCGGCCAGGAGGGCGGCACCGGAGAAGAGGACGGCGAGGGCGAAGAAGGCCGTGCCGGCGAAGAAGACCGCTGCCAAGAAGGCGGTCTCGAAGAGGGGCGGCGAGCGATGACCGGGACTTCCGGGACTACGAAGAACCCGCTCGCCGATGTGGCGCACAGCGAGGCCGCCGAGCGGCTCAAGGCGGAACTGCAGGACTACCTCGCGGCCCGGGCCGCCAGCCTGCTGACCGGCCTCGGCCACAAGCTCGGCGAGACCACGAACAAACTGAGCGACATCGCCGAGGGCAGGAGTCCGGGCTTCGCCGAACTCGCCGCCGCCGGCGGCCGCAAGCTCGCCGAGGGCAAGGGCCCGCTGCGCAGCGCCGTCGAACTCGGTGCCTCGCGGGCCAAGGACAAGGTGAAGGGCACGCTGAAGGGCGTGGGCCCGGGCGGGAGGCGCAAGGGCTCGGCCGGCCGCAAGCCCACCGTCATCATCGAGCACGTCGACGTCGGGGTCCCGCTGCGCACGGCCTACGACCAGTGGACGCGGTACCAGGACTTCAGCACCTTCGCCAAGGGTGTCAAGAGCGTCGACAGGGCCGACGACACCACCTCGGACTGGCAGGTGAAGGTGTTCTGGTCCAGCCGCAGCTGGCGGGCCCGGACGACCGAGCAGATACCCGACGACCGCATCGCCTGGTCCTCGGAGGGCGCCAAGGGGACGACGAAGGGCGTCGTCTCCTTCCACCGCCTCGCCGACAGCCTCACCAGGGTCCTGCTGGTCATCGAGTACTACCCCACGGGGCTCTTCGAGAAGACCGGCAACATCTGGCGCGCCCAGGGCCGCCGCGCCCGGCTCGACCTGAAAAACTTCGCCCGGTTCATCACCCTCAAGGGCGAGGCCGAGGACAGCTGGCGGGGCGAGATACGCGACGGGGAGGTCGTCCGCGGCCACGAGGACGCCTCGGCCGAAGAGGACGAGGCATCCGGCGGCGAGGACGAGGCCTACGACGAGGACGCGGAGGCCGAGGAGCCCACCGACGAGTACGCGGAGGACCCGGAGGCCGGGGAACACGAGGAGGCCGCCGACGAGTACGCGGAGGACCCGGAGGCCGAGGAGGCCGGGGAGCCTGCCGAGGAGTACGAGGAGGACGAGGCGCCGGAGGAAAGCGCCGACGAGTACGAGGAGGACGAGTACCCGGACGAAGAGTACGAGGCCGACGCCGACACTGACGCCGAGCACGCCGAGAGCCGGAGCCGCCGATGACCACCCCGAGCCGGCTTCCCGATACGTACGGCCAGAACGGCGGCGCCAATCTCGCTGACATCCTGGAGAGGGTGCTCGACAAGGGCGTCGTGATAGCCGGCGACATCCGCATCAACCTGCTCGACATCGAGCTGCTCACCATCAAGCTCCGCCTCGTCGTCGCCTCGGTCGACAAGGCGAAGGAGATGGGGATCGACTGGTGGGAGTCCGACCCGGCGCTGTCCTCGGGCGCCCGTCGTGACGAACTGGCCAGGGAGAACGCCGAGCTGCGTGAGCGGCTGGCCCGGCTGGAGGAGCTGGAGCCGCGCCGCGCACAGGAGGAGACACCGTGACCGGACTGCGGTACGTCTACGCGGTCTGCCGTCCCTTCGGGACGCCGCTGCAGGCCCAGCTGACCGGAGTCGGAGGCGATCCGCCCCGGCTGTTGCCCCACCGCGACCTGGTGGCCGTGGTCAGTCATGTACCCGAGGCGGATTTCGCCGAGGAACCGCTGCGCGCGCGTCTGGAGGATCTCGATTGGCTGACCGCGGTCGCCCGCGCCCACCAGGGCGTGATCGACGCGCTCACCACCGTCACCACCCCGCTGCCGCTGCGGCTGGGCACCGTGTTCCGCGACGACAGCGGTGTACGGATGATGCTCGAGGCGCGTGAGGCGAGCTTCCTGCGGACCCTGGACCGGCTGCAGGGCCGGGTGGAGTGGGGCGTCAAGGTCTACCTGGAGCAGGAGGAGACCCCGCAGGGGCCCGCCGCCCCCGCCCCGAAACCGACGTCCGGCCGGGACTACCTGCGACAGCGGCGCATGCGGACGAAGGCGCAGGACGACCTCTGGCAGCGGGCCGAGTCCTTCGCGACCCGGCTGCACGAAACCCTCGCGGAGAGCGCCGAGGACTCCCGGCTGCACGCGCCGCAGAACCCCACGCTCTCCGGCGCCTCCGGACGCAACGTGCTCAATGCGGCCTATCTCGTGCCGCGCGCGGAATCCGAGGAATTCGTCGAGAAGGTGGACCGGACGAAGGACGGAGTTCCCGGAATACGCGTCGAACTCACCGGCCCCTGGGCGGCCTATTCGTTCGCCGGTGAGGAAACGGCGGAGGAGGAGGGTCCGTGACCGTCGTCGAACGCCGTGAGATAGCCCTGGTGGACCTGCTCGACCGGCTGCTGGCCGGCGGGGTCGTCATCACGGGTGACGTCACGCTGCGTATCGCGGACGTCGATCTGGTCCGTATCGATCTGAACGCGCTCATCAGCTCGGTGAACGCACAAGTCCCCTCCCCCTTCGAGGAGTCGCGTTGACGACCCGTCCGGACGACCGGCCCGTGGAGCCGCACGACAGCCGGCGCAAGCGGCTCGACCTGGAGCCCGACACGGTCGAGCGCGACCTGGTCAAGCTGGTGCTCACGGTCGTGGAGCTGCTGCGCCAGCTCATGGAGCGGCAGGCGGTGCGCCGGTTCGACGAGGGCGACCTCACCGAGGAGCAGGAGGAGCGGATCGGGCTGACCCTCATGCTGCTCGAGGACCGTATGGCGGAATTGCGGGACCGGTACGGACTGCGGCCCGAGGACCTCAATCTGGACCTCGGGCCGCTCGGACCGCTGCTTCCCCGGGACTGAGTCCCGGGGAATTCCCGTCATCTCACCACCGGTACCAGCGGCCCCTGCCCCCGCCTGCCGACGTGCTGCGCATGAAGAATCCCAGCAGCCACACGACCAGAACCGCCAGGGCCACCCACCAGAGAACCTCTACCGCGAATCCGGCACCGAAAAGGATCAGCGCCAGGAGCAGAACGAGCAGAATGGGAACCATAATGTCAACCTCCTGAAATTCTGGTTGCCCGTTCAACGCGGATCAGGCTTCCTTGCGGCAGAGAATCTCTCCGTGCAGGACGCTGAACCAGCCGTCGTCCCGCGCGCCCCACTCCCGCCAGGCCCCGGCCGCCTCCCGCAGCTGCTCGCGGGTGGTGTGGCCCCCGTCCACGGCGCGCCCCGCATAGGCCGACGCCACGGTGCGGTCCGCCCACAGGCCGCTCCACCAGGCCCGCTCCTCGGCGGTCGAGAAGGTCCAGGTGCCCGAGGTCGCGGTGATGTCCGTGAAGCCCGCGGCGAGCGCCCAGGCCTTCAGCCGCCGCCCGGCGTCCGGCTCGCCCCCGTTGGACCGGGCCACCCGCCGGTACAGATCCCGCCACCGTTCCATGCCCGGTGACGCCGGGTACCAGGTCATCGCCGCGTAGTCCGCGTCCCGGACGGCGACGAAGCCGCCCGGCCGGGTCACCCGCAGCATCTCCCGCAGCGCCCGTACCGGATCTCCCACGTGCTGGAGCACCTGGTGGGCGTGGACCACACAGAACGTGCCGTCCGGGAAGTCCAGCGCGTGCACGTCCCCCACCGTGAAGCCGACGTTCCCCGGTCCCCGCTCGCCGGCGACCGCCCGGGCCCGCTCCAGGACGGCCGGTTCCCGGTCGAGACCGGTGACGTGGCCGTCGGGGACGTGTGCGGCCAGGTCGGCGGTGATGGTACCGGGGCCGCACCCGATGTCCAGGATCCTCATGTGGGGCTCGAGCACCCCGAGGAGGTACGCCGCCGAGTTCGCGGCGGTCCGCCACGTGTGCGACCGCAGCACCGACTCGTGGTGTCCGTGCGTGTAGACGGCGGTCTCCCGCGCTTCCGGCATGACCGGCCCACCCCTTCCACTTCCGTAGGACCCCCACGTTACGCGCGTCGACCGGATGATGAGATACTCGTATCGCATGTTGGACATCGGGTCGCCCGTCCGAAACCGGTTTGCCCGCCGCGCCGGCGACCCCGCAGAATCCACTCATGGGCCACCTGGAAGCAGCACACCTGGAGTACTACCTCCCCGACGGGAGAGCCCTCCTGGGCGATGTGTCCTTCCGGGTGGGCGAGGGCGCCGTGATGGCCCTGGTCGGGCCCAACGGAGCGGGCAAGACGACCCTGCTGCGCCTCCTCGCCGGCGAGCTGAAGCCGCACGGCGGATCCGTCACCGTCACCGGCGGCCTCGGCGTCATGCGCCAGTTCGTCGGCTCGGTGCGCGACGAGACCACCGTGCGTGACCTGCTCGTCTCCGTGGCCGCGCCCCGTATCCGGGAGGCGGCCCGGGCCGTCGACGACGCCGAGCACGCCCTCATGACCTCCCCCGGTGCCTCGACGGCCGGGCAGGCGTCCCCGTCCGACGAGGCCGCCCAGCTCCGCTATGCGCAGGCCCTCTCCGACTGGGCCGAGGCCCGCGGCTACGAGGCCGAGACGCTGTGGGACATGTGCACCACGGCCGCGCTGGGCGTGCCGTACGACAAGGCGCAGTGGCGCCAGGTGCGCACCCTCTCCGGAGGCGAGCAGAAACGCCTGGTCCTCGAGGCGCTGCTGCGCGGCACCGACCAGGTCCTGCTCCTCGACGAGCCCGACAACTACCTCGACGTACCCGGCAAACGCTGGCTGGAGGAACGGCTCGCGGAGACCCGCAAGACCGTGCTGTTCGTCTCCCACGACCGCGAACTCCTCGCCCGTGCCGCCCAGCGCGTCGTCTCCCTCGAACCGAGCCCCACCGGCGCCGACACCTGGGTGCACGGCGGTGGTTTCGCGACCTACCACGCGGCCCGCCGCGAACGCTTCGCCCGCTTCGAGGAGTTGCGCAGGCGCTGGGACGAGAAGCACGCCCAGCTCAAGAAGCTCGTCCTGAACCTGCGCCAGGCAGCGGCGAACAGCCCCGACATGGCCTCCCGCTACCAGGCCGCGCGGACCAGGCTGCGCAAGTTCGAGGAGGCGGGCCCCCCGCCGGAGCCGCCGCGCGAGCAGAACATCACCATGCGCCTGCGGGGCGGCCGTACCGGAGTGCGCGCGCTCACCTGCGAGCGGCTCGAACTCACCGGCCTGATGAAGCCGTTCGACCTGGAGGTGTTCTACGGGGAACGGGTCGCCGTGCTCGGCTCCAACGGCTCCGGCAAGTCGCACTTCCTGCGCCTGCTCGCCGGTGACGACGTGGCGCACACGGGCGAATGGCGGCTCGGCGCACGCGTCCTGCCCGGGCACTTCGCACAGACGCACGCGCACCCCGAACTCGAGGGGCGCACACTCCTGGACATCCTGTGGAAGGAGCACGCCCAGGACCGGGGCGCGGCCATGTCCCGGCTGCGCCGCTACGAGCTGACCGGCCAGGCCGAGCAGGGCTTCGAGCGGCTCTCCGGCGGCCAGCAGGCCCGTTTCCAGATCCTGCTGCTCGAACTCCAGGGCGTCACGGCGCTGCTGCTCGACGAGCCGACGGACAACCTCGACCTGGAGTCGGCGGAGGCGTTGCAGGAGGGCCTGGAGGCCTTCGAGGGGACGGTCCTCGCGGTCACGCACGACCGCTGGTTCGCCCGCTCCTTCGACCGCTTCCTGGTCTTCGGCGGTGACGGCAGGGTCAGGGAGACCCCGGAGCCGGTGTGGGACGAACGCCGGGTGGAACGGGCGCGGTGACCGGCCCGTCCCGACGCCCTCCGGTGCCGTGCGCCGGAGGGCGTCCCCGGCTCACTTCCAGCGCAGCAGCGCACCCAGTCCGCCGACCGGCGCGTCCTGCGGCGCGCCCGGCGCGAGGGACACCGCCAGTGCGGGCGCGTCCGTCGCGACCGCCGACCGGATCAGCGCGTCGTCCGCCCGCGCCGACCACGAGTTCTGCTCACCGAGCACCTTCAGATCCGTACGCCGCACCGCCAGCTGGTCCGGATCCTCGCCGATCCACACCTCACGGCGTGCGTCCGGCCCGTCCGGCCGGATCAGCAGCTCGTCGATCCGGTGCTCGCGAGCGGCCCCGACCAGCGCGGGCACACCCTCCACGGCACCCGCCCGGCCCTCGTCGTCGGGGTTCCGGGCGGCGAGGAACCGCTCCAGCTCGGCGGCGGCGCGATCGCGGATGTGCCCGGCGCGGATCCGCTCGACGTCGTCGTCGAGCAGCCTGCTGTCGGCACCGCGCGAGGCCTCGACCACGAGATCGTCGAGCCGCCGCGGCAGCCGTTCGTGAACGGAGCGCTGCTCACGGTCGTCACCGACGAGGACGAGCAGATCGGCCCCGGTCTCCTCCTGGCAGACGGCGAGCGCGTCGGCGATCTCCGCGGCGTTGTGTTCCCAGGTGTTCTCCACCCGCAGCTGGAAATGGCGCTCCGACCAGTCGACGGTGCCCGTCCGGTGCAGCGGCCACTGGCGTCCGCCGACGCCGCCGGTGTCGTCCCGCCCCAGGGCGCTGCGCAGCTCGAAGTCCGCGCCCTTGCGGTCCACGTAGGCGATCACGCACACGGGATCCTCGCCGGCGAGCTCCAGCAGCGGCGCGACCCTGGGCAGCGGCGCCCACTGCGCCCGGTCGCGCTGCGGGGAACGGGCCAGCGGCGGATCGAGCACCACCTCGCCGTCACGCGCGAACAGGGCGCGGCCGTGCGGTTCGGCGGAGTGCCGCAGTTCTTCGAGCGCGTGGCGCACCGCCCGGCAGGTCGCCTCGTCCGCGCCCTGGCCGGCCAGCTCCCCGGCCATGGCCCGGGCCGTCAGCAGCCGTTCCCGGGGGGTGTGCTCGTCGTGCCGGGAGGTGTCGACGTAGACGGAGGCCCAAGGACCGGGACGTTCGTAGAGTGGATGCAGGAAAGCGAGTTCCATGGCTCCCTCCCGGTTGCCGTTCGGGGTAGTGCCGGTGCCGACCGGGCGGGTACCCGGGCCGCATGGACGCACACGACGAGCGGGGCCCACGATGACCGGAGTCGAGCCGAACCGCCTGGACGACCAGCAGCTCATGAAGGAGCTGGAGACCATCCACCGCACGCGCCACGACACGCTGCTGTACGGCTCCAACGACGCGCTGCGGACCCACAACGAGCGCATGGCGCAGCTCGAGGGCGAGTACCTGCGCCGCAACCCGCGCCGTCCGGTGGCCCCGGGCCGCACCCGCGAGGGGGCCCGCGAACGGGACGCCGCGGACACCACGACCCCCACGACACCGGGCACCTGAACCCGGCCCCCGCGCACCGGCCCCGGCCCCGCGCCTCTCCGGCGCCCGAGCCGGGCAGCCGGCGCATCCCCGGCCCGCGGACGCCGCGAGCCCCGGACCCCTGTACGCCCCGCCCGCCCACGGCCCGCCCGCGCGGCGGCGTCAGCCCGCGCACGCGAACAGGGCCCGCGTTCGCGCGGGCCCCGAAAAGGCGCTGTGTGCGGGGGCGGGCCCGGCGCCCGCCCCCGCATCCGGACGTCAGGCCCCCTGCCCGGCCCCTTCCGTCGCGAACACGTCCACGAAGGTCTCGCAGAACGCCTTCAGATCGTCCGGCTTGCGACTGGTGACCAGCTTGTTCGGCCCGTGGTCGCAGACCTTCACCTGCTCGTCGACCCACGTCCCGCCGGCGTTGCGGATGTCGGTCCGCAGACTGGGCCAGCTGGTCAGCTCCCGGCCGCGTACGACATCGGCCTCGACGAGCGTCCAGGGGGCGTGGCAGATCGCGGCGACCGGCCGGCCCCGTTCGAAGAAGTCCCGCACGAACGCCACGGCCTTCCCGTCCATCCGCAGGAAGTCCGGATTGGCCACCCCGCCCGGCAGCACCAGCCCGTCGAAGGAGGCCGCCGACGTCTCGCCGACCACCTCCTGCACGGGGAAGGTGTCCGCCTTGTCGAGGTGGTCGAACGCCTGGATGGTCCCCGGGCTCGTCGACACCAGCACGGCCTCGTGACCGGCGTCCACGGCCGCCTTCCACGGCTCGGTCAGCTCGACCTGCTCCACGCCCTCGGGAGCGGTCAGAAATGCGATGCGCATGGTGGTCCTACATCCCTTCGTCTGCTTTCGGTGGCTGTCGTTCCGCTCCGCCGCCGTCGTCCGGCTCCGCGCGGCTGATGTCGGCCAGCGCCGATCCCGGATCCCGTGCCTCGGCCAGGTCGCCGAGGCTCACCAGACCGACGGGCAGACCGCCCTCGACCACGGGGATCCGGCGGATCGCGTGCTCGCGCATCAGCGCGACGGCCGCCGACACCGGATCGTCCGGGGCCAGCGTCACCGGGTCGGGGGTGCACACCGACCCGGCGCTCACGCCGAGCGGGTCCGTCCCCTCGGCGACCGCCCGGACCGTGATGTCGCGGTCGGTGAGCACACCGACGACCCGGCGGCCGTCGGCCACCACGACGTCGCCGATGTTCTGGCTGCGCATCAGCCGCGCCGCCTCGACGATCGAGGCGTCCGGACGCACGGCGACCACGCCCGGTGTCATCACGTCCTTGACGAACTCGGCCATGACTGAACGCCCTCCCTCCGGTGCCGGCCGGTGGGCCGCCGCGCCCGGTCGTCCGCGGAACCGGCCGGACGCGGCGCCCACGGTCCGGTCACGCGGTCTCCGACTCCCGGGACCGGGTCAGCGCCTCGGCCAGTTCCTGGACGCTGTCGTAACGGGCCTGGCGCGGCAACCGCTCCAGCGCCTCGATGAGCGCGTCGGGCGCGTACCGCCGGTCCAGGGCCCGCATCAGTTCGCGCGGACCCGCGGGGAACGCGCCCCGGCCCAGGATCCTGGCCAGCTCCAGTCGCACCGACTCCAGCGACGTCGGTCCGCGGCCCGGCGTCACCGGGCCGCGGGCGACCTCCGGGTCGTCGTCGGCGAACGGCTCCGGGTCGTGCCACTCCTCGGTACGGGTGGGGTGGCCGGACCTCAGCAGGCCCTGCAGTTCGTGCTTCATCTCGTCGTCGCGGTGGACGCTGAGCCGGTCACTGCCTCGCTGCATGTCTCCCTCCAGATGCTTCGGGGGTGCGCACCGCGTACCCGGGGAGCGGAGGCCGACACGGGGTCGTGACGCCGGATCGCCACCGCACCGGTTGGACCGCCGGACGGCGGGAGACCTGCATCGCACGCCCCCCACGTGCCTCCGGTGAAAGGGACCGGCCATGGCGGTGCCCGCCGTGCTCGTACCACCGCTCATGCCCGGCGTGATCCTGACGCCGGGCCGCTACGAGGACCTCCTGCTGCCGCCGCCCGCGCCCGAGGGCGATCCGGGCCGGGTCCGCCGAGGGGTTTGGGCCGGTGGAACGGGGGCAGGCGCAGGCTCAGTGCTTCGGACCGGAGGCACGTCCGTGACAGCGGCGCACGCCGCTCCGGACGTACCCGTCCCCGGCCGGTGCGCCCGCCACGGTGACCGTCCGTCCCCACCTCAGGGAGCTGCGAGGCACCATGCATATCCGAGCGGCCGCGAGGCGCCATCCGCACGACGACGCTCCCGACACCGCGGCCGCCTTCCGCAGGCTGGCGGCACTGCCGCCCGGCCCCGAGCGCGGCGTGCTCCGCGACGAGATCGTCGAGGCCTGGCTGCCCATGGCCGACCGTCTCGCGGGACGGTTCCGCAGCCGCGGCGAGACCTACGACGACCTGCGCCAGGTCGCCGCCCTCGGCCTGGTCAAGGCGGTCGACCGGTACGAGCCCGGACTCGGCAACGCCTTCGAGAGCTACGCCGTGCCGACCGTCACCGGTGAGATCAAGCGGCACTTCCGCGACCACATGTGGGCCCTGCACGTACCGCGCCGGGTCCAGGAGCTGCGCAACCGTGTCCGGTACGCCGCGCAGGACCTCTCCGGGACCACACCCGGCCGCCGTCCCACCGTGGCCGAGATCGCCGAGCACACCGACCTGAGCGAGGACGACGTCCGCGCGGGGCAGGAGGCGCTGGAAAGCTTCTCCGCGCTGTCCCTCGACGCCGCACCGCCCGGTGGCGACGACGGCTACTCGCTCGTCGATGCCCTCGGAGCACCCGATCCGGCGCTGGACACCGTGGTCGGCCGCGAAGCCGTCAAGGAGCGGCTGGCCGCGCTGCCGGAGCGGGAACGGGCCATTCTCCACATGCGCTTCTTCGGCGACATGACGCAGAGCAGCATCGCCGAGGAACTGGGCCTCTCGCAGATGCACGTCTCCCGTCTGATCAGCCGTTGCTGCGGCCGGGTGCGGGAGCAGGTCATGCGGGAGGGGGAGGCGTAGCCGCCCGTCACCCGCTCGGGCGCGTCCGGTCCCGCCAATGGTGTCCGACCGCGCGCGGCGGGGCGGCGGGCGGGCTGTGATGGCTGTGGAGCGCGGCCGATCGCCGTGCCCCCGCCGTCGCTCGAAGGAGCCCGTACCATGCGCCGCACCGCCCGTGCCCTGTCCCTCGCCGCCGTCGCCGGTACCGTCATCGGCGTCGTCTGCGCACCGGCCGCGTTCGCGGAGGACGTCCCGGCCGGCGGGTCCTCGTGGGGCACCGCCTCCTCCTCGCCCTGTCCGCAACCCGAGGGACAGGAGTGGCAGGAGCACGAGACGAGGAGCAGCGAACCCGGGGCCGGCGAACCGGAGGCGCTCATCACGGAGACCCCCGAACCGGAGGCCGGCGAACCGGAGACACTCGCCACGGAGACCCCCGAACCGGAGGCCCTCGAACCCGGGGCCCTGGAGCCCGGGGCGGCCGTACCCGGGGGAACGTCACTGGACGAACTCATTCCGGACGCTCCCGCCTCCGAGGGCGGCGCGGGGGAGATCCCCGCTCCCGGGGCGGGCGGACCCACCGCCCCGGGGACCGCGCAGCCGAGCGCCCCGGACCCGAAGCACACGGCATCCGAGCACACAGGGCCCGAGCACACAGGGCCCGAGCACACAGGGCCCACGGACCACGCGTCCAAGGGCCCCGAGCCGGGGGAGGGCGATCCGAAGGACTCCCACTGCGCCGACGCGCCCGTGCACCGGGGCGTCCACGCGGGTGAGGGCGGTGTCTTCACCGACTCCGTGCCCGCCCTGGCCGCCGGCGGCCTGCTGATCGCGGGTGCCCTCGGCGCCGCCGCGCACCGGCTGTACCGGGACCGGGACCGGGCCGCCCGCACGGACGGCTGACGCGCCCTCTTCCCCGGCCACCGCCGCCCATGCCGTGAACTGCGCGACCCGCCCCGGCATCCATGGCACGCGGCACGATGGGTACTGGCTCGCCCGGGGTACGAGTCGGGAGCCGGGGCACGGTGCCCGGGCACCAGGGACTGCGCGGAGGTAGGGATGCGGCGGACGGACCCGGAAGGCCACGGCCCCGTCCGCTTCGGGCCGCCGGTACCCGAGGACGGGCTCCCCGTCCTGCCCGAGCTGTCCGCGGTACTCGCCGCGGCGGCCTCCCGCGCCGACGCCGAGCCGGTCGGCGGGGGTTCCGCGCTGCTGGACGCCGCCTGCGGTCACGGCGACCGGCGCGGACTGCCCGCCGCCCCCGACCGGGTGGCCGCCGCCCCCGGCGCGCCCGTCCTGCTGGTGGCCCTGACCGCGGCCCTCGGCGGTGACATCCTGGTGCCCAGACCCTGCGCCGCCTGGTGGGCCCCCTACGCCCGCCTGCTCGGCAGGCGCGCCTTCCACGTGCCGACGCCGGCCGACGGCGGCGGCGTCCCCGATCCGTACGCCCTGCTGGAGACCGTGCGCCGGCTGCGTAGCGAGGGCGGTGACCCGCGCCTGCTGGTGCTCTCCGTCGCCGACGACCCCACCGCCACCGTGACCCCGCCGGAACTGCTGCACGAGACCCTCGAAGCCGCCGTGGGCGAAGGGCTGCACCTGGTCAGCGACGAGACCTGGCGCGACACCGTGCACAACCCGCACGACACCGTGCTGCTCAGTCCCGCCGAGATGCTGCCCGACCGGGTCACCGTCGTCACCGACCTGGCCGGTGCCCTGCTCCCGCCGGGCTGGCCGGCGGCGACGGCCCGCTTCCCGGCGGGGGCGGACGGGGACGCGCTCCACGCGCGCGTGCTCGACGTGCTCACCGCGCTCGACGCGCGGGTCGCCGCCCCCGTCGCCGCCGCGGCGGCGTACGCCCTGTCCGAGCCCGCAGCGGTCACCGCGCGCGTCGCCGGCACCGTACGGCTGCACGCGCGCGTGGCCGCCGCCGCGCACCACGCCGTCGTCGCCGCAGGCGCCCTGGCCCGGCCCCCGTCCTGCGGCCGGCACCTGTACGCCGACCTCACGCCCCTGGCCCCCGCGCTCGCCGCGCGGGGCGTCGGGGACGCGCAGGAGCTGGAGGACTTCCTCACCGCCCGGCTCGGCATGCCCGCGGCGGGCGGTCACCGTTTCGGCGACGGCCTCGCGGCGCCGCGCGTGCGGCTGTGCACCGCCCCGCTGCTGGGCGGCACCCCAGCCCTGCGCGCGGAAGGGCTGCGGTCACCCGACCCCCTGGAACTGCCGCAGGTGCGAACCGCGTTGACTCGTCTGACATCGGTCTTCGACGAACTCCGTGACGACGCTCAGCGATGGGAGTCACCTCGATGACGCAGCGGCCCGAGTCGGCCACGACAACGACCACGACTACAGCGACCGGCCCGGCCGGCCCGCGGACCGACCCCCCGGAAGCCGGCCCACCGGCCCTCCCCTCCCCCCTCGCGCCGCCGTACCCACCGCCGGCCGAACCCCGCCCGCTCGCCGAACCCCGGGTGTGGCCGCGCACCTTCCACGACCGGCTGACCGCCCCGCTGCCCGGTCTGAAGGCCCTCGCCCGCTTCGCCAGGGAGGGCTCCCTGCGGCCCGCCGCGGTCACTGCCACCGACATCGCCCAGTTGCCCTTCGCCCCCGGTCCGCTGCCCCGCGTGGACGTCCGCTCGGTGGCCGTCACCTGGGCGGGGCACGCCAGTTGGGTGCTGCGGATCGGCGGGCTCACCGTGCTCACCGACCCCGTGTGGTCCCGCCGGATCCTCGGCACTCCGGCCCGCATCACCCCCGTCGGCGTCCCCTGGGAGGCCCTGGAGCGCGTCGACGCGGTCGTCATCAGCCACAACCACTACGACCACCTCGACGCGCCCACCCTGCGCCGACTCCCGCGCGACACCCCCGTCTTCGTCCCGGCCGGGCTCGCCCGCTGGTTCCACCGCCGCCGGTTCGAGCGGGTCACCGAGCTCGACTGGTGGGAGGCCGCCGAACTCGACGGCGTGCGCTTCGACTTCGTACCGGCCCACCACTGGTCCAAACGCACCCTCACCGACACCTGCCGCTCCCTGTGGGGCGGCTGGGTGCTCACCGGTCCCGACGGCCGGCGCGTGTACTTCGCCGGCGACACCGGCTACGGCCACTGGTTCTCCCGCATCGGCCGCCGCTACCCCGGCATCGACCTCGCCCTGCTGCCCATCGGGGCCTACGACCCCCGCTGGTGGCTCGCCGACGTCCACTGCGACCCGGAGGAGGCGGTCCGCGCCGCCCGGGACCTCGGGGCGCGCCGCATGGCCCCCATGCACTGGGGCGCCTTCGTCCTCTCCGCGGAACCGGTCCTGGAGCCGCTCACGCGTGTCCGCGCCGCCTGGGAGAAGGCGGGCCTGCCCCGCGAGGACCTGTGGGACCTGCCGGTGGGGGCCTCCCGCGTCCTGGAGTGAGGGGCGGGGGACGGCGGCGGCGTCATCCCGCCGCCGTCCCCCGCATCCGCCGCCACAGACCCGGGGCCACGCTGATCAGCACGGTCAGCACGATCACCGCGAGCACGCCCTCCCACGGCTCCTCGAACAGCGAGCCGCCGAGGACACCGATCAGCTGGTACGTCACCGTCCACGCGAGACAGGCCGGCAGGTTGCCGCGGACGAAGCGGCGCACCGGCCACTTCGCGAGCAGACAGGCCAGCATCACCGGCAGGCGCCCGGCCGGCATCAGCCGGGACAGCACCAGCACCGCCACCCCGTGGTCGGCCAGCTTCCGCTGCGCCTGCGCCAGCCGGTCCTCGGGAGCCCGCGCCCGGATCGCCTCCAGCCAGCGCGAGCCGTTCTTCGACTTCATCCCGCGCCGCCCCAGCCAGTACAGCGCCACGTCCCCGAGGAACGCGGCCAGCGACGCCGTCACGAACACCAGCGCCATCGAGAACGGCGCCGTCCGGTGGACGGCGACCACGGCCGCCGAACTCACCAGCGCGCCCGTCGGCACGACCGGCACCAGCGCCCCGATCAGCACCAGCAGGAACAGCGAGGGGTACCCGATCGCCTGCTGCGTGGACTCCGGCGCCACGATCGGCACGATGGCCGGCGCGTCCACCGGGAACAGCGACGCGCCGGCCGCCTGACCCAGGGCGACGGGAAGGATCACCGCGCGACCTCCGGGCGCACGCTCTCGCCGTGCCCCAGCCGGTGCACCGTCACGCCGGGCGCGTGCCGGGCCGCCAGGCGCTCGAACTCGTGGCCCGGCGCGTGGAATTCGTGCGGGCGCACGGCGTCCATCCCGATCGGCCAGTACGTGCCGTAGTGCACCGGCACCGCACTGGGCGCGCCCAGCCGGGCCAGCGCCTCGGCGGCGCGCCCCGCGTCCAGATGCCCCTCGCCGAGGTACGGACCCCAGCCGCCCACCGGCAGCAGCGCCACGTCGACCGGCCCGACCTCCTTGGCCATCGCGTCGAACAGGCCGGTGTCCCCGGCGAAGTACGTCCGCGCCTCACCCTCCAGCACATAGCCGAGGGCGGGGGAGCGGTGCGGTCCGACCGGCAGCCGCCGCCCGTCGTGCCGCGCCGGAACGGCCCGTACGACCAGGCCGCCGACCGTCGTCACATCGCCGGGAGCCACCTCGCTCACGCGCAGATGCGTGAGCCGGCGCAGCCCCGGTACCGCGCGTGGTGCGCCCCGGGGCACGAGCAGGCGCGTGCCCCGGGCGAGCCGGGCGAGCGAGGGCAGGTGCAGATGGTCGGCGTGCAGATGGGAGACCAGGGCCACGTCCGCGCGCCGGGCCTCGTCCGGCGGCACCGCGCCGCGCCGGCGCCGCAGGTGCGCGAGCCGGCGGGCGAACAGGGGATCGGTGAGCACGCGCGTGTGCGAGTCCTCGACGGTGCAGGTGGCATGACCCCACCAGGTGATCTCCACCGGCACTACCCCCGCCTCCTTCGCGCGACTCCCCGAAGCCTACGCGCAGGAGTAGGGTCGGCGGCGAAACCGGAGGTGAGGGGGGACGCCATGGGGCCGCTGCGGGTGACGGCGATCGCGAGTCTGACGCCGCTGGCGGAACTGGACGCGGACCCCTTCCTGGTGGACTCCCGGAGCCAGCACGCCATGTGCGCCCGCTGGGCGGCCGAGCACGGCTACGTGGTGACCCGGGAACTCCTCGTGCGGGGGCTGCGCGCCGACCACTGCGTGCTGTGGGAGGGCGTGCGCCCCGGCACCGACCTGTTCGTGGCACCCAGCCTGCGGGTACTGGAGCGCGCCGTGTCCTGCGTCGAGGAGTTCACCGCGGAGTGCGCGCGGCGCGGGGTGCGCGTGGAGACGGTGGGGCGCGCCGAACCCGCGTACGACGCGGGCATGAAGGCGTGCGTGCACCGCAGGCTGTCCCTGCCGACCGCCGGCTACGACGGCCGCTGAGCAGCCGGTGACCTGACGCACCGGGGACGGAACGCCTCCTGCGGTCGTTGTGGCAGGGTGGGCAGGGGCCAGGACCCGGGCGGGCAGGGGCCAGGACCTGTCCGTCACGGTGACGGACGGACCGGGACGCGAGGTGTGCGGGGCGTGGGTGGCGAGCGGTGGCGACGGGTCGCCAGTCAGATCGGGCGGAGTGTCGCCGTATGGGCGGTCTCCACGCTCACCATGCTGTTCCTCGCCGGGATCCTGCCGGACTTCCGGCTGCGCTCGGCCGACGGCGACAGCGCCACCGACATCGCGGTCACCGCCGCGCTCGGCGCCGGCGCCTTCGGCCTGCTCTCCGCCCTGGCCTGGCCGTTGCTGGTGCGTCTGCTGCTGCTCGTCCCCGCGCTCGTCCTCGGCCTGCTGGTGTTCTTCCTCAACGGCGCCCTGCTCTGGCTGGCCCTGCGCGTCAACCCGGGCGAACGGGGCGATGCCGCACCGGAGACGGCGGTCGTGGTCGCCGCCGTCATGTCCGCGGTCGCCTCCGCCACCGGCGCCGCCCTCGCCGTACGCGACGACGACGCCTACCGCCGCCGCCTGTACCGCCTCGCCGACCGCAGGCGGCGCTCCACCCCGCCCTGCCCGGCCACCCCCGGCACCGTGTTCCTGCAGCTCGACGGCGTCGGCCACGACGTGCTGCTGGACGTCGTCGCCAAGGGGCTGATGCCCACCGTCGCCCGCTGGCTCGGCACCGGCAGCGGCGGTGACCTCCCCTCCCACCGCCTCGCACCCTGGCGCACCGACTGGTCCAGCCAGACCGGCGCCAGCCAGCTCGGCATCCTGCACGGCAGCAACCACGACGTCCCCGCCTTCCGCTGGTACGAGAAGACCCGCCGCGAGGTGATGGTCTGCAACCGGCCCACCAGCGCCGCCGAACTGCAGGCCCGCGCCGTCGAGTACGCCGGCCACGCCGGACTGCTCGCCACCGACGGCGCCAGCCGCGGCAACCTGTTCGGCGGCGGCGCCGGCGAACAGGCCCTGGTGCTGTCCATCGCCACCCGCCGCCGCGGCCCGGCGGCCCGCTCCCGCGCGGGTTACTTCGCCTACTTCTCCGACCCCGCCAACGCCGTGCGCACCGCCCTGTCCTTCGTCGCCGAGGTGTGCCGGGAGATCGGCCAGTCCACCCGGGCCCGGCTGCGCAAGCAGCGCCCGCGCGTCTCCCGCGGAGGGCTCTACCCGTTCGTCCGCGCCTTCGCCACCGTCGTCGAACGGGACGTCGTCGTCGCCGCCGTGACGGGCGATCTGCTGGCCGGCCGCACCGCCGTCTACGCCGACCTGGTGGCCTACGACGAGGTCGCCCACCACTCGGGGCCGGCCAGCAGGGACGCCGAGAAGGTGCTCCGGCGCCTCGACCGCGCCCTCGCCCTGATCGAGAACGTCGCCGAGCACGCCCCCCGCCCGTACCGGATCGTCGTCCTCTCCGACCACGGGCAGAGCCCCGGCGAGACCTTCCGCTCCCGCTACGGCCTCACCCTGGCCGACCTGGTGCGGGCCGGCTGCGGGCTGCCCGTGCCGCGCCGGGCCCGGCGCACCCACAGCGGCGCGGAGGCCCGCGCGTCCGTGCGGGCGGCGCTGCGCCGGCCCGTCGAGGAGGGCGCCGAGCACTACCGGCCCACCCGCGGCTCGGAGCCCGTCGTGCTCGCCTCCGGCAACCTGGGTCTGGTCTCCTTCCCGGACGTGCCGCACCGGATGACCAAGGAGGAGATCGACGCCCGCCACCCCGCGCTGCTGCCGACCCTCGCCAACCACCCCGGCATCGGCTTCCTCCTCGTCCGCAGCGAGCGGCACGGCGGGGTCGTCCTCGGCGCGTACGGCGCGGAGATCCCGCTGGAGGAGCTGGACGACAACCCCGGGCCGCTGGCCGCGTTCGGGCCCGGCGCCGCCGACGTGGTGCGCCGCAC
This sequence comes from Streptomyces sp. NPDC016640, assembly GCF_043076215.1. Classification (NCBI taxonomy): domain Bacteria; kingdom Bacillati; phylum Actinomycetota; class Actinomycetes; order Kitasatosporales; family Streptomycetaceae; genus Streptomyces; species Streptomyces sp. NPDC016640. The sequence goes on from NZ_JBIBRG010000012.1 coordinate 115,060, forward strand.
CCACACCTTCCCGCACACCGCCGACATCATGGTCAACTCCTTCCACGACCCCGCCGACGGCGAGGTCCTCGCCTTCGAGGAGCAGATCGGCTCCCACGGCGGTCTCGGCGGCGCCCAGTCCCGCGCCTTCCTGCTGTCCCCGCTCACGCTGTCCGGCCCGGTCCCCGACGGAGCGGACCTCGCCGGCGCCGAGCAGATCCACCGGGTGCTGCGCCGCTGGCTGACCGAGTCCGGAGAAGCGGGACTGCCCACGGCCCCGGACCGCGAACGCGCGGCCTGAGCGGGGCCGCCGCACGTCCGGGGGAGGCATGAGCCGGTGCCGGCACGCGCGCCCGGCCGGGCCGGCGCCGGGCCGCGGCCCGGCGTCGACCCGCTGCGGCGCGCCGGGGACCGCCCGCCCACCGCGCCGGTCCTCGTCAGCACCGACGGCTGGTGCGACGTCCCGCGGGCACGCGGAGGCATGCCCACCCGACCCGGCGGAGGCGCGGCCGCCATGCACCACGAGAGGGCCGGTCCTACGGGTGAGTTGAGCCGTGATGTGATCGGATGGGGGCGGGAACCGGTGACACCGGTTCCCGGACCGAGCACCGCCGGGCATACGACCGGACTTTTTTCGAAAGGATGCGTCATGGCAACCACGCGCTCCGCACACACCGTTTGGGAAGGCAACCTGTTCAAGGGCAGCGGGGTCGTCTCCTTCGACTCCTCCGGCAGCATCGGCGAGCAGCCGGTCACCTGGGCCTCGCGCGCCGAGGACGCGAACGGGAAGACCAGCCCGGAGGAGCTGATCGCCGCCGCGCACTCCAGCTGCTTCTCGATGGCCCTCTCCAACGGCCTGGACAAGGCCGGCACCCCGCCGACCCGGCTGACGACCTCCGCCGACGTCACCTTCGTGCCCGGTGAGGGCATCACCGGCATCCACCTCACTGTCGAGGGCGCCGTCCCGGGCCTGGACGAGGCCGGGTTCGTCGCCGCGGCCGAGGACGCCAAGGTGAACTGCCCCGTCAGCCAGGCCCTGAAGGGCACGGACATCACCCTGACGGCGAAGCTCGCCTGACCCCCACCCCGAGCCGTACCACCGCAGGCCGCCCCGCCCGGGGCGGCCTGCGGCACGCCCCCTCCGGGAGCCCGTCACCGTGACGCCACGACCCGCCGTCTCCGCCCACCGGGGCGGCTGCGAACGCGCCGCCCCGGCGACCTGGGAGGCCTACGAGGACGCGCTGCGCTCCGGCGCCGAGTACGCCGAGTTCGACGTCCGGCGCACCGCGGACGGGGTCTTCGTCGTCCACCACGACGCCCGGGCGGGGCACACCGGACCGCTGCTGTCCACGCTCACGCACGCCGAGCTGAACGAGCGCGCCGGGTACCCCGTGCCCGCCGTGGAGGACGTCATGGCGCTGGTCGCCGGGAAGCTCGTCGCGCACCTGGACCTGAAGGAGACCGGCCACGAGCGCGAGCTGATCGACCGCGCGGTCGCCCTGCTCGGCGAGGACGGCCTGGTCGCCACCACCCTGGAGGACCGCTCCGTCGCCGCCCTCACCGCGGCCCGCCCACGGGTGCGCACCGCGCTGTCCCTCGGCCGGAACGGCGAGGACATCCCCCGGGGCCGGCTGGTGCCGACCCGGGTCAGCGAACTGCTGCCCATGCGCCGGGTCCGCGCCTGCGGCGCGCACGGGGTCGCCGTGCACCGGCGGCTGGCCCGCGCGACCGTGCTGCGCGAGGCGGCCCGCAACGGACTGTTCACCATGGTGTGGACGGTCAACGAGGACGCGGCGCTGCGCGGCTTCCTCGGCGACCCGCGCGTGGACGTACTGATCACCGACCGCCCCCGCCGCGCCGTGGAACTGCGCGACCACACGGACACCCGACGCCTTCGTTGACAACCACCCACTCAACCTATTGACAACGACGCGCTCAAGTTTTGTGCTGGAAGTCCGGAAGGGTGCCCTGGCGGAAGGGGACAGCGATGGGACGTGCCGTCGGTATCGACCTGGGAACCACGAACTCGGTGGTGGCCGTGCTGGAGGGCGGTGAGCCCACCGTGATCGCCAACGCGGAGGGCGCGCGCACCACCCCCTCGGTGGTCGCCTTCGCCAAGAACGGCGAGGTGCTGGTCGGTGAGATCGCCAAACGGCAGGCCGTGACCAACGTCGAGCGCACCGCCCGCTCGGTCAAGCGGTACATGGGGGACGCCCAGTGGCGCTTCCCCGGCCAGGGCTCCGTCGACGGCACCCGCTACCGGGCGCAGGAACTGTCCGCCCGGGTGCTGCAGAAGCTGCGCCGGGACGCCGAGGCCTACCTCGGCGAGGACGTCACCGACGCGGTGATCACCGTACCGGCGTACTTCGACGACACCCAGCGGCAGGCCACCAAGGAAGCCGGTGAGATCGCCGGGCTGAACGTCCTCAGGATCATCAACGAGCCCACCGCGGCGGCCCTGGCGTACGGCCTGGACAAGGAGAACGACCAGACCGTCCTCGTCTTCGACCTGGGCGGCGGCACCTTCGACGTCTCGCTGCTCGACATGGGCGAGGGCGTCATCGAGGTGAAGGCCACCAACGGCGACACCCGCCTCGGCGGCGACGACTGGGACCAGCGTGTCGTCGACCACCTCGCCCAGCGCTTCAAGGGCCGGTACGGCATCGACCTGGCGCAGGACAAGATGGCGGTGCAGCGGCTGCGGGAGGCCGCCGAGAAGGCGAAGATCGAGCTGTCCTCCTCGACGGAGACCACCGTCAACCTGCCCTACGTCACGGCCTCCGCCGAGGGCCCCCTGCACCTGGACGAGAAACTCACCCGCGCCCAGTTCCAGGAGCTCACCGAGGATCTGCTGGAGCGCTGCAAGAAGCCCTTCCACCAGGCCGTCAAGGACGCCGGAGTGCGGCTCTCCGCCGTCGACCACGTCATCCTCGTCGGCGGCTCCACCCGGATGCCCGCGGTCACCGACCTGGTCCGCGAGCTCACCGGCAAGGACCCGCACAAGGGCGTCAACCCCGACGAGGTCGTGGCCCTCGGGGCGGCCCTCCAGGCCGGTGTCATCCGCGGCGACGTCAAGGACGTGCTGCTGCTCGACGTCACCCCGCTGTCCCTCGGCATCGAGACCAAGGGCGGCATCATGACCAAGCTGATCGAACGCAACACCACGATCCCCACCCGGCGTTCGGAGATCTTCACCACCGCCACCGACAACCAGCCCTCGGTCGGCATCCAGGTCTACCAGGGCGAACGCGAGATCGCCGCCTACAACAAGAAGCTCGGCGTCTTCGACCTCACCGGACTGCCCCCGGCCCCGCGCGGCGTCCCGCAGATCGAGGTGGCCTTCGACATCGACGCCAACGGCATCATGCACGTCTCCGCCAAGGACCTCGCCACCGGCCGCGAGCAGAAGATGACCGTCACCGGCGGCTCCGCGCTGCCCAAGGACGACATCGACCGCATGATGCGCGACGCCGAGCAGTACGCCGAGGAGGACCGCAGGCGCCGTGAGACCGCCGAGACCCGCAACCAGGCCGAACAACTCGTCTACCAGACCGAGAGGTTCCTGCGGGACAACAGCGACCGGGTGCCCGGCGACACCAGGTCCGAGGTCGAGTCGGCCGTCGCGGAACTGAAGCGGCTGCTGGAGAGCGAGGCCGCCGGCACCGCCGAACTCCGCGCCGGCGTGGAGAAACTCGCCTCGGTCAGCCAGCGGATGGGCCAGGCGATGTACGCGCAGGCCGGGCAGACCCCCACCGAGGACGCCGGACAGCGGACCCCGTCGCAGGCCGAGGAGGGCGTCGTCGACGCGGAGATCGTCGACGACGACAAGGACACCGGCACCGGCAACCGCGGGAACGGCGCCGCCTGACCGACGGCCCCGGGCTCCGGGCCGTGGGGCTCCCGCGGCCCACGGCTCGCGGGCGACCCCCGCGTACACCGGCACGACGCCCTCCGCCCGCGCCGCCGTGCTCCGCTCAGTAGTGCTCCCGGCACTCCCGCAGCAGTTTCTCCGTGCACTGCGTCGAGGCGGCCCACGCCGTCATGTGGTCCAGGACCGCCAGGTGCGCCGAGACCTCCTTGCGGGAGTCCAGGTACAGGGCGCCGGTCAGATATTCGGTGAACACCATGTCCGGCAACTCCGGCTCGGCGAACCGGAACAGCGAGAACGGCGCGTACGTCCCCGGGTGCGGCCCGTTCGCGAACTCGGCGATCTGGAGCGTGATCCGGTCCCGCGCGGACCATTCGAGCAGCTTGTCGAGCTGGTCGCGCATCACCCGGCCGTCGAGGCTCACCGGGCGCCGCAGCACCGTCTCCTCCATCAGCACCCACAGGTGCGGCCGGTCGGGGCGCTCCAGCAGCCGCTGGCGCTCCATGCGCAGCGACACGTGCCGCTCGACCGCGTCGCGCCCGGAGTTCCCGATCGTCCCGGCCTCCAGGACCGCGCGGGCGTACTCCTCGGTCTGCAACAGCCCCGGCACGAAGTGCGGTTCGTAGGAGCGGATGATCCGGGCGGCGCCCTCCAGGCTCACGTACAGGCTGAACCACTCGGGCAGCACATCGTGGAACCGCTGCCACCAGCCCGGCCGGTTCGCCTCCTCCGCGAGGTCGACGAACGCGCGGGCCTCGCTCTCGGGCACCCCGTACGCGGCCAGCAGCAGCTGCGCGTACGGAATCTTCAACGCGACCTCGGCGGTCTCCATCCGCCGCACGGTCGCGGGCGCCACCCGCAGGATCCGGGCGGCCTCCTCCCGGGAGAGGCCCGACGCCTCCCGAAGCTCCCGCAACCGCCTTCCGAGAACCACCTGGCCCACGGTGGGTGCGGTCCGCCGCTCACTCACGCCACGCCTCCCCAACGCGCCCGGGCATGCGCTCAGTCTGTCATGTCCCCCCGGGACTCCTCACGACCGGCCGGGAACCGCACACCTCCGAGCGGGACCGGGAACCGTCCGCTCCGACCAGGACCGGGAAGCCCTCCTGTGACAGCCTGGGAGACGGCTCCCCGCGCGGGAGCCGACGAGAACCGCACCCGGTGAAGGAGCGCCCCCATGCCCGTCGAACCGCTGTCGCAGAAGGAGATCGAGGACCGGCTGGCCGACCTGCCCGGCTGGTCGCTCGACGGGGACCGCCTCACCCGCTCCTACCGGCTCGGCTCGCACGTCGCGGCCACGGCGATGGTCGTCCACATCGCCCAGGTGCAGGAGGAACTCGACCACCACTCCGACCTCACCCTCGGCTACGACACCGTGTCGCTGGCGGTGCACACCCACAGCGCGGGCGGCGCGGTGACCGGGAAGGACTTCGAGCTCGCCCGGAAGGTGGAGGACCTGGCGCCCGGACACGGTGCACACTGAGATGCGTGCTGGACTACGACGAGGAAGCGGAACGGTACGACGCCTTGCGCGGCGGTGAAGCCCGCGCGGCGGCCGCCGCCGACGCCGTGCTGGGTCTCCTGCCGGGGCGGGCGCGGGATCTGCTGGACGTGGCCTGCGGCACCGGCATCGTGACCCGGCGGTTCGCCGCCGCGCGCCCCGGTCTGCGGGTGACCGGCGTCGACCTGGCCGCGTCGATGACCCGGCTGGCCGCCGCCCGGCTGCCGGGCGCCGTGGTCCGCGCCGACAGCCGCCGGCTGCCCTTCGCGGACGCCCGGTTCGACGCCGTCGTCAGCGTGTGGCTGCTGCACCTCATGCCGGACCCGGAGGACGTGCGCACGGTGGTCGGCGAGTGCGCCCGCGTGCTGCGGCCCGGCGGCGTCTACGTCACCACCGTCCACAAGGGCGCCTCCCACAACGTCGGCAGCGACATCGACGCGGTCCTCGCGGAGCGCCCGCCCAGCCCGGTGCCGGACGACCCCGCCGAGATCGGGGCCCGGGCCGCAGGGCACGGCCTGGTCCCCGCCGGACGGGCCCGCTTCCGGGGGCACGGGCAGGGCCGCAGTCCCCGCCGCACCATCGCGGACCTGCGGCGCGGCTGGTTCGTCACCCTGCCGCCCGCGGGACCGCTCGCCGAGGAGTTCGCCGCCCGGCTGGCCGCGCTCCCCGACCAGGACCGGCCCCGGCCCGACCCGGTGTTCACCCTCCGGGCGTACCGGAAGCAGCCGGGCGGCAATCCGGAGGGCCCGGGCGGCAACCCGGAGGGCGCGGGCGGCGACTGAAGGGCGGAACCCATCCGTCCTCCCAGGAGGTCCGCCCCGTGAAGCATTCCCACAGGCACCGCGGACGCCGTGCCTTCCTTCCCGCGGCCCTGGCCGTGGCGGCGCTGGCGGGCGCCGGCCCGACCGCGCTGTCGGACACGCCCGCCGAGGCCGCCACCGCCCGCCAGGTGGAGAAACTCGACCGGGGCGTGGTCAGCGTCCACACCGGCACCGGCAACCTGGTCGGCTGGCGCTGGCTCGGCACCGACCCGAACGACGTCGCCTTCAACGTCTACCGGGCCGGCACCAAGGTCAACTCCAGTCCCGTCACCGGCACCACCACGTACTTCCACTCCGGCGCGCCCGACCACGCCGACTACACCGTCCGCGCGGTGGTGAACGGCGTCGAGCAGGGCGACTCGGTCCACGCGGTCCAGTTCCGGGCCGGGTACAAGGACGTACCGATCAGCCCGCCGTCCGGCGGCACCACCCCCGACGGCGTCGCCTACACCTACGAGGCCAACGACGCCTCCGTCGGCGACCTCGACGGCGACGGCGCCCTCGACCTCGTCCTCAAGTGGCAGCCCACCAACGCCAAGGACAACTCCCAGTCCGGCTACACCGGCAACACGATCGTGGACGGCGTCAAGCTCGACGGCACCCGGCTGTGGCGCATCGACCTGGGCCGCAAGATCCGCTCCGGCGCCCACTACACGCAGTTCCAGGTGTACGACTACGACGGCGACGGCGGGGCCGAGGTCGCCATGAAGACCGCCGACGGCACCACGGACGGCACCGGCGCGGTCATCGGCAGCTCCTCGGCCGACCACCGCAACTCCGGCGGCTACGTGCTCTCCGGCCCCGAGTACCTGACGATGTTCGACGGGCAGACGGGCAGGGCGATGGGAACCGTCGACCACGTCCCGGCCCGCGGCACGGTCTCCTCCTGGGGCGACTCCTACGGCAACCGCGTCGACCGCTTCCTCGCGGGCACCGCCTACCTGGACGGCGCCCGCCCCTCCCTGATCACGGCCCGCGGTTACTACACCCGCACGGTCGTCGCGGCCTGGGACTGGCGGGGCGGCGCCTTCACCCGCCGCTGGACCTTCGACACCGCCTCCTCCACCAACAGCGGCAGGGGCTACGACGGCCAGGGCTCCCACAGCCTCTCCGTCGGGGACGTCGACGACGACGGCCGGGACGAGATCGTCTACGGTTCGATGGCCGTCGACGACAACGGCAACGGCCTGTGGACCGCCAGGACCGGCCACGGCGACGCCCAGCACCTCGGCGACCTCGACGCGTCGACCTCCGGCCTGGAGTACTACAAGGTCTCCGAGTCCACCGGCCAGCCCGCCGCGCTGTACATCGACCCCGCGAACGGCGCCGTCCGCTGGAAGCTCTCCGCCTGCTGCGACAACGGGCGCGGAGTCGCGTCGGACATCTGGCCGGGCAACTCGGGGCCCGAGATGTGGTCCTCCTCCGACGCCTCGATCCGCGACGAGGGCGGCGGCACCAAGGGCCGCAAGCCGTCCTCCGCCAACTTCGTGTCCTGGTGGGACGGCGACCCGGTCCGCGAACTCCTCGACGGCACCCACATCGACAAGTACGGCACCTCCTCCGACACCCGCCTGCTGACCGGCTCGGGCGTGTCGTCGAACAACGGCACCAAGGCCACGCCCGTGCTGTCCGGCGACATCCTCGGCGACTGGCGCGAGGAGGTCGTCTGGCGCACCTCCGACAACAGGAACCTGCGCATCTACTCCACCCCGCACGACACGGACCGCAGGATCACCACCCTCCTCCACGACACCCTGTACCGCACGTCCCTGGCGTGGCAGAACACCGCCTACAACCAGCCCCCGCACACCGGCTTCTTCATCGGCGCCGGCATGCCGACCCCACCCAGGCCGACGGTGTACACGCCCTGACCTACGCGCAGCTCTCCGAGACCTTCACCACCCCGAAGACCACCGGGTACGCGGTGATCCGCTCGTCGGGTCCCGGCCGGGAGTCGCAGATCCTCCACTCGGCAGGGTCGTCCACCGGCCGGCCCTGCCCGCTCCTGTCCTCGAAGACCATGTCGAGTTCGGAGCCCATCTGCTCGTACGCACGCCCGGCGTTGCCGCCGATGACATCGGGCACGGCGGCGGTCACCGGCGTGGCGTCCGCCGAAGGGCGTGTCTCCACCGCATCCGCGCCGGTCGCCGCGCCCGCCGGGACCTCCGGCACGGACGAGGCACCACAGGCGGTGACCGACGCCAGAACCGCGGCGGCGAGGGCGGGTCTCACAAAGTCGATGATGGTCATGTCCTTCCCCGGTGGACTCACCACTCCGGCCCGCCCGTACCGGGTACGGGCGGGCCGGAGTGCACTGGGGGTCAACTTACCGTGCAGGCCTTCTCGCCCAGCCGGAAGGCGGTGGGCCTGGTGTTGGCCGCCGACCTGCTTGCCGTGAAGCCGAAGGCCGCCGATGACCCTGCTGCCACGGTGCCGTTCCAGCCGGTGTTGCGGACCGTCACCGCGGGACCCGACTGGCCGTGGGACGCGTTCCAGATCTGGGAGATCTTCTGGCCGTCCGCGAAGGACCAGTTCAGGGACCAGCCGTTCCAGGCGCTCGTACCGGTGTTGGTGACCCGCACATCGGCCTGGAAACCGTCGGGCCACTGGTGGGTGATCCTGTAGGTCACCGCGCAGGCGCCCGAGGGCTCGGGGTCCGGGCCCGTGCCGCCGCCGGTGTCCGAGGTGTCGCCGTAGACGACGCCGCGCCCGTTGGTCGCCACGTAGACGCGGCCGTAGACCCGCGGGTCGCCGGTGATCGCGGCGCCGGTCCAGCCCCACTGGTGGGCGTCGTCGTTGACGCGGGTCCAGCTTGTGCCCCGGTCGGTGGAGCGGAAGATGCCGCGCACGCCGTCGATCTTCGCGCTGGTGAAGAGCGTCTGGTACGAGGCTCCGGGTGCCGCCTTGCCGAAGCCGATGGTGTCGGCCTCGGCGACGCCGGACAGCTTGGTGAAACTCGCCCCGGAGTCGGCGGAGTGCCACAGTCCGTACGCCCCGTCGCTCGCGCCGCCCGCCAGCCACACGTCGCCCTTCGCACCCGGGAGTGCCTTGAAGCGCACGCTGTCGCCGCCGGGCAGACCGGTGGCGGACGAGGCCGTGAACGTCGCGCCGCCGTCCGTACTGACGTAGAACCTCCCGGACTTGAAGCCGTAGAAGGTCTTCGGGTCCACCCGGTCGGACTCGACGACCGCCCCCGCCGGGATGCCGCTGGACGCCGACCAGGACGTGCCGAACCCGGTCGCGTGGTGCACTCCCGCCCCCTGCGGGCTCCACACGAAGCGGCTGCCGTCGGCCGCCGCCGCGACCGTCCCGCCGCCGCTCACGCCCGCAGGGTCCGTTCCCGCGAACCAGTTGGCGCCGTTGTCGGTCGAGAACGCGATGTGCGGACCGGAGTCCAGGTTGCCCGCCCGCACCACCGTGCCCGGGTTCGACTCGGCGAAGTCCAGGCTCGTCGTCGAGGTGAAGTTCGGCTGGGTGAACATCATCGCCGGCACCTTCGTCAGGTCCGTGTGCCGGAAGCCGCCGACGTCACCGAGCGCGCTGATCAGCGGGGCGCCCGACGGGGGAGAGACGAGGTCGTTGACGGCCGTCTCCTCCAGGCCCCGCACCATCGGCTCGATGGTGAACGTGCTCCCGGCGTCCCAGTTGCCGAGGTTCTCCGTGCCGTAGACCGTCGCGCCCGTGCCGTACATCATCCGGTCCGGGTCGAACGGGTCGATCTCCAGAGCCTCCGTCATCCAGCCCAGCTTCGGTGTCTGTTCGGGCGGGGACGGGGTCGCCCCCCAGGTCAGCCAGGGGGAGGACGACACGTCCATGGTGTAGCGGTTCTCGCGGTCGGGGTAGGAGGTGTAGCGCCACGCCTGCGTCCAGGTGCCGCCGCCGTCCGTCGAGCGGAAGATCTGCGTGTCCGGCCACCAGGAGCTGTACGCCGTCGCCATCACCGTGCCCGGGTTCTGCCGGTCCACCGTCAGTCCGCTGAAGCCGTAGTGGGTGTCGGCCTCCGCCACCGGGCTGATGTCCGTCCAGGTGCCGGTGGCCGTCGCGTACCGGTACAGACGTCCCTTGCCGCCGTCGTACGGGCCGCCCGTGTCGCTGTACGCGAGGTACAGATGGCCGCTCTCCGCGTCCAGGACGCCCTTGTGGGCCAGGTACCCCGTCGGCTGTCCGGCGATCCGCTGCCAGGTGGCGCCCGCGTCCGTCGACCGGTAGACCGCGTTCTCCTTGTCGGCGACCCCGACGTAGACCGTCCTCGTCGCGCTGCCGGAGGTGCCGGTCGACTCGTCGAAGGTGACCCAGACGACGCCCTGGTTGTCGGAGGCGTACCCGGAGGTGTCACCCGGGTCCTGGGCGTAGTTGCCGGGGTTGGGGAAGGAGGTGACCTCGGACCAGCTCGCCCCCGAGTCGGTCGACCGCCACAGCCCGTTGCCGCTGGGCGCGCCCAGGTACAGCACGCTGTTGCGGTTCGGGTCGACGGCCAGGCGTTCGCCCATGCCCCGGCCCGGCATGTTCCCGCCCAGCTTGAAGGGGAGCGCGGCCTTCCGCCAGGTCGCGCCCCGGTCACCGGAGCGCAGCACCGCGCCGTTCCCCGGGTCCCAGTCGTTGGTGTACGTGCCGACCGCCGCGTACACCCGGTCGGGGTCGGCGGAGTCGGAGGCGAGGCTCACCACGCCGGTGTGCCCCCAGTCGTCCCAGCCCACCGAGTCCAGCAGCGGCGTCCAGGACTTCGTCGCCTCCTGCCAGCGGTAGGCGCCGCCGATGTCGGTGCGGGCGTAGGCGAGGTTCCTCTCGGTGCGGTTGAAGACGATGCCGGGGACGAATCCGCCGCCGTCGACGCGCGCGTTCTTCCAGGTGTAGCTGTCGGCGGCGAGGGCCCCGGCCGGCTCCGGGGCGTCGGCGGCCAGGGCGGGCGGGCCGCCCGTGAGCAGGCCGGCGGCCAACGCCAGCACGGCCGTGAGGATGCGGGTTCTTCGCACGGTGCGTTCCTTCCTCATGGGGGGAGGGGGAGAGGGAAGCGTGCGAGGGCCGGGCGGCCTCCCGTGCGCCGGATCCTGTCGTCGGACCCTGGGAGGCCGCCCGGCCGGGGTGGCCCCGGCGTCAGGTGCCGGGGCCGGTCCGCGGAGCGTCGGCGGGGGCTATTCGAGAAGCTCCGCGTACGAGCCCATGGCCAGGGCGATGTCGGCCTGGGCCCAGAACCGGTGGTACGTGAACGTCGGCGCGGCGCCGCCCTCCAGGTAGCTCTCGATCTTCGACCAGGCCGGGTCGTCCTGGTAGAAGGACCGGATCGACTCGAAGGTCGACGACGAGTTGATCGCGTCGCCGTTCGGCATGGTGCCGCTCCAGCCGCTCGGCACGTGCACCGGGTCGTCGAAGCGGTTGTAGTCGGCGCGGGTCTCCGGGACGGCGATGCCGAGCGCGTCCTGGTTGTTCTCCCACATGCCGTCGAGCAGCGCCTTCGCCGTGGCCGCCGCCTCGGTGTCACCGGAGCGGTCGGCGTAGTACGTCAGCGTCTTGGCGTAGGCCGCGGCCACACCGACGTCGTTGGTGTAGTCGGAGACACTGACGTGCAGACCGCTGTTGGCGCCGGGCGACGACGCGTTCCAGGTGTCGGGCCTGCCCGACCACTGCAGCGTCGACGGGATCCGGAAGGAGCCGTCGGGGTTGACCGTGGTCTCCGACAGCGCCCAGTCCACCCACTTGTCGAGGACCGACTTGGCGAGCGCGTTGCCGGTCTGCTGGTACAGCTCGGCGACCCGCTCCATCGACCACGCCTGGAAGCCGAACCACTGGTTGGACGGCGGGTCGTGGTAGACCGGCTTCTCGTCGTAGTGCATGCCGTAGAAGGTCGGCGTGCCGGCCGGCGGGGTCGTGTACCGGCCCGCCCAGCTGTTGGTCGCGCCGCCCGCGATGCCGCCCTCGTCGGACTGCAGCCAGCGGTAGAACTCCAGCTGCCGCTGCATCGACTTGGCCCAGTCGCCCGCGCCCGTCGCCGACTTCGGCTTCAGCGGCGCGTAGTTGCCCAGCGCGTACGCGGCGAGGGGGTTCTGGTAGCCGCCGTGCGCGTGGCTGGAGCCGATGCGCCAGGCCCAGCCCGCCGAGGTGTCGGTGGCTCCGCCCCAGGCGTAGTACCAGGACAGCAGGTAGTGCGAGGCGTCCTTGCCGGTGCCGGCCGGGCAGGACGGACTGGTGCAGTTGCCGACCTTCTTGAAGTACTTGTCGTACATGGCGTAGCGCAGGTAGTCGCCCATCTTCGCGGCCTTGGCGACGGTCGCGGAGACGTCGGAGCCCTTGCCCTGGTCCTTCGCCCACAGGTCCGCCCAGTACGCGGCCTGCACGGCGCGCGCGTCGGCGTCCGGTGCGTTGGTGAACTTCCACTGCCTGGTGTACGACGCGTCCTTGGTGAACAGGTCCAGATAGCCGTTCCTGCCGCCGTACTTGAAGGCGTCGCAGGTGGGCTGCGGGACGGTCTCCCACACCGACTCCTGCGGGCCGCGCTGGAAGGTGTTGATGTACGACGGCCCGGTGTCCGCCGGACCCGCCTCGCACTTGCCGGGCGAGTTGCCGTAGCCGTACACGTTGTCGACGTCCTGGATCCAGTGCATGCCGTAGACGTCGTCCGTGCCGTAGGCGGACCTCAGCTCGCCCGCGATCGGGTCGGGGCCGACCGACACACCCGTGTCGAGCGGGGACGGGTACTCGTTCGGGGTGTCGTACTCGGGCGCGTACGTCGCCGGCTTCGAGGCGTTGTAGAAGGAGTTGGTCGGCTGGTCGGCGTGGGTCGGGATCATGTACTTCTCCATGATCTCCCAGGCCCCGTTGAACTTCGACCAGTCACCGGTCACCTTGCCGTACATCGCCTGGAGCCACAGCAGGTAGCTGTACGCCTCCGAGGTGGTCTCGTGGCCGTGGTCCGGCGCCTCGACGATCAGCGTCTCGACCGAGTGGTACGGGATGCCCTCGGGGGAGAAGTAGCCGTTCGCCGGGTCGGTGATCTTCCCGTACAGCTCCAGGAAGCGGGCGTCGTACGCCTTCGTCGCGCCCAGCTGCGTCACCGTGACCGCCGTCTTGGCGTGGCCCGGTGCCGAGGACTCGAAGACGGCCGATCCGGAGCCGGAGGCGTCGGCGGCGACCGTCACCTTCTGCGCGGTGTTCCAGTTCGACGGCGTGAAGGTGAGCGAGGCGCCGGCGGAGACCGACAGCCCCGGGTTGCCGCTCGCTCGAGCCGTCGTGACGGTCACGTTCGCGCTCGGCTGCTTGGACAGCTTCACCTCGTACGTGCCCGACGTGCCCTGCCGGACGCCCAGTTGGGACGGTGTGGCCACCACGGCGGGACCCGAGGCGACGGTGATGCCGACCGGGGTGGAGCTCGCCGAGGCACCCATGCTGTCGTGTGCCTTCGCCACCAGGGAATGACTGCCCACGGTCAAGCCGGCGACGGAGAGCGTGAAGGGCGCGCTGGTGTCCGTGCCCAGCAGTTCGGTGTCGTCGTAGAACTCCACCTTGGTGACCGCGGCGTCGTCGGCCGCCGCCGCGGTGGCCGCGAGCGGGACCGTCTCGCCCTGCGTGTAGACGGCGCCGGCCGCGGGGCTGGTCAGCACGGTGATCGGCGGCTGGTGGGCTCCGGTGCAGGTGGTGCCGTTGATCGCGAACGACGTGGGAGCGGTGTTGCCGCCGCTGTAGGAGAACTGGGCGCCGGTCGTGACGGCGCCGCCGGCGGCGATCCGGGCGTTGTGCCCGGCGTTCTTCACGCTCACGGTCCGCCCGGACTGCGACCAGCTGCCGTTCCAGCCGTTCACGAGCTTCTGGTTGCCCGCGTAGCCGTACGTGAGGGTCCAGCCGTCGACCGCCTCCGTGCCGCGGTTGGTGAGCGTCAGATCCGCGGTGAAGCCGGAGCCCCAGTCGTTGGTGCGGTAGTCGACACTGCACTGAACGGCCGCCGCCTGAGCGGGAGTCGAACCGGTCGAGAGCATCGTCAGCGGGAGCGCGAGAGCCGCGGCCGCGGCGGTCCATAACCGCCGGACGCCTCCGCGTCTCCTGGGTGGGGGATGCATGGTGCTGGTTCCTCCTGCGACTCGGTCGTGTCAAGGCTTGAACCAGTGGGAGCGCTCCCATAGTGGAGATGGGGTGGTGAGTGGTCAAGCCTTGTGGAGAATCGAAAAGATTCGACACCTCGGACTCACGGGAATGTCGGTAACACCCCTGTTCTTCGCCGTCACTTGGCGCTAGCTTCATGAGCACCAGTGGGAGCGGTTCCATCAGTCGACGCGTCCGTCACGACGCGTCCGGTCTGCACGGAGCCGCTCATGCGCCACCCCCCGCGTTCAGTACTTTCAGCCATCCCCGTGCACCTGTGGAGCAGCTGACGCGGGGCTGCTCACTCCCGTGGGATTCCCGTGCCGTCGCCGCCGCCCGGAACCACCCGGCCGGCATCCGTGGCCCGTCCCCGACCGGGCCCCGACGGCATTCCCACCCGTAAGGCACCAGGCCGCGCGATCGCCCGCGCGTGCCCCAGAAGGACAGCCCCCTACGGAATAGGAACCCGCACCATGAGTCGCACCAGAACCGCGCTCCTCGCCGCCATGGCGCTGGTCGCCGGCGCCACCGGGACGGCGATCGCCGCCGTACCCGGCGACGCCGGCGCGGCCGCCGTCCCCTGCACCGTGGACTACAAGGTGCAGAACCAGTGGGACACCGGCTTCACCGCGTCCGTGACGGTCACCAACAACAGCGCCGCCAAGTCCTCGTGGGCACTGAAGTGGTCCTACGCCGGCAACCAGCGCGTCACCAGCGGCTGGAACGCCAAGGTCACCCAGTCCGGCGCCGCCGTCACCGCCGCCAACGAGTCCTACAACGGCACGCTTTCCACCGGGGGTTCGGCCACCTTCGGCCTGCAGGGCAGCTACAGCGGCAGCAACGCCGTTCCCGCCGCGTTCACCCTCGACGGCGTGACCTGCAACGTCGACTCCGGCGGACCGACCGACCCGCCGGACCCGACCGACCCGCCGCCCGCGGGCAACCGGGTCGACAACCCCTACAGCGGCGCCAAGGTGTACGTGAACCCCGAGTGGTCCGCCAAGGCCGCCGCGGAGCCGGGCGGCAGCCGCATCGCCAACCAGCCCACCGGTGTCTGGCTGGACCGCACCGCCGCCATCAACGGCGTCAACGGCGGCATGGGTCTGCGCGACCACCTCGACGAGGCGCTGAGGCAGAAGGGCTCCGGCGAACTCGTCGTCCAGCTCGTCATCTACAACCTGCCCGGCCGCGACTGCGCCGCCCTCGCCTCCAACGGCGAACTCGGCCCGACGGAGATCGACAAGTACAAGACGCAGTACATCGACCCGATCAAGGCCATCCTCGCCGACTCGAAGTACGCCGCGCTGCGGATCGTCACCACGGTCGAGATCGACTCGCTGCCCAACCTGGTCACCAACGTCTCGCCGCGGCCCACCGCCACGCCCAACTGCGACGTGATGAAGGCCAACGGCAACTACGTCAAGGGCGTCGGCTACGCCCTGAACAAGCTCGGCGACGTGCCCAACGTCTACAACTACGTGGACGCGGGCCACCACGGCTGGCTGGGCTGGGACGACAACTTCGGGGCCTCCGCGGAGATGTTCAAGCAGGCCGCGACCGCCGAGGGCGCGACCGTGGCCGACGTGCACGGCTTCATCGCCAACACCGCCAACTACAGCGCGCTGAAGGAGGACCACTTCTCCGTCGGCCAGACCGTGGCCGGCAAGTCGGTGCGCGAGTCCAAGTGGGTCAGCTGGAACCGTTACGTCGACGAGCTGTCGTACGCCCAGGCCCTGCGCGAGAAGCTGGTCTCGCTCGGCTTCGACTCGAAGATCGGCATGCTGATCGACACCTCCCGCAACGGCTGGGGCGGGGCGAACCGGCCCACCGGACCCGGCGCCACGACCAGCGTGGACACCTACGTCGACGGCGGACGCTACGACCGCCGGTTCAACACGGGCAACTGGTGCAACCAGAAGGGCGCGGGTCTCGGGGAGCGGCCGAAGGCCTCACCGGAGCCCGGGATCGACGCCTACGTGTGGATGAAGCCCCCGGGCGAGTCCGACGGGGCGAGCAAGGCCATCGACAACGACGAGGGCAAGGGCTTCGACCGGATGTGCGACCCGACGTACACGGGCAACCCGCGGAACGACAACAACATGTCGGGCGCCCTGGCGGACGCCCCGATCTCCGGACACTGGTTCTCCGCCCAGTTCCAGGAGCTGATGAGGAACGCCTACCCGCCGCTGCCGTGACGGGCTGACCACCGGTTCCGCCGGGTCCGGGCCCGCCAGGCCCGGACCCGGCGGACCACGCGTGCCTCCCCTTCCGGAACGCTTTTGCGGGAGCGGCAACAGCGCTTGCTCCCTCCCGGTGCGCCGCCGCACGCTGAGGGCATCCGAGCGGAGAGGCCGACCACCATGGCGCACCACCACCACGACCACACCGACATCGGCTGGGCCGAGATGGCCCCCCTGCTCGAAGCGCAGGCGGAACTGTTCGCCCCGCTGTACGAGCGGGCCCTGGCCTGGCTGGCCGAGGAGGTGACCGAGCCGGGACTGGTCGTGGACGCGGGCAGCGGACCCGGCGTCATCTCCTGCCTGTTCGCCGAGGCCTTCCCCGGCGCCCGGGTCGTGGCCGTCGACGGATCGGAACCGCTGCTGGAGCGGGCCAGGGCCCGGGCCGGCCGGCAGGGCATCGCCGACCGCTTCGGCACCCTCGCCGGTGAGCTGCCCGAGGTGCTCGCCGAACTGGACTACCCGGCCGACCTGCTGTGGGCCAGCCGCAGCGTGCACCACCTCGGCGACCAGCGCGCCGCGCTCGCCGCCTACGCCGCGCGGCTCGCACCCGGCGGCACCCTGGCCGTGATGGAGGGCGGGCTGCCCGCCCGGTTCCTTCCCCGGGACATCGGCATCGGCCGGCCCGGACTCCAGGCGCGCGTCGACGCCGTGGAGGACGAGTGGTTCACGCGGATGCGCGAGGAACTGCCGGGCTCCGTGGCGCACACCGAGGACTGGCCGGCCCTGCTGACCTCGGCGGGCCTGCACCACACCCGCACACGCACCTTCCTCCTCGACCTTCCCGCCCCGGCCGCCGACCGGGCCCGCGCCTATGCCGTCGCCTCCCTCACCCGCACCCGCGAGGTCCTCGCCGAAGGGCTGGACGCCGAGGACCGTGCCACCCTCGACCGCCTCCTCGACCCCGCCGACCCGGCGAGCGTGCACCACCGCCCGGACGTCTTCGTGCTGGCCGCCCACACGGTCCACACGGCCGTGCGGCCCGTGTGACGGCCCCACCCGTGGAGCCGCCCCCGGCCGGTGCGCCACGCCGGGGGCCCGGCGGACCGTCCGTACGCGAACGCGCGACGGCCTCCCCGCTCCGGGGAGGCCGTCGCGCGTGGAGGAACCGGATCAGTCGACGTCCGCCGGGTGCCCGCCCAGCCGGCGGTCCTCGTTCAGTGCGCTGATCGCGGCGAGGTCCTCGTCGTCCAGGCTGAACCCGAACACGTCGATGTTCTCCGCGATCCGGGACGGCGTCACCGACTTCGGGATGACGACGTTGCCGAGCTGGAGGTGCCAGCGCAGCACGATCTGGGCCGGGGTGCGGTCGTGCTTGCGCGCGATCGCCACGACCGCCGGCACCTCCAGCAGGCCCTTGCCCTGGCCCAGCGGCGACCAGGCCTCGGTGGCGATGCCGTGCTCGGCGTGGTACTGCCGGGCGTCGTGCTGCTGGAGATGCGGGTGCAGCTCGATCTGGTTGACCGCCGGGACGACCGACGTCTCGCCGATCAGCCGCTCCAGGTGCTCGGGCAGGAAGTTCGACACACCGATGGCCCGGATCCGGCCGTCGGCGTGCAGCTTCTCGAACGCCTTGTAGGTGTCGACGTACAGATCCCGCTTCGGCGTCGGCCAGTGGATGAGGTACAGGTCCACGTACTCCAGGCCGAGCTTCGACAGGGAGGTGTCGAAGGCCCGCAGGGTGGAGTCGTACCCCTGGTCGCTGTTCCAGAGCTTGGTGGTGACGAAGAGGTCCTCGCGGGCGACGCCGGACCTCGCGACGGCCCTGCCGGTGCCTTCCTCGTTGCCGTAGATCGCCGCGGTGTCGATGCTGCGGTACCCGGCCTCCAGCGCCGTCGTGACCGCCGTCTCGGCCTCGTCGTCCGGCACCTGCCAGACACCGAAGCCCAGCTGGGGCATCTCGACGCCGTTGTTCAGGATGATCGGGGGGACCTTGCTCACGAGCTCTCGATCCTTCGGTTGTGGTCAGGTGGTACCCCCATCGTCAACGATCACGAGCCGCGCCGCATTCCTGACCGCGGAATTCACGCGTGGCGGAGCGCCGGGACCTCCCGCTCGTACGCCTTCTCGATCGCCTTGCGCTTCGGCTTGAGCGACGGCGTGAGCAGTCCGTGCTCCTCGGTGAACGGCTGCGCCAGGATCCGGAACGTGCGCGTCGGCGCCGGCCGGCGCAGGACAATGCGCGCACTCGGGGAAGGGCCGGACAGAAACCTGACCGTCGGGTAAGTACCGGTGCCGCGATCTCCACGGAATCCGTACGACCGCCTCACCGCCCCCCGGAGCGGCGCGGCGGCCCCCCTCCCTCCGGCGTGCGCGCGGGCGGAGGCGTCACCGCCGGTCCGCGGCCGGACCGGCTCACCGGCCCCGCCGTCCGCCGCGGTGCAGCCGGTCGCCGCCCGCGAGGATCGCCGCCGCCAGGGCGTCGGCCGCACCCTGCGCGGAGGGGCGGCGCCGGCCGTGCGCCACCACGAAGTCCACCCCGCCCGGCTCCGGCAGTCCCGCCCGCTCCGGCATCCGTACCAGTCCTGGTGGGATCAGCCCGCGCGAGTGCACCATCACCCCGAGTCCGGCACGGGCCGCCGCGAGCAGTCCGTTCAGGCTGCCGCTGGTGCAGGCGATGCGCCACTCCCGGCCCTCCCGCTCCAGGGCCCGCAGGGCGAGCGCCCGGGTGATGCCCGGGGGCGGATAGGCGATCAGCGGCACCGGGCGGTTCGGGTCCAGCCGCAGCCCCGGCGTGCCGATCCACACCAGTTCGTCGTGCCAGACCAGCCGGTGCGGATCGACGCGCGGGTCCTCCGGCCGCCGCTTGGCCAGCACCAGGTCCAGCCTGCCCGCGGCCAGCCGCTCGTGCAGGGTGCCCGACAGCTCCACCGTCAGCTCCAGGTCGACCTCCGGGTGCTCGTGCCGGAACCGCTCGAGGATCTCCGGGAGCCGCGTGAGCACGAAGTCCTCCGACGCGCCGAACCGCAGCCGTCCGCGCAGCCGGGTGCCGGTGAAGAACCGCGTCGCCTGCTCGTGCACGTCGAGGATGCGCCGGGCGAAGCCGAGCATCGCCTCGCCGTCCTCGGTGAGCTCCACCGAGTGGGTGTCCCGGGTGAACAGCTGCCGTCCGGTGGCCTCCTCCAGCCGCCGCACGTGCTGGCTCACGGTCGACTGGCGCAGCCCCAGCCGCCCCGCCGCCCGCGTGAAGCTCAGCGTCTGCGCCACCGCCAGGAACGTCCGCAGCTGCGTGGGGTCGTACATGCCGGAAGGCTAGCGCGGTGATCGCGGATCATGATGACAGTGAGAGCGGCATACCGGATTCCCGATCACGTTCCGGGGGAGCAGGATGGAGAGGGGACCCTCGCCCCCGGGTACCCGAGCACACCGAGCACACCGAGCACTGGAGCCAGTGGAGCACCGTGAAACGCCTGCGCCTGCCGAGCCGGATGCCGGTCGACCCGTACATCCTGCTCCTGCTCGGGACGGTGGGCCTCGCCGCGCTGCTTCCGGCGCGCGGGACCGGCGCCGACATCGCCTCCGGTTCCTCCACGGCCGCCGTCGCCCTGCTCTTCTTCCTCTACGGCGCCCGGCTTTCCACCCGTGAGGCGCTGGACGGGCTGAAGCACTGGCGGCTCCACGTCACCGTGCTGACCTGCACCTTCGTCGTCTTCCCGGTGCTGGGCCTGGCCGCCGGCGGACTCGTCCCGGTGGTCCTGACCGACCCGCTCCACCAGGGCCTGCTCTTCCTCACCCTCGTCCCCTCCACCCTCCAGTCGTCGATCGCGTTCACCTCGATCGCCCGCGGCAACGTGCCCGCCGCGATCTGCGCCGGCTCCTTCTCCTCGCTGGTCGGCATCGTCCTCACCCCGCTGCTCGCGGCGACGCTGCTCGGCGGCGGGGGCGGGTTCTCCGCCGACTCGGTGGTGAGGATCGTGCTCCAGCTGCTGGCACCGTTCGTCGCCGGGCAGCTGCTGCGCCGCTGGATCGGCTCCTTCGTCGCCCGGCACCGCAAGGTGCTGGGGCTGGTCGACCGGGGTTCGATCCTGCTCGTCGTCTACACCGCGTTCAGCGCGGGCGTGGTGCAGGGCGTCTGGCACCGGGTGAGCCCGGCCCGGCTCGGCGGACTGCTCGCCGTGGAGGCCGTCCTGCTCGCCGTCATGCTCCTGCTGACCTGGTACGGCGCGAAGGCCCTGCGGTTCGGCCGGGCGGACCGGATCGCGATCCAGTTCGCCGGCTCGAAGAAGTCGCTGGCCGCCGGCCTGCCCATGGCGAGCGTGCTGTTCGGGGCCGAGGCCTCGCTGGCCGTGCTGCCGCTGATGCTGTTCCACCAGATGCAGCTGATGGTGTGCGCGGTGATCGCCAAGCGCCGGTCGCGCGACCCGGTCGCGGAGGTCAGGGCGGCGGACCGAGCCGGACGGTCACGAACCGGGGCCGGTACAGGGACACGTTCCGGCTGAGCATCACGGCCGCCCCGGCCGTCTCCAGCCAGTTCACGTCGTAGCTGAGCACCAGCCGCCCGTCGCCGCCCAGCTCCGGATGGGTCTGCGGGTTGTAGGCGGCGGTCCCGCGCCGGGGCAGCGCGGGGGTGAACTCCGCGGCCGGCCCGTGCCACGGCCCGGTCGGGGAGCAGGCCCAGTACGCCGCCACCGTGGTCAGCCCCCGGGCCCCGGCGGCCATCGTGAACAGCACATACGTCCCGTCGTCCCGCACCACGGAGAACGCGCTGCCCACCCCGGTGCGCCGCCCGTCGCCGAGCACGGGGCGCGGACGGGCGCGGGTCTGCCAGGCCGAGCCGTTCCAGTGCTCCCAGGCCGCCGGGTCGCCGAGCCCGCCCTCGGGGACGCGGGCCACGTACGCGTGCGAGGCCGGGCGGGAGGCGGGGCGGCCGTCGTCGCCGCCGAAGACGTACGTCCAGCCGTCCTCCTCGACCAGGGTGGTCCCGAACAGCACCCGCCGGGACGGATCGGCGACCTGCCGCTGGTCGTGCACCGTCACGACCGACTCCACGCGCAGTCCGGGCAGGGAGAGCGTGGCGACCTCGGTGGCGGTGGGCACGCCGTAGATCCACGGGGGCTGCCCGGCCGTACGCACCCACAGCAGCACCCGCACGACCCGCTCGGAGGAGCCGGGGGAGCGGGGCTCGACGCGCGCGGCGACCGGCCAGCGCCACCGGTCGGGGGCCGGGTCGGGGAAGAGCGGGGCGGGGAGCGTGCCCGCCAGGCGTCCGTCGCGCATGAGCACGGCCGAGTTGCGCACCAGCGGGGCGGTGGTGTCCCGCCAGGCGGTGGCCTCGCCGGCCGGGTTGGGCGGGCGGTGCACCCGGCCCAGATAGGTGTCCGAGAACAGCCACAGCAGCCGGCCGTCCGGCAGCCGCACGGAGTGGGTGCCGTCGCCGCCGGTCCAGTCGTCGGTACGGGCGGCGTCGTCGCCGTAGCGGGCGAACTCGGAGGTGAGGGCGGAGTCGGCGGTGAAGGAGGCGACCGTGCGCGGCCGGCAGCCGGCGCCGTCCGGTCGCCGGTCGCCGTCCTCGGGCAGGCCGGTGACCAGCACCGCCCCGAGGACCAGGGCCAGCGCCAGGGCGAGCCCGGTCCCCGTCCGCCGTCGTGCTCGTACCGCGTCGTCGGGCACGCTCCGGGACGTTAGCGGCTGTCGTGCTCCCGGTCCATGGCGCCTCCCGTCCCCCGGTGCCGGGGCGGGGCCCCGCGGCGCAGGGGGCGCTCCCCGCCGGCAGGGGCCCCGCCGCCGTGCGGCGAGGGGACCGGTCAGCCCCGGGCGGCCGCGGCCCGCAGGACGATGCGGTCCTCACCCGCGTACACGTTCATGGAACCGCCCCGCAGGAAGCCCACCAGGGTCAGTCCCGTCTCCGCCGCCAGGTCCACGGCCAGCGAGGACGGTGCCGAGACGGCCGCCAGCATCGGGATCCCGGCCATGACCGCCTTCTGCGCCAGTTCGAACGAGGCCCGGCCCGAGACCAGCAGGATCGTCCGCGACAGCGGCAGGTTCCCGCCCTGCAGGGCACGGCCGACCAGCTTGTCGACCGCGTTGTGCCGGCCCACGTCCTCCCGCACGTCGAGCAGCTCGCCGTCCTCGTCGAACAGCGCCGCCGCGTGCAGACCGCCCGTGCGGTCGAAGACCCGCTGGGCCGCGCGCAGCCGGTCCGGCAGGCCCGCCAGCAGCTCCGGGGCCACGCGCAGCGGGGGAGTGTCGGCGATGGGGTGCCGGGCCGTCGTGCGGACCGCGTCCAGGCTCGCCTTGCCGCACAGGCCGCAGGAGGAGGTGGTGTAGACGTTGCGTTCGAGCGTGATGTCCGGGACGGCCAGGCCGGGGGCGGTCTTCACGTCCACCACGTTGTAGGTGTTCGCTCCTCCCTCACCGGTCGCCCCGGCGCAGTAGACGATGTTCCGGAGGTCGGACGCGGCGGCCAGCACTCCCTCGCTCACCAGGAACCCGGCCGCCAGCGCGAAGTCGTCGCCCGGCGTGCGCATGGTGATCGCCAGCGGCTTGCCGTCCAGCCGGATCTCCAGGGGTTCCTCGGCGACGAGTGTGTCGGGGCGGCTGGAGACCGCCCCGTCCCGGATGCGGAGCACCTTGCGTCGTTCCGTGACTCGTCCCATGTGTCCTTCAGCCCCGATCGGTCCCGGTTCTGTACGTGCTGGTGGCCGAAGCGGCCCTTGACGCACAGGTTGCCGTGGGTCACCGGGTCGTCGTGCGGCGAGGTGACCTTCACGATCTCATTGTCCTGCACATGGAGGGCGAGGTCGCGGCCCACGCCGCAGCAGGCGCGCACCGTCGTCGTGAGGGAACTCCGTCGGGTCGGGGGATGCCGAGGAACCGCGGGAACCGCCGGCTTCCTGTCGGCGAAATACTGTCCGCAGTATGGAGACGGCCCCGGCAGGGCTTTGTGCAGCACCAGTGGTTGTCTGATCAACCGTCTTCTCAAGGGCCCCCTCGCTCCCTACGGTTGGGGACTCATGAGTCCCCCCGTCGCGCCCCCGGGCTGGAGCCGCTGGCTCGTCCCGCCCGCCGCGCTCTCCGTCCACCTCTCCATCGGCCAGGCATACGCGTGGAGCGTGTTCAAACCGCCGCTGGAGTCCGCGCTCGGTCTCAGCGGCACCCAGAGCGCCCTGCCCTTCCAGCTCGGCATCGTCATGCTGGGTCTGTCGGCCGCGTTCGGCGGCACCCTCGTGGAACGCCGGGGACCGCGCTGGGCGATGACCGTCGCCCTGGTCTGCTTCTCCTCCGGCTTCCTGCTCTCCGCGCTGGGCGCGGCCACCGAGCAGTACTGGCTGATCGTCCTCGGCTACGGCTTCGTCGGCGGCATCGGTCTCGGCATCGGCTACATCTCACCCGTCTCGACGCTGATCAAGTGGTTCCCGGACCGGCCCGGCATGGCCACCGGCATCGCCATCATGGGCTTCGGCGGCGGCGCGCTGATCGCCTCGCCCTGGTCGGCGCAGATGCTCGAGTCCTTCGGCGCCGACGGCTCCGGCATCGCGCTCGCCTTCCTCGTGCACGGGCTGACGTACGCCGTGTTCATGCTGCTCGGCGTGGTGCTGGTGCGGGTGCCGCGCACCGCGCGCCCGGTGGCCGGCGGGCCGTCCGCGGTCACCGGGCCGCAGGTCTCGGCCCGCTCCGCCGTGCGCACCCCGCAGTTCTGGCTGCTGTGGATCGTGCTGTGCATGAACGTCACCGCGGGCATCGGCATCCTGGAGAAGGCCGCCCCGATGATCACCGACTTCTTCGCGGACACCTCCGCGCCGGTGTCGGCCACGGCCGCCGCCGGGTTCGTCGCCCTGCTGTCGGCGGCGAACATGGCGGGCCGCATCGGCTGGTCGACCACCTCCGACCTCATCGGCCGGAAGAACGTCTACCGGGTCTATCTCGGCGCCGGCGCGCTGATGTACGCGCTCATCGCCCTGCTGGGCGACTCCTCCAAGCCGCTGTTCGTGCTGTGCGCGCTGGTGGTCCTCTCCTTCTACGGCGGCGGCTTCGCCACGGTCCCGGCGTATCTGAAGGACCTCTTCGGCACCTACCAGGTGGGCGCGATCCACGGCAGGCTGCTCACCGCCTGGTCCACGGCCGGTGTGCTCGGACCGCTGATCGTGAACTGGGTCGCCGACCGGCAGGAGGAGGCGGGACGGCACGGCCCGTCCCTGTACGGGCTGTCGCTGATCATCATGATCGGGCTGCTCGTCGTCGGCTTCGTCGCCAACGAACTCGTCCGGCCCGTCCACCCCCGCCACCACCTCCCCAGCCCCCAGACGCCGCAGGAGGCCGCCGATGACCGGCGACAGCAGCCAGAGTCCGCCTAGCCCCGGCCGCCGCGGGCTGATCGCCTTCGCCTGGCTGTGGGTGGGGGTGCCGCTCGCCTACGGACTGTACGAGCTCGTACGCAAGGCGGCACAGCTGTTCACCGGGTGACGGACCGCCCCCCGGGTGGCTCCCCGGGGTCTGACGGAAGCCGACAAGCCCGGCGACCGTTTCCTGTCGCTTCACCTGCCCTCGTACCGGTGAGTCACTGATCAGACTGGTGCATCCCGCCACCGACCCACGAGGGGGACCACCCATGATCGGCTCGCGCATCGCCGCCGTCGGCCACTACCAGCCCGCCCGGATCCTCACCAACGAGGACCTGGCGGGCATGGTCGACACCAGCGACGCGTGGATCACCAGCCGGGTGGGCATCCGTACCCGTCACATCGCGGGTCCCGACGAACCCGTCGACGAGCTGGCCGCGCACGCCGCCGCCAAGGCGCTGGCGGCGGCCGGCCGGACCCCCGCCGACATCGACCTGGTCCTGGTCGCCACCTCCACCGCGATCGACCGCTCGCCCAACATGGCCGCCCGGGTCGCGGCCCGCCTCGGCATGCCCGGGCCCGCCGTCATGGACATCAACGTGGTGTGCGCCGGCTTCACCCACGCCCTCGCCACCGCCGACCACGCCGTACGGGCCGGCGGCGCGAGCCGGGTGCTGG
Organism: Streptomyces sp. NPDC016640; assembly: GCF_043076215.1. Taxonomy (NCBI): domain Bacteria; kingdom Bacillati; phylum Actinomycetota; class Actinomycetes; order Kitasatosporales; family Streptomycetaceae; genus Streptomyces; species Streptomyces sp. NPDC016640. The sequence continues at coordinate 140,493 of NZ_JBIBRG010000012.1, forward strand.
TCGTCGGCGCCGACAAGATGTCCGACGTGGCCGACTGGACCGACCGCGCCACCTGCGTCCTCGTCGGCGACGGGGCGGGGGCCGTCGTCGTCGAGGCCTGCGCGCCGGGCGAGGAGCCGGGGATCGGTCCGGTGCTGTGGGGCTCGGTGCCCGGGATGGGGCACGCGGTGCGGATCGAGGGGACGCCGCCGCGGTTCGCGCAGGAGGGGCAGAGCGTCTACCGCTGGGCCGCCACCCAGCTGCCGGTCATCGCCCGGCAGGCCTGCGAGAAGGCGGCACTGGCCCCGGAGGACCTCGCCGCGGTGGTGCTCCACCAGGCCAACCTGCGCATCATCGAACCCCTCGCGCGCAGGCTCGGCGCCGTCAACGCCGTCGTCGCCCGCGACGTCACCGAGTCCGGCAACACCTCCGCCGCGAGCATTCCGCTGGCCCTGTCCAAACTCGTCGAGCAGGGCGCGGTGTCCACCGGCGATCCCGTGCTGCTGTTCGGCTTCGGCGGGAACCTGTCCTACGCCGGACAGGTCGTGCGCTGCCCCTGAGCCGTTCCGCGCCGCCCCGGACGGGGGTGACGCGGCCGGCTCCCCGGCCCCCTGGCACTGGCGCGCCGTAGGCTGCGGACGAAAGACAATCGCTGCCGGCGTGGCGGTGACACCGGCGTGCGCGGCGGTGCGCGGGACCACCGAGGAGCAGGCCGACCAGCTCCTCACCGTCCGCACGCTGCTGGAGGCCGAGGCCGCCCGGCTCGCCGCGGGCAACGCCGACGGCGCCGGCATCCAGGCGCTGGAGGAGATCCTGGCGGAGGGCCTGCGGGCCGTCGGCACCGACGACGTGGACGCGGCCGTCGCCCTGAACGCCCGTTTCCACGCCAAGACCATGGAGTTGGCCGGCAACGCCGTGCTGGCCGAACTCGCCGCCCAGGTCGACCGGCGCGTGCGCTGGTACTGCACGCCGGTCGCGCGGCAGCGCGGCGCGCAGTCCTGGGCCGAGCACCGCGAGATGATCGCCGCCGTCTCGGCCCGCGACGAGCAGCCGGCCGCCCGGCTCATGCGTGAACACACCGAGCACACCCGGCGTTCGTACCACGCGCGCGCCACGTCCTGACCCCTTCCGCCGGCGTCTCTTCCTCCCGCTTCGAGGCGATTGGCGGCACCCGCACGGACTTCTTTGTCCTGTGAGTGGAAAAAGTAGGGGTCAATTCCTGCGCGACTTCTTCCCAGCTCCGGCAGGCGCTGCTACTTTCCCATCCGAAAGCACGCCACACACGTGGCCGGAATCCGGCGCGCACAGGCCGATCGAGGCGGGGAGGGGTTCGTGAGACGTATGACAGCACGACCCGCCAACGCCCACCAGGCCCGACTGCTCAGGCTGTTGCGCGACGGTGGCCCCAACTCCCGTGCCCAGCTGGGCGACCAGGTCGACCTCTCCCGGTCGAAGCTGGCCGTGGAGGTGGACCGGCTGCTGGAGACGGACCTCGTCGTGGCCGACGGGCTCGCCGCCTCGCGCGGCGGCCGGCGCTCCCACAACATCCGGCTCAACCCGCATCTCCGCTTCCTCGGCGTCGACATCGGCGCGACCTCGGTCGACGTCGCCGTCACCAACGCCGAACTGGAGATCCTGGGGCACATCAACCAGCCCATGGACGTACGCGAGGGACCCGTCGTGGTCTTCGAGCACGTGCTGTCCATGGCGGCGAAGCTCCGGGCCTCGGGGCTCGCGGAGGGGTTCGACGGCGCCGGCATCGGCGTCCCCGGCCCGGTCCGCTTCCCCGAGGGCGTCCCGGTTGCTCCGCCGATCATGCCGGGCTGGGACGGCTTCCCCGTGCGGGAGGCGCTCAGCCAGGACCTCGGCTGTCCGGTGATGGTCGACAACGACGTGAACCTCATGGCCATGGGGGAGCAGCACGCCGGTGTCGCCCGGACCGTCGCCGACTTCCTCTGCGTCAAGATCGGCACCGGCATCGGCTGCGGCATCGTCGTCGGCGGTGAGGTCTACCGCGGTACGACGGGCAGCGCGGGCGACATCGGGCACATCCAGGCCGTGCCCGACGGCCGCCCGTGCGCCTGCGGCAACCGGGGCTGCCTGGAGGCACACTTCTCCGGGGCGGCCCTGGCGCGGGACGCGACGGAGGCCGCCGAACAGCGGCTCTCCGCCGAACTCGCGAGCCGGCTGGAGTCCAACGGCACGCTCAGCGCCGTCGACGTCGCCGCCGCGGCGGCGGCCGGTGACGCCACCGCCCTCGACCTGATCCGCGAGGGCGGCAACCGCACCGGCCAGGTCATCGCCGGCCTGGTCAGTTTCTTCAACCCCGGCCTGGTGGTGATCGGCGGCGGGGTGACCGGTCTCGGCCACACCCTGCTCGCCGCGATCCGCACCCAGGTCTACCGGCAGTCGCTGCCCCTGGCCACCGGCAACCTGCCCATCGTGCTGGGCGAGCTGGGCCCCACCGCCGGAGTCATCGGCGCGGCCCGGCTCATCAGCGACCACCTGTTCTCACCCGCGTAAGCGGCTCCACCGATTCCCACGGCGTCCGCGCCACACCGTCCCCGCACCGCACCCGCGTGACCGCACCCGAGCCACACCAGCCGCTCCACCGCACGGAACAGCTCACCGGCACCACCGCCCGCACCCGTCACCGCACCCGTCTCGCACCGCACCTGTCCCGCATCCGCCACCGCCCTACCCAGCCCTGCCCGAAAACGCCTGCCCCGTAAGGGGATCGCCCTGACACCGGCCCGCATGCCCGCCGAGGGGAAATCCGCATGGCACCTGAACCACCGCTGCTCAGCATGTCCGGCATCACCAAGTCCTTCCCCGGAGTCCGGGCCCTGGACGGCGTCGACCTCGACGTCCAGGCCGGCGAGGTGCACTGCCTGCTCGGCCAGAACGGCGCCGGGAAGTCCACCCTGATCAAGGTGCTGGCCGGCGCCCACCAGCCCGACACGGGCACCATCCGCTGGCGTTCGCAGGAGGTGACGCTCCGCTCCCCGATCGCGGCCATGCGCCTCGGCATCGCCACCATCTACCAGGAACTCGACCTGGTGGAACACCTGTCGGTCGCCGAGAACGTGCACCTCGGACACGAACCCACGGCCGCCGGCTTCGTCGTACGGGGCAAGGCCGCCCGGGAGTCGACGGCCCGGCTGCTCAAGCGGCTCGGGCACCCGGAGATCGACCCGGCCCGGCTGGTCGGGGACCTGTCGGCGGCCCATCAGCAGATCGTGTCGATGGCGCGGGCGCTCTCCCACGACGTACGGCTCATCGTGATGGACGAACCGTCCGCCGCCCTCGACCCGGACGAGGTCGACAACCTCTTCCGCATCGTGGGCGACCTCACCGCCGACGGGGTCGCCGTCGTCTACATCTCGCACCGCCTGGAGGAGATCCGGCGCATCGGCGACCGGGTGACCGTACTGAAGGACGGCCGGGCCGTGGCCCGCGGGCTGCCCGCCGAGTCGACGCCCACCAGCGAGGTGGTCGCGCTGATGACGGGACGCAACGTCGAGTACGTCTTCCCGCCCCGGCCGGCCGCCGCCCCGCGCGGCGAACCGGTGCTGACCGTCGAAGGGCTGTCCCGCGCGGGCGAGTTCGCCCCGCTCGACCTCCAGGTGCGCGCCGGGGAGATCGTGGGTCTCGCCGGACTCGTCGGCTCCGGGCGCTCCGAGATCCTGGAGACCGTCTACGGCGCCCGCAAGCCGGACACCGGCCGGGTCCTCGTCGACGGGCGTCCCCTGAAACCGGGCAGTGTGCGGGCGGCCGTGCGCGCCGGACTCGGGCTCGCCCCCGAGGAGCGCAAGGCCCAGGCCCTGCTGATGCTGGAGTCGGTGACCCGCAACGTGTCGGTCTCCTCCATGTCCCGCTTCGCGAGGGCCGGATGGATCGACCGCGGCGCGGAACTGGGCGCCGCCCGCGCGGCCACCCGGGAACTCTCCCTGCGGCCCGACAACCCGGACGTGCCCGTGCGCACCCTGTCCGGCGGCAACCAGCAGAAGGCCGTGCTCGCCCGCTGGCTGCTGCGCGGCTGCCGGGTGCTGCTGCTCGACGAACCCACCCGCGGCGTCGACGTCGGCGCCCGCGCCGAACTCTACGCGGTCGTCCGCCGGCTGGCGGACGAAGGCCTCGCCGTCCTGCTGGTCTCCAGCGAGGTGCCCGAGGTGCTCGGCCTCGCCGACCGCGTCCTGGTCCTGCGCGAGGGCACCGTCGTCCACACGGCGCCCGCCCGCGAACTCGACGAACACCGTGTACTCGACCTGGTCATGGAAGGAAGCCCGGCGTCATGACGCAGCCCGTCTCCCCGCCGCGGGACAGCACCGGCAAGGTGCCGTCGGCCGCCGAACCGCCCGCCTGGCGCGCCGTGCTGTTCCGCGCCGACGTCCGCACGCTGTCCCTGCTCGGCGTGCTCGCCGTACTGATCCTCATCGGCGGTCTCACCAAACCGGACGAGTTCCTGGACACCCGCAACCTCCAGCTCGTCCTCACCCAGGCATCCGTCATCGGTGTCGTCACCGTCGGCATGACCTTCGTCATCATCTCCGGCGGCATCGACCTCTCGGTCGGCGCCATCGTCGCCCTCGCCTCCGTGTGGGCCACCACCGTCGCCACCCAGGAGTACGGCTTCGGCGGCATCCTCTTCACCGCCGTCCTCGTCGGCCTGGGGTGCGGCCTGGTCAACGGGGTGCTCATCGCGTACGGCGGGATGGTCCCGTTCATCGCCACCCTCGCCATGCTCGCCTCCGCCCGCGGTCTCGCCCTGCAGATCACCGACGGCCGCACCCAGATCGTCACCATCGACGGCGTCCTCGACCTCGGGGAACGCGACTCCTACATCCTCGGCATCCCGCCGCTGGTCCTGGTGTTCGCCGCGGTCACCGTCATCGGCTGGCTGGTGCTCAACCGGACCACCTTCGGCCGCCGCACCGTCGCCGTCGGCGGCAACGCCGAGGCCGCCCGGCTCGCCGGCATCGATGTCCGCCGCCAGCGGCTCTACCTGTACCTGCTGTCCGGGCTGTGCTGCGGCATCGCCGCCTTCCTGCTGATCGTCCTGGCCGGATCCGGCCAGAACACCAACGGCAACCTCTACGAACTCGACGCCATCGCCGCCGCGATCATCGGCGGCACCCTGCTCACCGGGGGCCGCGGCACCATCGTCGGCTCCGTCCTCGGCGTCCTGATCTTCACCACGATCACCAACATCTTCGCCCTGAACAACCTGCAGAGCGACGTCCAGCAGATCGCCAAGGGCGCGATCATCGTCGCCGCCGTGCTGGTCCAGCGCCGTACCGCGAACACGACCTGAGGAAAGGGTTCACCGCCATGCCACAGACACCTTTCGCAAGCCGCAGAGGACTGCTCTTCGGGGCGGCCGCCGTATCCGCCGGCGCCCTGATCACGGGATGCACGAGCAACGAGTCCAGCGACGACGAGCCGGCCGCGAACGACCGGCCCGTCGCCGACGACAAGCCCGGCAAGCCGGTCACCATCGGCTTCGCCGGACCGCAGGCCGACCACGGATGGCTCAACGCCATCAACGACAACGCCAAGAAGCGGGCGGAGAAGTACTCCGACGTCACCCTGGAGATCACCGAGGGCTCCAACGACACCGCCCAGCAGATCGGCCAGATCGAGACCCTGATCAACAAGAAGGTCGACGTCCTGGTGGTGCTGCCGGCCGACGGCAAGGCCCTCACCCAGGTCGGCCTGCAGGCGATGCGGGCCGGCATCCCCGTGGTCAACCTCGACCGGATCTTCAACACCCCCCAGGCGTACCGCTGCTGGGTCGGCGGCGACAACTACGGCATGGGCCTGAACGCCGGTCACTACATCGGCGAGAAGCTCAAGGGCAAGGCCGACGCCCGGGTCGTCGAACTCGCCGGCCTGGACAACCTGGAGCTGACCCAGCAGCGCACCAAGGGCTTCGACGACGCGCTGAAGAACTACCCCAACATCAAGAAGGTGGCACGGCAGGCCGCCGAGTTCACCGTCGAGTCCGGCCAGGCCAAGATGGCCCAGCTGCTCCAGGCGCAGTCGAAGATCGACGCGCTGTGGAACCACGACGACGACCAGGGCGTGGGCGCGCTGCGCGCCATCGAGCAGGCCGGCCGCGACGAGTTCCTGATGGTGGGCGGCGCCGGCGCGCTCGCCGCCTTCCAGGCCATCAAGGCCGACAGCGGAGTCCTGAAGGCGACCGTCCTGTACCCGCCGACCATGGCCGCGTCCGCGATCGACCTCGCCCGCGCCCTCGGCCAGGGCAAGGGCGTCGGGGGCCTCGCCGAGTTCGAGATCCCCTCGTCGGTGACCTGCTACTCGGCCGTCGTCGACAAGGAGAACGTGGACCAGTACATGCCCACGGGATTCAAGTGAGGCGCCCCGCTCCACGGGCCTGACCAGCCCACCGGGCGGGGCCCGACCCCGCCCGCCACGACGACGAGGAGGACATTCGCATGGCACAGCCGCAGCAGTCAGAAGGGGCAGACACGGGGAAGCCACCCCTGCGCGTCGGCATGGTGGGCTACGCCTTCATGGGCGCCGCCCACTCCCAGGGCTGGCGCACCGCGGGCCGCGTCTTCGACCTGCCGCTGAGCCCCGAACTGGCGGTGATCTGCGGCCGGGACGCCGACGCCGTGCGCGCGGCGGCCGACCGGCACGGCTGGGCGGACACCGAGACCGACTGGCGCGCCCTGATCGAACGGGACGACGTCGACCTCGTCGACATCTGCACTCCCGGCGACAGCCACGCCGAGATCGCCCTCGCCGCGCTGGCCGCGGGCAAGCACGTGCTGTGCGAAAAACCCCTCGCCAACACCGTCGAGGAGGCGCAGGCGATGGTCCGCGCCGCCGAAGAGGCGAGCGCACGTGGTCAGTTGGCGATGGTCGGCTTCAACTACCGCCGGGTTCCCGCGACCGCGCTGGCCCGGCGGATGGTGGCCGAGGGCCGGATCGGCACGCTGCGGCACGTGCGGGTGGCGTACCTCCAGGACTGGCTGGTGGACCCGGCGTTCCCGCTGACCTGGCGGCTGCGCCGCGAGCAGGCCGGCTCCGGCTCGCTCGGCGACCTCGGCGCGCACATCGTGGACCTGGCCCAGCACCTGGCCGGGGAGCGACTGGCGGGCGTCTCCGCGATCACCGAGACGTTCGTGCGGGAGCGGCCGTTGCCGGCCGCGGCCGGCAACGGCCCGGCCGCCGGCACCGGACAGGTCACCGTCGACGACGCCGCCCTGTTCACCGGCCGCTTCGCCTCCGGCGCCCTCGCCTCCTTCGAGGCCACCCGGTACGCCACCGGACGCAAGAACGCCCTGCGCATCGAACTCAACGGTGAGCGCGGCTCGCTCGCCTTCGACCTGGAGCGGCTCAACGAGCTGTCGTTCCACGACGGCACCGAGCCCGGCACGTACGCCGGCTTCCGCCGCATCCTCGTCACCGAACCCGACCACCCCTACCTCGAGGCCTGGTGGCCGCCGGGCCACGGCCTCGGCTACGAGCACACCTTCGTGCACCAGGCCCGCGACCTGGTCCACGCCGTCGCCGAGGGCCGCGCCCCCGAGCCCTCCTTCGCCGACGGGCTCCAGGTGCAGCGCGTCCTCGCGGCGGTGGAGGAGAGCGCCGAGAAGAACTCCGTCTACACACCGATCGCCGACTGAGGAGGAGGGATACGGATGCCGCGCAACTTCACCCTGTTCACCGGACAGTGGGCGGACCTGCCGCTGGAGGAGGTCTGCCGACTCGCCCGCGACTTCGGCTACGACGGTCTGGAACTCGCCTGCTGGGGAGACCACTTCGAGGTGGACAAGGCACTCGCCGACCCCTCCTACGTCGCCTCCCGTCACGAACTCCTCGACAAGTACGGCCTGAAGTGCTGGGCGGTCTCCAACCACCTGGTCGGGCAGGCGGTGTGCGACGCCATCATCGACGAACGCCACCAGGCGATCCTGCCCGCGCGGATCTGGGGCGACGGCGAACCCGAGGGCGTACGGCAGCGGGCCGCCGCCGAGATCAAGGACACCGCGCGCGCCGCGGCCCTCCTCGGCGTCGACACCGTCATCGGCTTCACCGGCTCCGCGATCTGGCACCTGGTCGCCATGTTCCCGCCCGCGCCCGCGTCGATGATCGAGCGCGGCTACGAGGACTTCGCCGAGCGGTGGAACCCCATCCTGGACGTCTTCGACGCCGAGGGCGTGCGCTTCGCGCACGAGGTCCACCCCAGCGAGATCGCCTACGACTACTGGACGACCGTACGCGCCCTGGACGCGGTCGGCCGCCGGCCGGCCTTCGGCCTCAACTTCGACCCCTCCCACTTCGTGTGGCAGGACCTCGATCCGGTCGGCTTCCTGTGGGACTTCCGCGACCGGATCTACCACGTCGACTGCAAGGAGGCCCGCAAGCGCCTCGACGGACGCAACGGCCGCCTCGGCTCCCACCTGCCCTGGGGCGACCCCCGGCGCGGCTGGGACTTCGTCTCCGCCGGCCACGGGGACGTCCCCTGGGAGGACGTCTTCCGCATGCTCCGCTCGATCGGGTACTCGGGCCCCGTCTCGGTGGAGTGGGAGGACGCCGGCATGGACCGCCTCCAGGGCGCCCCGGAAGCCCTGCGTCATCTGCGCGCACTCGACTTCGAGCCGCCCACCGCGTCCTTCGACGCCGCGTTCAACAGCTGATCCGCGCGCCCGGCGGCAGGCCGGGGACGGGGACCGGAATGTCCGCCGGTCCCCGGTTCGGCCTGCCCGGATCCCGCTTTGTCCTGCGCCGGGAAGAAGTTCGACCAACTCTGCCGCAAGGGCTGTTGCCACCGGAAGAACGCGGTTACCGTCCCTGCAGTGTTCAGCCTCCCACACCTCCGGGGTGACGGCGCACCCCGGCGCCCGCACCGATCGTCCCCGCTCCCACCCGTACGGCCCACTCCCGTTCCCGGAGGGACTTCGTGCACAGAAACAGACTCAGAAGCGGCCCGACCACGAGGCGTCCCAGGCTTCGCACCACCCTCGCCCTGTTCACCGGACTGATGCTGGCCGTGGGCACCCCGGCGACCGTCGCCGGCGCCCACCCCGGACATCCGGAACACGACGGGACGGCAGCCGCCGAGGGGCAGTTCCAGCAGGTGCCGCTCGCCAAGGGCGAGCCCGAGACGGGCGAGCCGATGTCGCTCGCCGTGCTCCCGGACCGCAGCGTCCTGCACACCTCGCGCGACGGCACGCTGCGCCTCACCGACCAGGGCGGCGTCACCAAGGTCGCCGGCCGGATCCCCGTCTACAGCCACGACGAGGAGGGTCTGCAGGGCGTCGGCATCGACCCGGACTTCGAGAACAACCGGGCGATCTACCTCTACTACGCCCCGCCGCTGGACACCCCCGCGGGCGACGCCCCGGAGACCGGCACCGCCGAGGACTTCGAGAAGTTCGACGGGGTCAACCGCCTGTCCCGCTTCGTCCTCAACTCCAACGGCACGCTGGACATGGCCAGCGAGAAGAAGGTCCTGGACGTCGCGGCCTCCCGCGGCACCTGCTGCCACGTCGGCGGCGACATCGACTTCGATGCCGAGGGCAACCTCTACCTGTCCACCGGCGACGACACCAACCCCTTCGCCTCCGACGGCTTCACGCCGATCGACGAGCGCCCGGAGCGCAACCCGGCCTTCGACGCCCGCCGTAGCTCCGGCAACACCAACGACCTGCGCGGCAAGATCCTGCGCATCAGGGTCGCCGAGGACGGCTCGTACACCGTCCCGGAGGGCAACCTCTTCGCACCGGGCACGGAGAGGACCCGTCCCGAGATCTACGCGATGGGCTTCCGCAACCCGTTCCGGATGAGCGTCGACGACAAGACCGGCATCGTCTACGTCGGCGACTACGGTCCCGACGCCGGCGCCGCGAACCCGGACCGGGGCCCGGCGGGACAGGTCGAGTTCGCCAAGGTCACCGAGGCCGCCAACTTCGGCTGGCCGTTCTGCACCGGCGACAACGACGCCTACCGCGACTACGACTTCGCCACCGGCGCGCCAGGAGAAACGTTCGACTGCGACGCCCCGAAGAACACCTCCCCGCACAACACGGGCCTCACCGACCTGCCGCCCGCCCAGCCCGCCTGGATTCCCTACGACGGCGGCTCCGTGCCCGAGTTCGGCAGCGGCTCCGAGTCCCCGATGGCCGGTCCGGTCTACCGCTACGACGCCGGGCTCGACTCCGGCGTGAAGTTCCCCGAGGCGTACGACGGCGACTTCTTCGCCGGTGAGTTCGGCCGCCGCTGGATCAAGCGGATCGAGCAGACCGGGGACGGCTCCGTCGCGAAGATCAACGACTTCCCGTGGACCGGCACCCAGATCATGGACATGGAGTTCGGCCCCGACGGCGCGCTCTACGTCCTGGACTACGGCGTCTCCTGGTTCCAGGGCGACGAGAACTCCGCGCTGTACCGGATCGAGAACGCCGAGGACGGCTTCTCCCCGATCGCCGAGGTGAGCGCCGACAGGACGTCCGGCGCGGCCGGCCTGAAGGTCGCCTTCACCGCCTCCGCCAAGGACGCCGACTCCACGGACCTCACCTACAGCTGGGACTTCGGCGACGGCACCAAGGGCGAGGGCCTCAACCCCACCCACCGGTACAAGAAGGTCGGCACCTACAGCGCCACCTTCACCGCCAGGGACCCCGAGGGCAACACCGGCAACGCCAGCGTCCGGATCGTGGTCGGCAACACCGAGCCCGAGGTGAGGATCGACGTCCCCGGCAACGGCAGCCTGGCCGCCTTCGGCGAGCCCGTGCCGTTCAAGGTGACCGTCACCGACCCCGAGGAGACCGTCGACTGCTCCAAGGTCAAGGTCGTCTACAGCCTCGGGCACGACTCCCACGCCCACGAGCTGACCAGCGAGATGGGCTGTGAGGGCACCCTGAAGCCGCCCGCCGGGGACGGCGGTCACGACCCCAACGCCAACATCTACGGTGTCGTCGGCGCCAGTTACACCGACGGCGGGGCGAACGGCCAGGAGACCCTGACCGGCACCGCGCGCACCGTGGTCCAGCCGCTGCACCGCCAGGCCGAGCACTTCACCACCCAGTCGGGCGTGCGGACGTACGACAAGACCGGCGCCAACGGCGGCAAGACCGTCGGCGACATCGACGACGGCGACTGGATCTCCTTCAGCCCCTACCGGTTCGACGGGCAGAAGAAGCTGACCGTGCGGGCCTCCTCCGGCGGCGCGGGCGGCTTCGTCGAACTGCGCACCGGCTCGCCCGACGGTCCGCTGCACGGCTCCGCGTACATCCCGCCGACCGGCGGCTGGGACACGTTCCAGAACGTCGACGTGCCCCTGCGGTCCCTGCCGAAGCGCACCACGGAGATCTACCTGGTCTTCCGGGGCGGCGACGGCGCGCTGTACGACCTGGACGACTTCGAGTTCTCCAAGGAGCCGTACAAGGCAGGCAAGAAGGTCCTGGTCTTCTCCAGGACGGCGGGCTTCCGGCACGACTCCATCCCGGCCGGCATCGCCGCCCTGAAGGAGCTGGGCGCCCCGGCCGGTATCTCGGTCACCGCCACCGAGGAGGCCGGACAGTTCACCACGGCCAACCTCGCCAAGTACGACGCCGTGGCCTTCCTGTCCACCACCGGTGACGTGCTGGACGCCGACCAGCAGAAGGCGTTCGAGAACTACGTGAAGAACGGCGGCGGCTACCTGGGCATCCACGCCGCCGCCGACACCGAGTACGACTGGGAGTTCTACGGCGGCCTCGTCGGCGCCCACTTCGACTCGCACCCGGCCATCCAGAAGGCCACCGTGCGCGTCCACGACCACGACCACCCGTCCACCGCGCACCTGGGCGACACCTGGGAGCGCACCGACGAGTGGTACAACTACCGCACCAACCCGCGCGAGCAGGCCAAGGTCCTCGCCACCCTCGACGAGACGACCTACGAGGGCGGCACCATGAAGGGCGACCACCCCATCGCCTGGTGCCAGAGCTACGGTGGCGGCCGCTCCTTCTACACCGGCGGCGGCCACACCGAGGAGTCCTACGCCGACGAGGCCTTCCGCACCCATCTGCTCGGCGGCATGCGGTACGCCACCGGCCAGGTCAAGGCGGACTGCAAGCCGGACAAGGGCTACCGGGAGATCTTCAACGGCCAGACCCTGGACGGCTGGAAGCAGGCGGGTCCCGGCACGTTCGACGTCAAGGACGGCACCCTGGTGTCCGAGGGCGGCATGGGACTGCTCTGGTACCAGGCCAAGGAACTGGCGTCGTACTCCCTCAAGCTCGACTGGAAGATGCGGGGCGACGACAACTCCGGGATCTTCGTGGGCTTCCCCGCCTCCGACGACCCCTGGTCCGCCGTGAACAAGGGCTACGAGATCCAGATCGACGCCACGGACGCGCCCGACCGCACCACGGGCTCCGTCTACTCCTTCAAGTCGGCCGACATCAAGGCCCGTGACCAGGTGCTGCGTCCGCCCGGCCAGTGGAACTCCTACGAGATCAAGGTCCGCGGCGAACGCCTCCAGGTCTTCCTCAACGGAGTCAAGATCAACGACTTCACCAACAAGGACCCCGAACGGAGCCTGACCGACGGCTACATCGGCCTGCAGAACCACGGCGCCGACGACCAGGTCTCCTTCCGCGACATCCAGCTGAAGGAACTGCCCGCCTCGGGCGACTAGAACGGCGGCGGGCGGAGGACGCCGGACCTCCGCCCGCCGTCTCGCCGGGCCCCGCGCCCGGCACCCCGCTCGTCCCCCTCCGGCGCTCGCACCGGGTTCGCGTACGACAAGGAGGCTGCCCATGTCCGCCGAACCGTCCCTGTCCCCCTCCTCCCCGGCCCCGCGCTTCGGCGTCTGGCTCATCGGGGCCCGCGGATCCGTGGCCACGACCGCGATCGCGGGCTGCGCCGCCGTCGCCGCCGGGCTCCACCCGCCGACCGGCATGATCACCGAGACCCCGCCGTTCACCTCGTGCGGTCTGCCGCCGTTGTCGTCCCTCGTCTTCGGCGGCCACGACACCGTCGACTGCCCGCTGCCCAAGCGCGCCGAACACCTCGCCGCCGGCGGCGTCCTGCCGCACGGCCTGCCGTCCGCCGTGCACGCCGAACTCGTCGCCGCGGACCGGGAGATCAGGCCGGGCGGCCCGCTGCCCGGTGACACGGACGGCGGCGCGAGCCGCACCGACGACGCGTGGATCGAGGTGTTCGCCGCCGACATCCGCGACTTCGTGCGCCGCCAGGACCTCGCGGGCGCCGTCGTGGTGAACGTCGCCTCCACCGAGCCCGCTCCCGCCGACGGCTCACTGCCGCCCAGCTCCCTGTACGCGGCGGCCGCCCTGCGCGCCGGCTGCCCCTACGTCAACTTCACCCCGTCCACGGGCCTGCACCACCCGGCGCTCGCCGACGAGGCCGCCAGGGCCCGCGTCCCCCACGCGGGCCGCGACGGCAAGACCGGGCAGACCCTGCTGCGCTCCGTGCTCGGTCCGATGTTCCTGCAGCGCGCCCTCGCCGTGCGCGCCTGGTCCGGCACCAACCTCCTGGGCGGCGGCGACGGTGCCGCCCTCGCCGACCCCGCGGCCGCCGCCGCCAAGAACGCCGGCAAGGAACGCGTCCTCGCCGACACCCTCGGGGCCGCGCCCCAGGGCGAGGTCCACATCGACGACGTGCCCGCGCTCGGCGACTGGAAGACGGCCTGGGACCACATCGCCTTCGACGGCTTCCTCGGCTCCCGCATGATCCTGCAGACCATCTGGCAGGGCTGCGACTCGGCGCTCGCCGCCCCGCTCGTCCTCGACCTGGTCCGGCTGGCCGCCCGCGCCCGGGAGCGGGGCCTCACCGGCCCGCTGAGCGAGCTCGGCTTCTACTTCAAGGACCCGGTCGGGGAGGGCCCGTCGGCACTCGGCGAGCAGTACGCCGAGCTGAGGCGCTTCGCCGAGCGGCTGCGGGACGACGCCGACGACCGCGGGACGCGGCGATGAGCCGCACGGGCGACACACCGCGGGACACGCCCGCGCCACCCGCGCCGGTGACGTCGGGCGGGCCGGCCGCGCCGGGCGGACCGGTCCCCGGGGGCGCCGCGTCACCCCCCGGAGGCGCCGCCGCGCCCCGCGCCCCCCGTCCCCGCTCCGGCCGCGCGGGCGCCTGGGCCGAACTGCTGCGGCTGCCCGCCCTCTTCACCGTCCCCGGCGACGCCCTGGCCGGCGCCGCGGCGGCCGGGGCGCGCCCCGGACCGCGCACCGTGCTCGCCATCGGCTCCTCCCTCTGCCTGTACGAGGCCGGCATGGCCCTCAACGACTGGGCGGACCGCGAGGAGGACGCCGCGGAGCGTCCGCACCGCCCGATCCCCTCGGGCCGTGTCCGCCCCTGCGCGGCCCTCACCGCCGCCTGCGCCCTCACCGGCGCCGGTCTGGCACTGGCCGCCGGAGCGGGACGCCCCGCCCTCGCGGTGGCCACGCCGCTGGCGGCGACCGTCTGGGCCTACGACCTGGGCCTCAAGCACACGCCCGCCGGCCCGGTGGCCATGGCCGCCGCCCGGGGACTCGACCTGCTCCTGGGCGCCGCGGCCACCGCCGGCGGCACCCGCGCCGCGGCGCCCTCCGCCGCGCTCCTGGGCACCCACACCCTCGCGGTCACGGCCGTGTCCCGGCAGGAGACCAGGGGCGGTTCGTCCCTGGTCCCGCTGGCGGCCCTCGCCACGACGGGACTGCTCACCCGGCTGGTGACGCGCGGCCGCCCCCGACCCCCGGCAGGCCGACGGGCAGCAGCCGCCCCCGGCCTGCCGGGCTCCACCCGTGCGACGGACCGCACCCGGCGGGCCGCCGAGGTCCTCGCCACCGCCCTCGGCGCCGCCTACGCCGCCACGGCCGCCCGGCCCTACGCCCACGCCACCCTCAACCCCTCACCCGAGCTCACCCAGCGTGCCGTCGGCGGCGGCATCCGCGCCACCGTCCCGCTCCAGGCCGCGCTCGCCGCCCGCTCCGGATCGGCCGTCACCGCCCTGCTCGTCGCGGCCTTGGCCCCGGCCGGCCGTTCGTTCGCGAGGAGGGCGAGCATGAGGAAGGTGAGCGTGACGTGAACACACGCCTCGATCCGCACCGCGCCCCGGGCACGGACCCGCGCGCCCCCCGGTCTCCGCTCCGCTTCGGCTACGGCACCAACGGCCTCGCCGACCTCCGCCTCGACGACGCCCTCGCCCTGCTCGCCGACCTCGGCTACGAGGGCGTCGGACTGACCCTCGACCACATGCACCTCGACCCGCTCGCCCCGGACCTCGCCGCCCGCACCCGCCGGGTCGCGCACCGGCTGGACGCGCTCGGCCTGGGCGTCACCGTGGAGACCGGGGCGCGCTATGTGCTCGACCCGCGCCGCAAGCACGGCCCGTCGCTGCTGGACCCCGACCCGGACGACCGCGCCCGCCGCGCCGACCTGCTCGTCCGGGCGGTCCGCGTCGCCGCCGACCTCGGCGCGCACGCCGTGCACTGCTTCAGCGGGACCGTGCCCGACGGCACGGACCGGGACACCGCCTGGAAGCGCCTCGCCGAGACCCTCACCCCCGTCCTGGAGGCCGCCGCCACCGCCGGCGTCCCGCTCGCCGTCGAACCCGAACCCGGCCACCTCCTCGCCGTCCTCGCCGACTTCCACCACCTGCGCCGCACGCTCGGCGACCCCGAGCCCCTCGGTCTCACCCTGGACATCGGCCACTGCCAGTGCCTCGAACCCCTCCCTCCCGCGGACTGCGTGCGCGACGCGGCCCCGTGGCTGCGCCACGTCCAGATCGAGGACATGCGGCGCGGCGTCCACGAACACCTCCCCTTCGGCGACGGCGAGATCGACTTCCCGCCCGTCCTCGCGGCCCTCGCCGCCACCGGATACCAGGGCCTGACCGTCGTCGAACTGCCCCGCCACTCCCACGCGGGCCCTCACTTCGCCGCCCACTCCCTGCCGTTCCTCCGCGCCGCACAGGCCGCGGCCGTCGCCGCACCCGCCTCCACCCCCACCCCCACCCCCTCCGTCGAACCGCACGGCGATCCCTCCGCCACCTCCGAAGGGAGCAGCACCCCATGACGCGCCCCCCTGCCGCCCCGGGCACCCCGGACGCGGCGCCGGCCGGCACCGGAGCGGCCCTCCGCACCCCGAGAGCCGACGGCACCACCGCCGCCCAGGGCACCGCCCCTGCCCTCACCCCGCCCGCCGAGCTGCGCCGCCGCCTCACCGAGCGGCTGGACGGCACCGCCCGCGCCTGGCTCGACCAGGCCCTGGACGAAGCCCGCGCGCATCCCGGCACCCGTGGGCCCGTCCCCGTGTGGGAGCTGCGCCTGGCCGAGGCCGGCCGGCGCTGCGGCCCCGCCCACGCCGATGCCGCCCGCGTCCTCGTCCTGCACGCGGCCCACGCCGACGCCGACACCCTGACCCGGGTCTACTCCCAGGGCACCGCCGACGAACGCCGCGCCGTCCTGCACGCCCTGACGCACTGCGTGACCGGCCCCGACGCCCTCCCGCTGGTCGAGGACGCCCTGCGCACCAACGACACCCGGCTCGTCGCCGCCGCCCTCGGCCCCTACGCCGCCCGGCACCTGGACGCCCACGCCTGGCGGCACGCCGTACTGAAGTGCCTGTTCACCGGCGTCGGACTCGACCACGTGGCGGACCTGGCCCGGCGCGCCCGGGGCGACGGCGAACTCGCCCGCATGCTCGCCGACTACGCCGAGGAGCGCACCGCCGCCGGCCGCCCCGTCCCGGAGGACCTGCACCGCGTCCTGGCCCTGACCGGGCCCGCCACCGCCACCCCGGCGCAGGGCACGGACGACCCCCACGGCAAGGAGTCCTGATGCGCATCTTCGACCCCCACATCCACATGACGTCGCGCACCACCGACGACTACGAGGCCATGTACGCCGCGGGCGTCCGCGCCGTCGTCGAGCCCGCCTTCTGGCTGGGCCAGCCCCGCACCTCCCCGGCCTCCTTCCTCGACTACTTCGACTCCCTCCTCGGCTGGGAACCCTTCCGCGCCGCCCAGTACGGCATCGCCCACCACTGCACCCTCGCCCTCAACCCCAAGGAGGCCAACGACCCGCGCTGCACCCCCGTCCTCGACGAACTGCCCCGGTATCTCGTCAAGGACAACGTGGTGGCCGTCGGCGAGATCGGTTACGACTCCATGACCCCGGCCGAGGACGCCGCGCTCGCCGCCCAGCTCCAGCTCGCCGCCGACCACGGACTGCCCGCGCTGGTGCACACCCCGCACCGCGACAAGCTGGCCGGCCTGCGCCGCACCCTCGACGTGATCCGTGAGTCCGCGCTGCCGCTGGACCGCGTGCTGGTCGACCACCTCAACGAGACCACCGTCGAGGAGGCCAAGGACAGCGGCTGCTGGCTCGGCTTCTCCGTCTACCCGGACACCAAGATGGACGAGGAACGGATGGTCGCCATCCTGCGTGCCCACGGCCCCGAGCGGGTCCTGGTGAACTCCGCCGCCGACTGGGGCAGGAGCGACCCGCTCAAGACCCGCAGGGTCGCCGACCTGATGCTCGCCGAGGGCTTCACCGAGGACGACGTCGACCGGGTGCTGTGGCGCAACCCCGTGGAGTTCTACGGACTCAGCGGCCGGCTGAACCTGGGCGTCACCGCCACGCAGGCCACCCACGAGGGCAATTCCATCCTGCGTGGCGGGGCGTGAGCCATGCGCTTCCGCCACCCCGACGGCTCGACCGTCCACCTCGCCTACTGCACCAACGTCCACCCCGCCGAAACGCTGGACGGCGTCCTCGCCCAGCTCCGCGACCACTGCGAGCCGGTCCGCCGCCGGCTCGGCCGCGACCGGCTCGGCATCGGCCTGTGGCTCGCCAAGGACGCCGCGCACGCCCTCGTCACCGACCCGTCCGCGCTGCGCGGACTGCGCTGCGAACTCGACCGGCGCGGCCTCGAGGTCGTCACCCTCAACGGCTTCCCCTACGAGGGCTTCGGCGCCGATGAGGTCAAGTACCGGGTCTACAAGCCGGACTGGGCCGATCCCGAGCGCCTGGAGTACACCACCGCCCTCGCCCGCGTCCTCGCCGGACTGCTCCCCGACGACGTCGCCGACGGCACCATCTCCACCCTCCCGCTCGCCTGGCGCACCGCCTACGACGAGCGGCGCGCGGACACGGCCCGCACCGCGCTGCGCACCCTCGCCGAACGCCTCGACGCGCTCCAGGAACTGACCGGACGCTCCATCCGCGTCGCCCTGGAACCGGAACCCGGCTGTGTCGTCGAGACCACCCGGGACGCCATCGCCCCGCTCACCGCGATCGCCTCCGACCGCGTCGGCATCTGTGTCGACACCTGTCACCTCGCCACCTCCTTCGAAGACCCGCACACCGCCCTGGACGACCTCGCCCGGGCCGGTGTGCCCGTGGTCAAGTCCCAGCTCTCCGCCGCCCTGCACGCGGAGCATCCCCACCTCCCCGAGGTCCGCGAGGCCCTGTCGGCGTTCGCCGAGCCCCGCTTCCTGCACCAGACCCGCACCTCCACCGCCGCCGGGCTGCGCGGCACCGACGACCTCGGCGAGGCCCTGGCCGGCGACACCCTGCCCGACGCGGCACCCTGGCGCGCCCACTTCCACGTCCCGCTGCACGCGGCCCCCACCGCCCCCCTCACCTCGACGCTGCCCGTACTGAAGTCCGCCCTGACCCGGCTCGTCGGCGGCCCGCAGCCGCTCACCCGTCACCTCGAGGTCGAGACCTACACCTGGCAGGCGCTGCCGCCCGGACTGCGCCCCCGCGGCCGGGGCCGGCTCGCCGACGGCATCGCCGCCGAACTCGCCCTGGCCCGCGACCTCCTCACGGACCTCGGCCTGAAGGAACTCCCATGAACACCCCCGCGCACGCCCCCGAACCCGCCACCGGCCCCACCCCCCTGCTCGTCCTCGACGTCGTGGGCCTCACCCCCCGCCTCCTCGACCACATGCCCCGCCTCGAGGCACTCGGCCGGTCCGGCTCCCGCGCCCCGCTCGGCACCGTCCTGCCCGCCGTCACCTGCGCCGCCCAGTCCACCTTCCTCACCGGCACCATGCCCTCGGAGCACGGCATCGTCGGCAACGGCTGGTACTTCCGCGAACTCGGCGACGTCCTGCTGTGGCGGCAGCACAACGGACTCGTCTCCGGCGACAAGCTCTGGGACGCCGCCCGCCGCGCGCACCCCGGCTACACGGTCGCCAACATCTGCTGGTGGTACGCGATGGGCGCCGACACCGACATCACCGTCACCCCGCGCCCGGTCTACTACGCCGACGGGCGCAAGGAGCCCGACTGCTACACCCGTCCGCCGGCGCTGCACGACGAGCTCACCGAGAAGCTCGGCACGTTCCCCCTGTTCCACTTCTGGGGTCCCGGCGCCGACCTCGTCTCCAGCCAGTGGATCATCGACGCCACCCGTCACGTCATGCGGACCCGCCACCCCGACCTGACGCTGTGCTACCTCCCCCATCTCGACTACGACCTGCAGCGCTTCGGGCCCGACGACCCGCGCTCCCTGAAGGCGGCCGCCGACCTGGACGCCGCCCTGGCCCCGCTCCTGGACGACGCCCGAGCCGAGGGCCGTACCGTCGTGGTGCTGTCCGAGTACGGCATCACCCGGGTGAACCGGCCCGTGGACATCAACCGCGCCCTGCGCCGCGCGGGCCTGCTCGAGGTGCACACCCAGGACGGCATGGAGTACCTGGACCCGATGGCCTCCCGCGCCTTCGCGGTCGCCGACCACCAGATCGCCCACGTCTACGTGCGCCGCCCCGAGGACCTCGACGCCACCCGCGCCGCCCTGGACGGACTGCCCGGCATCGAGCAGCTCCTCGACGACGAGGGCAAGAAGACCCACCACCTCGACCACCCGCGCGCCGGCGAACTGGTCGCCGTCGCCGAACCCGACGCCTGGTTCACGTACTACTACTGGCTCGACGACGCCCGCGCGCCCGACTTCGCGCAACTCGTCGAGATCCACCGCAAACCCGGCTACGACCCGGTCGAACTGTTCATGGATCCCCTCGACCCCTACGTCAAGGTCAAGGCGGCCACCGCGCTGGCGCGCAAGAAACTCGGCATGCGCTACCGCATGGCGGTCGTGCCGCTGGATCCCTCACCTGTTCGAGGCAGCCACGGCCGCCTCCCCGCGAGCGACGACGACGGTCCGCTCCTCATCTGCTCCACCCCCCGCGCCGTCGGCGACCGCGTCGCGGCCACCGATGTCAAACAACTCCTGCTCCGGCTCGCCGGACTCGGCTGACCCACCACCAGGCACGGCCGCCGAGATCCAGCTACGGAGAGTGAAACACACGGCACTGACAACGGCCGGTCCCGGCGGCACCGGGACCGGCCACGACGAGAAGGCAGGCACCCGTGACCCCGTACTCCGACCCCTCCCGCACCGAGGCCGCCACCGCCTCCGCCGCCCCTGACGAGGGACTGCGCCGCACCCTCGGCGTGGACCGGCGCCGGTTCCTCAGCACCTGCACCGCCGTGGCGGCCGGAGCCGTCGCGGCCCCCGTCTTCGGCGCCGCCCCCGCACTGGCCCAGGACCGCGGCGGAGACCACGACCACGGACACGGCGGACAGGTCCTCGTCCCGCCGCACCGGCGCGGCATCATCCTCTACACCGTCCGTGACGCCACCGGCCGCGACCCCCTCGCCACCGATCTGCCCTCCGGCTTCCGCGAGGTGTTCAAGCAGCTGGCCCGCCACGGCTACCGCCAGGTGGAGTTCGCGGGCTACCGGCAGCACGCGAACGCGCCCGGCGGTGCCGACCTGGAGACGGTCGAGGGCGCCAGGCTGCTGCGTTCCTGGCTCGACGAGTACGGTCTGCGCGCCCAGGGCAACCACGGCTTCATCCCGCCGTCCTGGCCGCTGAGCACGGCGGACCTGGACACCTTCAAGAAACACCTGGAGATCGCCAACATCCTCGGCATGGCGCACATGGGCACCGGCGGCGACCCCACGGGCAGCTCCCACCGCGCCGACTGGGACGTGGCCGCCGACAAGTGGAACGCGCTCGGCGAGATCGCCCGGCGCGAGGGCATCAAGCTCTACACCCACAACCACGACGGCGCCTACGGCTTCCTGCTCGACGGCGGCCCGCTGGACGACCAGGGCCGGCCGACCCGCAGCTCCGGCATCCGCAAGCTGGAGTACTTCCTGAAGGTCACCGACCCGAAGCTCGTCTGGCTGGAGATGGACATCTTCTGGGCGCACGTGGCCCAGTACAAGTTCCACACGTACACCGCCCACGACGGCTCCACCCGGAGGAACGTCTTCGACCCGGCCGGCCTGGTCGCCCGCAACAACCGGCGCTACCCGCTGTTCCACGCCAAGGACGGCGTCGTCAGCACGACCAACGGCATGGGCTACGACATGGTGCCCTTCGGCACCGGCGTCATCGACTACACGACGTTCTTCTCACGGGTCGGCGAGCGCAATTACCACAACCCGATGATCGAGGACGACAACTCCCCGAGCGCCACCGACCCCGCGCAGTCGCTGCGGGAGGCCAAGATCAGCTACGACAACCTGGCGGCCCTGCGCAAGCGGCGCCGCTGACCCGGACACGGACCGGGCGTCCCGCCACCCGGGACATGGAAAACGCAGGTGAAGGGCACTGCGAAAGCTTGGTATGGTTGTCCATGTCGCCACGGGGAGCACCCCGGCACGGCGGCGGACACCTTGTCCGGGTGGCGGAATGGCAGACGCGCTAGCTTGAGGTGCTAGTGCCCTTTATCGGGCGTGGGGGTTCAAGTCCCCCCTCGGACACATCGCTCAGTCGATGGCCCCGACCGTTTCGGTCGGGGCCATCGACTGTTGTCGTACGACCGAGGGTGACGCGCGCTGTCCACAGGACCGGGACCCCCTTGGCGAGCGTGATCGCGGCGCGCCGGGTTGCGTACTCCGCGACGAGGTGGGTTCCGGCCTTCCTGGTGATCGCCCGGATCACCGTGATCGGGATCTTTTTGGCCATCTGCTCACCGAGATTCCGGCCGATCTTCACGCCGGAGGCCGCCACCCGTCGTCGGCGGGGTGGAACGGCGTCCGTATCCGCAGATGGGCCCCGGAAGACGCCCGTCCCCGGATCCCCGGGGAACCGCTCCAGCGCGAGCCGCGTGTCCTCGTCGGTCGGCGCGTACGTCGTCGTGAGGTACTGCGTCAGACCGCCGCGGAGCCGCGCGGCGGCCGGAGTGGGCTTCACGAGGACCTTTCGGGCAGGACGGTTGTCGCGACCGCCCGGTACACGACGCCGTGACGGTCGGCAAGGGCGCCGTGACGATCGGCGTCGAAAGTACCCCCGCCTCGGACATCGCTACCCGCCCGGCCGGATCGCGGACTCCCGCGAAAGGCGCCCCCGTGTGAACGGGGCGGACGGTCGCGGTGCCCGCCACGGCGGACACCGGTGACCGCGAGTGCGAACCGCTGGACGACACATGCGCCGCCGGGGGCCCGGCTCGTCCCGCGGTGTCAGAAGTGGTCGACCGTCTCTCCTGCGGGCACCCGGTAGCAGCCGGACGTGACGTTGATCCCCAGACTCGGTGCCGCGTCCTCGGAGTACTGGACGATCCAGACGCTGACCTTCCTCGCGTCGTTGTCGGCGACCAGGTTGAGCGCCTTGTTGGGACTGTTGTCGCGGTACAGCCGCTTGGTCACCCAGCCGCCCCCGTTCAGCCTCTTCTTCAGGTTCTCCATCGCCACGTCGATGTCGCCGGGCTTCGTCGGCGCGAAGTTCCAGGGGTGGTAGACGGTGAAGTACGTGTCCGGGTCCTTGCCCTCGCACTCCTTGACGCCGGGACCGGGCTCGGACGCCTTGCCGGGAACGCCGGCGAACCGGTAGAGCTCGCTGGACACCTCCTTCACGGCGGCGACCGCCTCCTCCGTCGTCGCCGTGCCCGCGTCGGGAAGACCCGCGCGGGGCTCCTGGGAAGTGCCGGCGGTGCCGCCGGGGGAGCCGTTGCCGTCGTTGTCGGTCATGCCACATCCACTGAGGAGAAGTCCGGTCAGGACGAGAGCCAGGGTCAGGGGGGAACCGCCCCGGTGGTGCGGGGCCGGTGCGGGGCGTGGTCCGTAGAACATGGGATTCCAAGATCTTCGTCTAGTGGGGCGGTGGAGGAACGGCGCTCGACAGCGTCCTGCCGTCCTATTCGGGAGTGGTCACGTAGCCGTACTTGCCGACCACGACCAGCGCCTGGTTCTTCAACGCCGTCGTGCCCCGGTCCCAGTACTGGCTGTGGCCTGTGGCGCCTGTCGTTCCCGTGGGACCGGTACCCTCCGGGCCCGTGTTCATCTGGTTCGCGCCGAAGGCCTCCTCGTCACTGGGGATGAGGAAGACGCCGCCGCCGAGACTCCAGTTGCTGCCGCCGTGACCCCAGCGGCCGATGTCGGGCACGGGGTCGTCGTCGGCCTCCTGGTTCCAGACGTGCCCCTTCGGAACGTCCATCTCGTCGGCGTGACCGACCTTGACGCCGGGACTTCCGGCGAGGATCACGTCGTCGGCGTTGAGGTTGCCGGTCTCGGCGGCGGCTCCGATGAGGGTGGTGCCGTACGAGTGCCCGATGGCGGTGCGGTGCGGTTCCCCGGGGCCGGAGTGGGAAGCCTCGAGGCCGTCCATGAACTGCCGGTACGCGGGTGCGCCGTCGTAGGCGTAGTGCTCGAAGGGGGCGTCCTTGACGATCGACTGGGGCGCGTCGTAGCCGAGCCAGGTGATGGTCGAGACGGAGGCGTCCGGTGACGTCTGGTTGGTCTGGCGCCACAGTTCGGTCATCCGGTTGATGTCGCCCCCCACCTTCTCCAGGTTCGAGGTGGTGCCCGGTACGTACACCGCCTGGTGCTGGGCCGTGTCGGGATTGCCGGTCGCGACGATGGCCCTGCCGTTCCCCTCCGGGCTGAAGCCGAGCAGGTAGGCCTCGGGAAGTCCTTCCTTGCCGGTGTCGTCGAAGCGGCTCTGAATGGCGTTCATGCCCTTGAGGGAGGCTGTGAGGCGGCGGTACTCGTCACCGTGCTGCCGGTTCCACGCCATCCATTCGTCCGTGTGGACCTTGGACGGGTACGGGCCCGCCGTGATCCACGTCCACTCGTTGGCGGGCGGCTTCGGGAGCGAGTTGAGCCTGAGCTGGTACTCGGAGCGCTTCTCCTCGAACACCACCCGGTTCGCCTCGTCCCTGACCTCGGCGGGCAGGCCGTCCAGTCTTCCCACGAGCTCGGGGTCGGTGGCGAGGTACGCCTCGCGCTCATCGGGGGTGAGCCCCTTCCACCAGTCCGCGTTCTGCTGAGGGGTGGCGTCCTTGGGCGGTCCGCCGATGGACGCCAGGTAGTCCTTGCCCGCCTCGCGGACCCCGCCCATGTCGGACTGGGCGTCCCTCAGGTCCTCGTGGGACACGGTCAGGTCGTCGTCGGCCTTCAGGGCGCGGATCTTCGGTGCCCACTTCGCGTCGGCCTCCGTCGCCTCCCGGAGGGCGTGGGCGATGCGGTCCGCGATGGCCAGGGCCCTGGCGCGGTGGGGGTTGGGATCGGCGTTCGCGGCCTGGCGAGCCATGGCCTGAGCCGTCGGATCGGTGAGGCTGCCGACCGTGCCGCCCTTGGCCGGCGACCCGGATCCCTCCTTCGGCGGGCCCTCCGGATAGGTGACGCTGCCGTTCGCGTCGACGGTGAACTTCGATGCCTCCGCGTCGTCGAGCGCGGACAGGAGTTTCTTCCGAGCGGCGTCCAGGTCGTGTGCGAATCCGTTGAGCGCCGTGCTGACCAGGCCGCATTCGATCTGCGAGTAGTGGAAGTTGGCCGAAAGCTTCCTCAGCTCTCCGACGGCCGCCTCCAGTGCCTCACCGTTGAGGGACTTGCGCATGCTCGGGACGACGACCCGGTCGATGTGGTCCTTGGCCGTGTCGGCCATGTCACCGGCGGCACGGTAACCATCGGCGGCTTCCTTGAACTCCGAGGGCTGCAGCCTCTTCAGGGTCGCGAGGTCCATGACGGCCCGTCACCGCCCCGAGGTCTGGCCGCCCACGGCGGGCGTGTCCGCGAACCGGGTGTCGATGGCGCCGAGCGCCGACCGTACGGCCTCGTCCGTCATCAACAGGTCGTGCCCGATCTGCTCGAAGACCTTCTTGACCCTGTCGCAGCGGTCATCGACGCCCTTGAGGTAGGAGGCCCAGGACTCGTAGACCTCCTTCTGCGCCCCGGCCGACAGACATCCGGCCACGTCACCCAACCCCTGCTGCCCGTCCTGCAGTTTCCTCACGGCCTTGTCGACGTCGCCTCCCAGCCCGCCGATGTCCTCCCCGGCCTTGTTCCATGCCTTCTTGCTGGAGAGGAGACCCTTGGTGACGCTGCTGGTGGACGTGGACGTGGACGGACCCGGCCCGTCACCCGGCGGAAGCTGGTTGAGCTGCATCTGCGTACCGTGCTCGTGCTGCTGAGCGGCTTCCTGCTTGAGCTGTTCCCACTCGTCCCACACCATGCGTCGTCCTTCCCCGTCGCCCCGGCCTTCCCGCGGCGACGGGCAGCTTACCCAGGAGATCGTCGGCGGTTGTCGGCTGCTTCCCGCCAGGCCGTCGCTGCGGGGACCAGGGGACGAGAACGCTGCGTGACATCCGCCCGCCGTCCTCCTCTGAGGCCGGCCGGACGTGGAAGTCCCGGCCGGGAACGCGTCCGTGCTGTACGGCGTTGGCGCACAGGTCGGCGGTGATGAGGGCCAGCGTCTCGTTGGCGTCGCTGGTGCGGGGATGTCCCCAGGATTCCAGACAGTGCGCGACGAACAGCCGGGCCGGGCGGGCGCCTCGCGGGGGCGAGGTGAGGACCATCGCGAACCCGGTGGGGGCCCTGGGACCGGGGGAGACCTGCCGGTGCCGTTGGGGGGAAGGACTGTGCATGCCGTCGGCGTGGTGGCCGCGCCGGGCGTGTCACCAGCAGCGACACCTGTACGGGAGGGGGCTGTGCACGAGGCCCGGCAGGATCGGGTGCGCAGCCCGGTCACGCACGCCGATGCCGGGCCCGGGGCGGAGGGGCAGGAACCGGAGCGGTGCCGGACCTCACGCCAGGAGGGGACAGGTGAGCGGGAGGACGCGTTCGGTCAGCCGGCCGGTGAGGTGGGTGTCGGTGGGGGCGGTGTCGGTGAGCCAGTCGGCTGCGGTCAACTGGTCGATCAAGGAACGCAGTTCGTCGGCGTCCACCGGGACCTGGCCGGTGAGGTCGTTCAGGGCGATGCCCTCGCCGCCGGGGCCGAGGTGTCCCGAGGTGTCGGTCCGCGTGGCCAGCGTCAGGGCGAGCAGGCGGGCGCCGGCGGGTGCCTTCGCCTTGCGGAGCCTCTTGTCCGAGACGACTCTCTGGGCCCAGCCGGAGAGCTTGGGCCGCGTCTTCCTGCCGAAGGTCAGGGGAGCCGCCGCGCCGGGCGTCAGGGAGGGCACGGTGATCGGGGTGGGGTTCTCCGGCCGGGAGGCGAGCAGGTCGCCGACCGTGCCGGGGAGGTCCAGCCAGCCGCAGCCGGTCAGCTCCCCGACCAGGTACTCCGGATCGGTCAGGCCCAGCCCGGTGAGGTCCTGGCCGACGAGGTTGCCGGTGCCGGTGTGCGCGGTGCGCAGGGTCAGCATCAGCACCAGCAGCCGTGCTTCCGGTCCGGGCAGCGGCGTGTGGCCGGCCGCATGCGCGAGGGCGGAGCGCGCGTACTCCCACTGCGTGGGCACGGTCAACAGGCGCGCCACGCCCGGTCCGTCTTCGTCCGTGACGCCGCCGGTGCGGTGCCGGTGCTGGCGCCGGATGACGGCGGCGGCCTGCTCGGCGCGCTGGGCTTCCAGCCGCAGGGTGACGTCGCAGCTGACATCGGACCAGGTGAGGAAGGCGCGGGCCTTGCGTTCCTGGAGGTCGGCCAGCAGCGCCAGGTCGGGTTCGGCGCGCTTCTGGTAGGCGCGGAAGAGGTCACCGAGGTCGATGAGTTCGTCCCGCAGGGATACGGGCCGCAGGTCGCGCGGGATGACACGCTGGGCGATCCTCGCCTCCGGCGGGCGGCGGCGCCGCGCGGGTACGGGGCGGGGCGCCGGAACCCCCGCCCGGGCGGCGACCTGCTGGTCGGAGAACCGCGGCGCGCCCGCGCCTGTGCCTGCCGCTGCGGGGGCCGGGCGGTCGGCGGTCCGGGGCGGGGACGGCCGGGAGGTGGCCGCGGTCTGTGCTCCGGGGGTGGCGGCGGCGCACCTCGAACAGCACTCCAGGGCCTGCCACCAGCGCCCTGCCCGGTCGGTGACCACGGCCAGGACGACCGGCCCGCCGCACCGCCAGGGTTCGCTACGCGCATGCCTGCCGGTGTCGGGCAGATGGGTGCGGCAGTCGTCGGCCCGGCACGCGCAGTAGGTCCCGGCCCTGGGGACGGGGGCGGCGCGCAGGTGGGCCTTGAGGTGGGCGGCCGCGGCCGCACGGCCTGCCGCCGCGGAGGGCAGACGTTGCTCGGCACAGGCGGGGCGGCTGCATGAGACGCGCACCTGCGCGCCGCCTCGGCCGACGGGGTCCAGACGCACCGTCCACCGGCGCCCCGGCACCCGTTCGCCCAGCTCGCTCACCGCGGCCTGTGTCATCCCGTTCTTCCTCCATCTCCCGTGTCCCGCATGCCGCCGCCGTTTTCCGCTGTTCCGGGGGTGTTCGGGCGGCGGGTCCACGGTATGCGGCACAGGGGCGAAGGGGGGTGGAATCGCACGGGGTGAGGGCTTTCGGGTGACAACGCCGCCCGTTTCGGTGCACCCGGGTTCGACGGCCGTCACGACGTCGTGGCGGCCGGGATCCTCGGGATCGCCCCCGACCCGGCGGACCCGCGCCTCGCGTTCCTCGAGGGCTGCGGGCGCGGGGAGGCGTTCGTCGCGCCCCGCCGTCGGCCGGGGCGGCGACGGGAAGAGGCCGCGGCCCCGGCAGGAGGGGCGAAGACCGAGCCGGCGCCCCGGTGGGTGACGCGCGCCCCTGCCGCGACGCCCGGCAGGCTCCCCCGAGCTCTCGGCTTCGCTCGAGCGGGGCCCCGTGAGCAGGGCCCCGTGAGCAGGGGCGATCCCATGACGCCGTTCCCCGGCGGGCGAGCGTCGCCGCCGGGCCCGCTACGCCTTCCGGGCCAGTCCGGCGGCGATGAGGTGTTCCCAGACGCCGAGTTCGCGTTCCGCGCCGCCGGCGCTCCACGGGCTGGGGGCCGTGTCGGGGCGCCACAGGGGTGCGGGGACGATGCCGGGGTCGAGGACCTCCAGGCCGTCCAGCAGGGAGGCGATCTCCTCGTCGGTGCGCCACCGGCCGCGGCCGAAGGTCCGCTGGAGGACCCGCTCGGCCTCCTCGGTCTCCGGGTTGCCGCCGGAGCGGAAGTGGCTGACGAAGAAGTGGCTCCCGGAGGGGACGTGGTCGCGCCAGTGGCGGACGATTCCGGCCGGGTCCTCCTCGTCGTTGACGTGGTGGAGGATGGCGCTGAGGATGACGGCGACGGGGCGGTCGAAGTCGATCAGTTCCAGGGTGTCCGGGTGGGTGCGGACGCCTTCGGGGTCGCGTACGTCGGCCCGGACGACCCGGGTCCGGTCGTTCTGCTCCAGCAGCGCACAGCCGTGGACCAGCACCTGGGGGTCGTGGTCGACGTACACGATCCGGGACTTCGGGGCGTGCCGCTGCGCGACCTGGTGGACGTTGTCGGCGGTCGGCAGACCACTGCCCAGGTCGATGAACTGCCGCACACCGGTGGTCCTCACGATCTGCGCGACGGCCCGGGTCAGGGCCGCGCGGTTGGCGAAGGCGATGGCCACCGAGCCGGGGAGGTCACGGAAGAACACGTCGCCGACCTCCCGGTCCACGGCGTAGTTGTCCTTGCCGCCGAGCAGGTAGTCGTAGACGCGGGCGATGCTGGGCCTGGTGGAGTCGATGGAGGAGCCTTCAACCGTCACGCCGGTCATCCTCCCCCGTGACGCCGCCCGCCCACCGGTGTTCCGGAATCCCCGGGCGGACGGATCCCGGGGTCGCGGCGGCCCCGTGCCGCACCGCGTCGGCGCACAGCCCGGCGGTGATTCGGGGGCGGTGGGCTTTTCGGCGTGGCCACCGATCGGGGGGGGGGGGGTTCATCCGCGGGGCCTGAGCCCCCGTTCCAGGTCGGGGAACCGCCTGCGAAGCGGTGCGCACCGGTTCGGATCCGGTTGCGGCCCCAGGGAGACACCTCCGCTGTGGAGCCACCGCTTCACCGCACGGGGAACGTCACGCCGGTGAGTTCCTCGGAGACGGTCCACAGGCGCCGCTGAACGGCCTGGTCGTGGGAGTCGGGGCTGGAAGTGACCAGCTTCGGGTAGCCCCGGATCTCCCCCCGGTTGCCGGGGCCGTAGTACTGGCCGCCGCGGACCGCCGGATCGGTGGCGGCGCGCAGGGTGGGCAGGGCGCCCATCTCGGCCTTCTGGGTGAGCAGCGGCGCGAGCCAGGTGACGGGCACGCGAAGCGCGGCGGGCGTGTTGCGGGTGAGCTCGGTGTTGGACACGCCGGGATGGGCGGCCACCGCGACCGTGGTGCCGTGTGGTGCGAGCCGGCGCTGCAGTTCGTACGTGAACATCAGGTTGGCGAGTTTGGACTGGCCGTAGGCGGCGGCGCGGCTGTACGAGCGCTCCCACTGCAGGTCGTCGAAGTGGATGGCGGCCCGGATGCGGTGACCGGTGCTGCTGACCGTCACGACGCGGGAGCCGGGGACGGGCAGGAGCCGGTCCAGCAGCAGGCCGGTCAGGGCGAAGTGGCCGAGGTGGTTGGTGCCGAACTGCAGCTCGAAGCCGTCGGCGGTGGTCTGCTTCGGGGTGTACATCACGCCCGCGTTGTTGATCAGGAGGTCGATGCGCGGGTGGGCCGCGCGCAGGTCGGCCGCCGCGGACCGGACCGAGTCCAGGGAGGTCAGGTCGAGGGCCTGGACGGTGACGTCGCCGGTGATGCGGGCGGCTGCCTGCTCGCCCTTCCCGACGTCGCGGACGGCCAGGACCACCGCCGCCCCGCGCGCCGCGAGCATCCGGGCGGTCTCGAAGCCCAGTCCGGTGTTGGCGCCGGTCACGATCGCCACCCGGCCGTGCTGATCGGGGATGTGCTGCTCGGTCCAGTCACTGCTCATGGCGTTCTCCTAAAGAACCGTCGGTCTGTTACGAGGACCAACATAAGAGACCGGCGGTCTCCTGTCAAGGGACCGGTGGTCTTTAAGTTAGGGTGAGGGCATGACGTTTCAGCGGGCGAGAAGCGAGGAGCAGCGGAGGATCCGCCGCCGGGCGATCCTGGACACGGCGGCGGCGATGCTCGACGAGATGCCCGTGGCCGAGGTGAGCCTCAACGAGCTCAGCCGGCGGGTGGGCCTGGCCAAGTCGAACGTCCTGCGGTACTTCGAGTCGCGCGAGGCGGTGCTGCTCGAACTGCTGGACGCCTTCCTGGAAAGGTGGCTCACCGAGCTGGCGGACGAACTGGCCGCGGGCGTCGAGGCGCAGGCGTCACCGGAAGCGCGGGCGGGTCAGCTGGCCGAGGTCCTCAGCCGGTCGCTGGCGGAACGGGTGGTGCTCTGCGACCTCTTCGGCGCGCAGGGCGGCGTCCTCGAGCACAACGTCTCGGTCGAGGTGGCCAAGCGGCACAAGCGGTCCTCCCTCGCGAAGCTCGCGACCATGTCCGAGCTGGTGCGCCGCCACGTGCCCGAGCTCGGCGACGGCGCGCAGATGTTCTGCCTGATGATCCTGGCCTCGGCGGGCGCCCTGTCGTCCTACGTCCCGCCGCCGCCCAGCCTCCTCGCCGCCTACGCGGAGGAGCCCGCCCTCGGCGTGCACCACCTGGAGCTGCGTGACGCTCTGCGGATCTCCTTCACCTCGACGCTCCTGGGCGTGCTGCCGCGCACCTGACCCTCTCCGTTCACCGAGCCTCTCCAACCCCAGGGTCTTTGAGAAGTCCCGCCGCCAGGCAGGCTCTCCAAGTCATGCGCCGGAAAAGGGACCTGGGCACGGGCAAACTGACGACCGAGCGGATCCACCCGGTCACGAGCCTGCCGCCCGGCGCGGCCACCGGCAGCGAACTCGCCGCCCGGATCCGCGGCCACCGGCGCATCGAGAACCAGCTCCACCACGTCCGCGACCGCACCTTCCACGAGGACGCCTCGAAGATCCGCACCCGCCACCTGCCCCGCGTCATGGCCGGCCTGCGCAACCTCGCCATCGGCGTCCACCCCCAGGACGGCCACACCGACATCGGCGCCGCCCCCGCCGCACCGGCCGAGACCACCTGCGGCCCCTCACCGCCCCCGGCCTGGCATGACTAACCCGAACACAAGATCACTTCTCGAAGACCCTGGACCAGCAGATGCGCGGAATCATCGCCGAAGGCTTGGAGGACGTGTATCTCCAGGACGGCGGCGGTCGCGCCATGGGGCTGTCGGACGTGGCCATCGACGACATCGACTACCCGGGTCTCGACTACTGAATGCGGAGCCCGCTGCGGCAAAGGCTCATTGCCGCAGTGAGCCGAAGCGCGATAGCTGTCACATGGGCAGGCCTGTTGTCACCGGCAAGGCCGTAGGTGCGCACGGATGGGACTTCGGCAACGACGACTTCGCCGCACCACACGGCATGAACGACCGGCCTGCGGGTCTGAGGGGAGCCCCGGCCGTATGGAACCGAGCGCTCGAGGCCGCACGTCCCCCCGTACATGCTGATCGTCCTGGGGATACTCTTCGCCGTCGCGCCCGCCGTCGTCTGGACGACGATCGCCCGTACCCGCCCCGTCGGTTTCGCGATCGGCGGCACGCTGCTCGCCGGAGCCGGTCTGCTGATCAGCGTCCAGCAGGGCTGGATCCACGCCCCCGGACCCGACGCCCATCTCGTGTTCACAGCCCTGGCGTCTCTGCTCATCGCCTGCGGTGCGGGACTGGAAGGACGGCACGACAACTCCCCTCCCCCGGAATGGATTCCCCGCCGCAACGGAGCGATCGGCTTCCTGGGGATGCAGTTCGCCCTCACCCTCGTGGTCGGCCTCCTGTATGCGCTGATGATCAGCGAAGGCTCGGACGCCCCGCCGTCCAAGGCCCTCCCCTCATTGCCGCCAGGCATCAGCATGGCTGACGAAGGCACCAGCTGCGGTTCCGGCGGCTGCTGGCGCGCCGCGACGGTCACCAGCGAGGACGGCTTGTCCCGGCCGGAGATCATCCGCGAACTGGGCCTCCAGCAGGAGAGCTGCCGCTCCAGCGGCTGGCTGCTCGACTGGCGTGACGTATGCGTCGGAGCCAGGGACAACGGCGAGAACGTCACCATCTACGCCAGCTGGGGATACTGAGAGGCCGTCTCCTGGTCGGTCACGGTGGTTCTGAAAGAGGATCTGTGACAAGCCGCGTGCCTCACTGGTGACAATCAGGCTGCTTCGACCGGACTCATACACCAGCTCAACCAGCTCTGCCAAGAGTTGTCCCGTAACCCCATGAGGCTGAGGTTCATGCTGCGTCAGGGTCGGTGCCGATGGCACCGGCCGAGCGGAGCGAACGCCCGAGGTCTCCAGTGAGGATGCGCGGGTGCCGCCGCCACCACCACAGGTCGGGGCCGGGCAGTCGGCGGAACTGGTCGAGCGCTTGGCCGTCGTCGTCGACGGTCGCGGCCCTGTACCGGTCGTCCAGAGCTCTGATCCGCGGGGTCCAGAGCTGGACGATGTGTTCGTCCAGCAGGAGCCATGCCTCGTGCAGCCAGTTTCGGCAGTAGAGGTCGTTGGTGTACTCGTGGATGTCGTCGCCCTAGCCGCGCTCGATGACGCTCACCAGGGTGGTCCACGCGTTCACCCTTCCAGTGACCGTAAATGCCGCCCGCCAGCCGCGCTGGTGCAACAGCTCTCCCACCTCGGTCTCCGTAGCCACGGGCGGAGGATCTCACGCGGAAGCCGTCCGGGCGATCGAGATGTTTCCCGCCCAGAGGTTGCGGGCCCTGGAGCATGATCAAGGTGAGACGATCTCGCCGTGGCTGGTGTGATCACTGCGCCGGAACCCTCCTGGACAGCCCCGTTCACCGGGCTGAGCCCACGACAGTTCACGAAGCCTGTGACCGCGTTGCGGCGGGAGGGCGCCGACCCGGTGAGCAGAGGCCGGCCCTGGGGCCCGCCGCTGGAAGACACATTCCTGCTGGTGGCCGCTTACTGGCGGACGAACCTCACCCTGCGGCAGTTGGCCCCGTTGTTCGGGGTCTCCAAGTCCGCCGCGGACCGGATCACCGCCCACCTCGGGCCATTGCTCGCCCTGCGGCCTCGCACGAGGTTCCGAAAGGACACGGTGCGCATCCACGCCGAGTCCGTGCCCGTGGGCGCCCGGCAGGCGTATGT
Source organism: Streptomyces sp. NPDC016640 (assembly GCF_043076215.1). Taxonomy (NCBI): domain Bacteria; kingdom Bacillati; phylum Actinomycetota; class Actinomycetes; order Kitasatosporales; family Streptomycetaceae; genus Streptomyces; species Streptomyces sp. NPDC016640. The sequence goes on from NZ_JBIBRG010000012.1 coordinate 173,744, forward strand.
CCTCTTCGCTGTCCCACGGAGCCCATCCCATGGCTGATCGAGCCGAGGAGTACGGCGGCTCACGAGCGGCGGTTCTCTCGAAGAAGTGCCGACCTCGTGAGCCGCCGTCCTGCGGGCCTGGACGGAGTGTCGCAGCGTGTGCGTCGCGCCCTCGGGCCGGGCGGGCGGCGGCTGCCCGGCTCCGGTTGCTCACGCCGGACACCGTCGGCGCGGTCGCACGGCTCGGCGGTCACGACGCCGGGGGAGCCGGGGACCCGGGGGGCGGAGGGGACCGGGGAGGCGTGTGCGGGAGGGGCGTCGGCCGGCGTCTCCAGCTCGGCCGGGCTGATCTCCGTGACCTGGGCGTCGCGCGCGGGAGCGGGCCAGGCGAGGGTGGGGGCGCTGTCGGCGGGGGCCACCGGCGCCGACGGCCCGCGCGGCGCCACGCGTCCCACTCGGTCCTGTTCGGGAGAGGCCGCGCGAACGGTGCGGGCCCCTTCACACTCCCAGACATCTCATTTTCCAGGAATCCCGTACCAGGACATGAGACATGCGGGGAGGTGGTCCACGAACGCGCGACCTCGTAAAACGCGTGGTCCGGCCGTGGCGTCCCCGCCTACACTCGCGATCGGCAGCAGCGCCGTCCCCCTGTCCGGGCGGCGTCGAGGAGACCAGTCGAGGGGAGCCGGGCCGTGCGTGACCACACCGCCGTCGCCGCTCCCCGCACCCGGTCCGCCCGCTCCGAGGTGATCCTGGTGTCCTCGGCCGTCCGGTGCCCGCTGCGCGGCCGGCACCGGATGCCGTGACGCACGTCTGATCTCCGCACCCCCCGCGCGTCCGGGGACGTGCCCCGCCGTGCGTCAGGGACATCGCGCCGCCCTTCTCCGGACCATCCGAAAGGCCACGGGCCATGCGCAACCCGACGACCGCCAGCCCCCTCGCCGCCGTCCGCAACCTCGGCATCCTCGCCCACGTCGACGCGGGCAAGACCACCGTCACCGAGCGGATCCTGTACGCCACCGGCACCACGCACAAGCGGGGCGAGGTGCACGACGGCACCACCGTCACCGACCACGACCCGCAGGAACGCGACCGGGGCATCACCATCTTCGCCGCCGCCGTCAGCTGTGCCTGGGACGGCCACCGGATCAACCTCATCGACACCCCGGGCCACGTCGACTTCGCCGACGAGGTGGAGCGCTCCCTGCGCGTCCTGGACGGCGCGGTCGCCGTGTTCGACGCGGTCGCCGGAGTGGAGCCGCAGAGCGAGTCGGTGTGGCGGCAGGCGGACCGGCACGGTGTGCCGCGGATCGCGTTCGTCAACAAGATGGACCGCGCGGGTGCCGACCTGGACACGGCCGTCGCCTCGATCCGGGAGCGGCTGCACCCCGCACCCCTGGCGGTGCAGTTGCCGATCGGCAGGGAGGACACCTTCACCGGTGTCGTCGACCTGGTGCGCATGTGCGCGCTGACGTGGGACGACGAGGGCGAGGCCGGTGACCCGGCACCGGTGCCGGACGCACTGCGCGAGGAGGCGGGCGGACGGCGCCGGCTGCTGGAGGAGGCCGTCGCCGAACTGCATCCGGGCGCGTTGGAGGAGTTCTGCGACACGGGTGCGCTCACCACCGGGACGCTCACCGACGCCTTGCGGGACCTGACCCGCGGCGGTGACGCCGTCGTGGTCCTGTGCGGCTCGGCCTACCGCAACCGCGGTATCGAACCGCTGCTGGACGCCGTACTCGCCTATCTGCCCTCGCCGCTCGACGTGCCGCCGGTGCGCGGGACGCGCGAGGACGGCGGCGGACAGGAGCGGGCCGCCGACCCGGCGGCACCGTTCGCCGCGCTCGCGTTCAAGGTGACCGCCACCTCGACGGGCCGGCTGACCTATCTGCGGATCTACTCGGGAACGATCGGGAAGGGGGACACCGTGTGGGACGCCACCGCGCGGCGTACCGAGCGCGTCGGGCGCATCCTGCGGGTGCGGGCCGACCGGCAGGCCCCGCTGGACCGGGCGGTGGCCGGGGACATCGTCGCCGTGGTCGGACTGAAGTCCGCCCGCGCCGGCGCCACCCTGTGCGCGCCGGACGCCCCGCTGCTCCTGGAACCTCCGGGGGTCGCCGAACCGGTCGTCTCCGTGGCGGTCGAGGCGCTGCGGGGCACGGACACCGGGCGGCTGGCGTCGGCGCTCGCGCGGCTGGCCGAGGAGGACCCCTCGCTGGGCGTGCGCACCGATGCGGAGACCGGCCAGACGGTGCTGTCCGGCATGGGCGAACTGCATCTGGAGGTGGCGGTGGAGAGGATCCGGCGTGAGCTCGGGCTGGGCGTCGACGTCGGCCGGCCCCGGGTCGGTTACCGGGAGACCGTCGGCGGCGGTGTGACCGGCTTCGTGTTCCGGCACGTCAAACAGGACGGCGGGGCAGGTCAGTTCGCCCATGTCGTCCTCGACGTCGAGCCGCTCGGATCGCCGGGGTCCGGGTTCGAGTTCCGCTCGGCGGTCGTCGGCGGGCGGGTGCCGCAGGAGTACGTGCGCGCGGTCGAGGCCGGCTGCCGGGACGCCCTGGCCGAAGGGCCGCTGGGCGGGCATCCGGTCACCGGGCTGCGGGTCACGCTCACCGACGGTTCCACGCATGTGAAGGACTCCTCGGACACCGCCTTCCGCACCGCCGGCCGGTTGGGACTGCGCGACGCCCTGCGGGCCTGCGCCGTGGTCCTGCTGGAACCGGTCGTCGAGGTGACGGTCACCGTGCCCGAGGACGCTGTGGGCGGGGTGCTCGGCGACCTGGCCGCACGGCGCGGCCGGGTGACCGGCTCGGCCGCACGGGCGGGCGGAGCGGTGGTCACCGCCACCGTCCCGCTGGCCGAACTGTTCGGCTACGCGACCCGGTTGCGCAGCCGCACCCAGGGCCGCGGCACTTTCACCAGCCGGCCCACCGGCTACGCGCCGGCCCCGGCACCGGCTGAGGCGCCCGCCCGGTGACGCTGAGCCGCCCGCCCGGTGACGGAGGCGCGCCCGTGTGGTGACGGAGACGGCGGCCCCTCCCGCACTCGCGCGCGGGAGGGGCCGCCACCGGCACCGTACGGGCACGTCCGGTCACCGGCGTCGGCCGGACGTGCCCGTGGCGCCGGGATCAGGGGTAGGACACCACCGTCGACGGCACCGTGTCGCTGCCCGACGTCGGCGACCCGGTGTCGTTGATGACGCACTCGTACTGCCCGTTGCCGCTCAGCGACACCACCGACAGGCTGTGGAAGCGCACCCCGGGCCGCTCGGGGGCGGCGAAGCCGTGGTGCTGCACGATGCTCGGGTTCACGTTGTAGTAGCAGTAACTGCCCATGCCCCAGCCCTCGTGGGTGGTGACGTGGTCGCCGACCTTGTACGCGGCGTAGCCCTTGATCGAGCCGTTCTGGACGGCGGCCTGGTCGGGGGCGTCGTAGGCCTTCTCGTTCTGGAAGAAGACCGTGCGGCCCCGCTCGCCGTTCCACTGCACGTCGTACTTGTTGAAGTGCTCGACGAACAGACCGGTGGCGAGGACGTCGTCGCCGTTGACGACGACGCCGTAGTCGCAGCGGTTGGTCTCCCAGCCCACGCCGTCGCCGTGGTCGGCGCGCCAGACCCAGGTGTGGTCGATGACGGTGTGCCGGGCGTTGATCACCATGCTGGTGGTGGCCTTGCCGGGGCCCGCGCCGCCGATCCGGATGAACACGTCCTGCACGGTGATGGGGTTGGCGGAGTGGTCCTTGGCGGCACCCTCCGGCCCCACCTCCAGCAGCACGGAGGAGTTGACCGTACCGGCGTCGATCAGGAAGCCGGCCAGCCGTACGCCGTCGACGTCGGCGACCTGCAGGGCGGTGGCGCCGTTGTCGGGGATCAGGGTGGCGTATCCGAGGCCCAGCACCACCGTGTCCGGCCGGTTCACCCGGACCGGCTGGTCGACGTGGTAGATGCCCGGCGTGAACAGCAGGTTGAGCCCCTGTTCGAGGGCCTGGTTGAGGGTGGCCGCCGAGTCGCCGGGCTTCGCGACGTAGAAGCGCTCCAGCGGCAGGGAGGTGCCGCGCGGGGTGCCGTTGCCCCAGGTGACGCCGCGGGAGTTGGTCCGCAGGGCGGGCAGGAAGACGCGGTACTGGTCGCCCTCGAGATACAGGAAGGGCTTCTCGCGGGAGACCGGCGTGGTGTCGAGCGTGGTGTACGGCGGGTTCGGGAAGCCCTGCGCGGGGGCGCCCTCGACACCGGAGAACACCATGTTCCACACGCCGTTGGTCCAGCCGCCGACCGAGCTGTCCCGGGTGTACCACTGCTGCTGCGAGTACGGGCCGACCGTGCCGTCGACGCGGCTGTCGGCGATGTAGCCGCCGCTGGCCCATCCGTAACTGGCGGGGGCGAGGTTGAGTCCGCCGCGCACGTGCATCCGGCGGAACGGCGCGGCCTGGGCGACCGCCCAGCGGTTGGTGCCGCTGACCGGGACGAGGGCCAGGTTCTCCGCCGAACGCCAGAAGTTCTGGGTGGCGTTGCCGTCGAACCAGCCGGCGTCGACCGTCACGTCACCGTTGATGGTGGTGTCGTCGGGGGAGAGCCCGAGACCGGAGATCGAGGTGTAGAAGCCGATCTGCGCGTTGAGTCCGTTGTACGTGCCCGGCTTGAACAGCAGTTGGTAGCGGCCGGTGCCGAACTGGGCCGTCTCCTGCTGCCGGAAGATCTCGTCCAGGCGGGCCTGGATGCCCGGGGTGGACGGATCGAAGACGATCACGTTGGGGCCGAGGTCGCCCCCGGCCTTGAGCCGTCGCGGCTTCTTGCGTCCCGCCGCAGGCGCGGCGGAGGCCGCCCCGGACATGCCTGCCAGCACCGGTGCGGCCGCGGCGGCACCGAGGAGGGCCCGCCGCCGCACGCCGGAGGGTTCCGGCGCGGGGGAGTTCGTGGGGGAAGTGGGCATGGGGCGGCTCTCTCCTTGTTCGGAAGATGAACGCAGTGGGGGTGGGGGAGCGCTCTCTGGATGTGCATGGTTCATCCGTGTGCGAGAGACGTCAAGAGTTACGACAGCCCCACCTGTGACTTGTTCAACAAGTGTGGGCGCGGCATTCGTTGCTCCTTGTGCCGGATCCCTTGACACCCTCCCGCGCCCGGCTCAACACTCCGTCCGTGGGAGAGCGCTCTCCGAGATTTTCCCCGACACCTCTCAGGAGGTCTCCATGCCACGGAGATCAAGAGTCCTGTCCGGCACCCTGATCGCGACCGCGTTACTGCTGACCTCGGTCGGCGTCGGCACGGTCGCGGCGAACGCCGACACCGGCACCGCCGCCGCGCCGGCCGTGCACGCCGCGCACACCGCGCACGCCATGGCGGTTTCGACCGCCGCCTCGCCCGAGGACCCGGACGGCGACGGCTACATCCCCGCGAACCCGCCGGTCACCGGCGTCACCCCGTCCACGAAGGAGCCGCCGCACCGCTACTTCCACGAGTTCCAGGCCAACTGCTCGGTCTCCCACACGGCGCCCGACGACCCCGTCGTCCACCCGGGGCAGCCCGGGAAGTCGCACGACCACACCTTCATGGGCAACACCACGACCGACGCCGGCAGCACGACCGCCTCGCTCGACGCGGGCGACACGACCTGCCTCGCCCCCGGCGACCGGTCGGCGTACTGGATGCCGACCATGTACGACGGCGACCGGCCGGTGCTGCCGGTGGGCCCGCAGGTCATCTACTACAAGGCCGGCGTCACCGACTACACCAGCGTGCGCCCCTTCCCCAAGGGCCTGCGGTACGTCGTCGGCAGTCCCCTGCAGAGCGCCCAGCAGTTCCGCGCCCACCGGGGGTTCGTCGAGGGCTGGGAGTGCGGCGACAGCTTCTTCAACGTCGAGTTCCCGGCCGACTGCCCCGACCGCCAGGACGTCCAGGTCAACATCCGTTTCCAGGCCCCCAGTTGCTGGGACGGCCGCAACCTGGACACCCCCGACCACCAGAGCCACATGGCCTATCCGGTCGTCAACCCCGGCACGAACAACAACATCTGCCCGGCCGGCCACCCGGTCGCCCTGCCGATGATCGAGTTCAAGATGGCGTTCCCCGTCAACGGCGACCTCTCGCGGGTCAGGCTGGCCGGCGGAGCGAGCTATTCGTTCCACTACGACTTCTTCAACGCCTGGGACGAGCGCACCCTGAAGGCACTGGTCGACCACTGCATCGTCGGCGGCCTGCAGTGCAACGCGCGCGGCCACGACGAGACGCACCCGGAGGCCGGGGCGGCTCTGAACGAGCACTACGAACTGCCCTGACCCGCGGGCTACCACTCCCTGACCTGCGGGCTACCACTCCCTGACCCGCGGGCGATCCCTCCCCGACCGGTCCGTCACGACGGGCCGGGCCGGGCCGACCGAACGGGCCGGCCCGGCCGTTCAAGCCCCCACGGCCGGGCCGCCCCCCACCCCGGACACCGGAGTCCCACATGAGCCGACCCCACACCCGTGCCCGCAGACTCACCGCCCCCCTGACCGTCGCCCTGCTCACCGCCGGCGCCCTCACCGCCCTGCCCGGTCCGCAGGCGGTGGCCGCGGGCAGCACGGTGAAGGTCACCGGCGGCCAGGGCGCCTGGCAATTGACCGTCGACGGCAGCCCCTACCAGATCAAGGGCCTGACCTGGGGACCCTCCGCCGCCGACGCCAACCGGTACATGCCCGACCTGAGATCCATGGGCGTCAACACGATCCGCACCTGGGGCACCGACGCGAGCAGCAGGCCCCTGTTCGACTCCGCCGCCGCGCACGGCATCAAGGTCATCGCCGGTTTCTGGCTCCAGCCCGGCGGCGGCCCGGGCAGCGGCGGCTGCGTCGACTACCTGACCGACACCGCGTACAAGGACCGGATGCTCGCCGAGTTCCCCCGCTGGGTGCAGGAGTACAAGGACCACCCGGGCGTCCTGATGTGGAACGTCGGCAACGAGTCGGTCCTCGGCCTGCAGAACTGCTACAGCGGAGACGAACTCGAGCGGCAGCGCGATGCCTACACCACCTTCGTCAACGACGTGACGAAGAGGATCCACGCCGTCGACCCGAACCACCCCGTCACCTCCACCGACGCCTGGGTCGGCGCCTGGCCGTACTACAAGAGGAACGCCCCCGACCTCGACCTGTACGCCGTCAACTCCTACAACGCCGTCTGCGACGTCCGGGCCGCCTGGGAACAGGGCGGCTACACCAAGCCGTACATCGTCACCGAGGCGGGACCGGCCGGCGAGTGGGAGGTCCCCGACGACGCCAACGGCGTACCGAGGGAGCCCACCGACCAGGCCAAGGCCGAGGGCTACACCAAGGCCTGGAACTGCGTCACCGGACACCGCGGCGTCGCCCTGGGCGCGACCCTCTTCCACTACGGAACCGAGTACGACTTCGGCGGCATCTGGTTCAACCTCCTGCCGGCCGGCCAGAAGCGGCTGTCCTACTACGCGGTGAAACGGGCGTACGGCGGCGCCGGCTCCGGCGACAACACGCCGCCGGTGATCTCCGGCTTCGGCGTCGAGGGTGACGCGGGCAGGGTGCAGGCCGGCAGGGACCTGGTGCTCACCGCGCGCGCCACCGACCCGGACGGCGACGCCGTCACCCACGAGGTGCTCGCCAACAGCAACTACATCGACCAGAGCAAGCAGTTGACCCCGCTGCCGTTCACCGACCTGGGCGGCGGACGCCTGAGGGTCAAGGCACCCGACCGTCCCGGCGTGTGGAAGCTGTACGTCAAGGCCACCGACGGCAGGGGCAACGTCGGCGTGGAGACCGTCTCGGCCCGCGTCGTGCCGCCCGCCGTGGACGGCACCAACGCCGCCCTGGGCAAGCCGGCCACCGCCTCCTCCTTCCAGCCCGGCCACGGCGACTGCCCCTGCCCCGCCGGCAACGCCGTCGACGGCGACCCCCACACGCGCTGGGCCAGTGACTGGAGCGACCCGCAGTGGCTGCGGGTGGACCTCGGCACCCGCACCACGTTCAAGCACGTGCAGCTCTTCTGGGAGACGTCGTACGCCAGGGCCTACACCGTCCAGGTCTCCGACGACGGGCAGAACTGGCGGACCGTGCGCACGGTGACCGACGGCAACGGCGGTGTCGACGACCTCGAGGTGACCGGCACCGGCCGCTACGTCCGGGTCAACGGCACGGCACGCGGCACCGGTTACGGCTACTCGCTGTACGAGTTCGGCGTCTACAGCTGACGCGACGAGAAGAGGAGAGGGCGGGGACCCGGGTGGGGACGAGCGAGGAAGACATCGACCGGCTGCTGGGCAAACTGACACCGCGCGCCCGCGCGCTGCTGCTCAGCGGCGCCACGACCTGGCGCACCCGCGCCGAACCGGGCGTGGCGCTCCGCGAGTTGGTGATGTCCGACGGACCGGCGGGCGTGCGCGGACAGTCGTGGGACGAACGCGGCACCGCCGTGCTGCTGCCGTCCGCCACCGCGCTCGCCGCCACCTGGGACGAGGCCCTCGTCGAACGCCTCGGCGGCCTCCTCGCCGCCGAGGCACGGCGCAAGGGCGTGCACGTCCTGCTCGCCCCCACCCTCAACCTGCACCGCAGCCCGCTGGGCGGCCGGCACTTCGAGTGCTTCTCCGAGGATCCCGAACTGACCGGCCGCATCGGCGCCGCCCTCATCCGCGGCGTCCAGGCGGGCGGGGTGGCCGCCACCGCCAAGCACTACGTGGCCAACGACTCCGAGACCGACCGGCTCACCGTCGACGTGCGCGTCGGCGAACGGGCCCTCAGGGAGGTCTACTTCGCCCCCTTCGAGGCCGCGGTGGCCGCCGGGGTCCGGGTGGTCATGGCCGGCTACAACGCGGTCGACGGCACCACCATGACCGCGAGCGGCCTGCTCGCCGATCCGCTGAAGAGCGAGTGGGGCTTCGACGGCGTCGTCGTCTCCGACTGGGGCGCGGTGCGCGACACCGTGAACACCGGGCGCGCGGCCCTGGACCTCGCCATGCCGGGTCCGGACGGCCCCTGGGGCGAGGCCCTGGCCGACGCGGTGGCCGACGGCACCGTGCCCGAGGCGGCCGTCGACGACAAGGCGCGGCGCCTGCTGCGGCTCGCCGCCCGCTGCGGCGTCCTCGGCGACGAACGGCCGCCGGCCCCGGCCCCGGCGCGCACCCGGGACGTACGCGCCCTGGCCCGGCGGGCGGTCGCGGCGGGGGCGGTCCTGCTGAGCAACCGGGACGTGCTGCCCCTGGACCCCGGCCGCCTCGGCACGGTCGCCGTGATCGGAGCGCACGCCGCACGGACCCGCACCCAGGGCGGCGGCAGCGCGGGCGTCTTCCCGCACGGCGAGGTGTCCGTCCTGGACGGCGTCCGGGCCGCGCTGCGCGGCCGCGCCCGCGTCGTCCACGTCCCCGGACCCCGCCCGGACGGCCCGGCGCCCGCACTGGACACCACGCTGTGCACCGACCCCCGCTCCGGACGGCCCGGCGTGCTGCTGCGCGTGCTGGACGCCACCGGCGCCGAGCTGCACGCCGAGCGGCGCGGCGGCGGACGCCTGCTGGAGCCGCCGCTGCCGCCCGGCGCCCACACCGTGGAGATCAGCGCTCTGCTCCGCCCCCGTGCGGGGGGCCGCTGGACGCTGGGCGTCGCGGGCTTCGGGCGAATGCGGCTGAGCCTCGACGGGCGCGTGCTCCTGGACGGCGTCCACCCGCCGGACACCGACGATCCGGCGATCGTCCACGTCAACCCGCCCGCCCGGTACGCCACCGCCGACCTGGTCGCCGGGCGGGACGTCCTGCTGGTGGCCCGCCGTGAACTGGCGCCCGGCACCGGCCGGGCCACCGTCGTCAGCGCCGCCCCACCGACCCCCGACGTCGCCGGGTCGCTGACCGAGGCGGCACGCGCGGCCCGGGCGGCGGACGCGGCGATCGTGGTCGTCGGCACCACCGAACACGGCGAGTCCGAGGGCTACGACCGGACCGGTCTCGCCCTCGGCGCCACCCAGGACGCGCTGGTCCACGCCGTCGCCGCCGCCAACCCGCGCACGGTCGCCGTGGTCAACAGCGGCGGGCCCGTCGAGATGCCGTGGCGCGAGGCGGCGGGTGCGGTCCTGCTGGCCTGGTTCCCGGGACAGGAGGGCGGGGGAGGGGTGGCCGACGTGCTCTTCGGACGCACCGAACCGGGCGGACGGCTGCCCACCACCTGGCCGGCCGCCCTCGCCGACGCCCCGGTCACCCGCACCCGCCCGGTCGACGGCCGCCTCGCCTACGACGAGGGCCTGCACATCGGCCACCGCGGCTGGCTGCGTGAACGCCGTACGCCGGCCTACTGGTTCGGCCACGGGCTCGGCTACACCACCTGGTCGTACGAGGAGCTGACCGTCCCGGCGGGGTGGCACGCGGGAGAGGACCTGACCGTGTGCGTGCGCCTGCGCAACACCGGTCGGCGGGCGGGCCGGGAGGTCGTGCAGGTGTACCTCGCCCGGCCGCCCGGACCGGTCGACCGCCCCGTGCGGTGGTTCGCCGGCTACGAGGCCGTGCACGCCGGGCCGGGGGAGGAGGTGACGGCACGGGTGCGGATCCCGGCGCGGGCGCTGCGCCACTGGTCCGCCGAGGAGCACGCCTGGCGCACGGAGCCGGGGGTCTGCCGGGTGCTGGCCGGGCGGTCGGCGGGGGAGCTGCCACTGGCCGCGGAGGTGGAGGTGGGACCGCCGGGATGAGCCCCCGGGCAGGGGGCGGGAGAGCGCTCTACCTCGGGGCGGGCCCGCCGGTTAAGGTGCGGGGCATGAGCAGACAGGCCCCGACCCTGGAGGACGTGGCCCGGGAGGCCGGCGTCTCCCGGGCCACCGTGTCCCGGGTGGTCAACGGCGTCCGCAACGTGGATCCCGCCATCCAGGACCTGGTCCGCCGGGCCATCGAGCGGACCGGCTACGCCCCCAACCAGGCCGCCAGACAACTGGTCACCCGGCGCACCACGACGGTGGCGCTGGTGGTCTCCGGCGCGGGGGACGGCGCCGACCCGGGCAAGGAGGCGGAGGGGCGGCAGGCGGACGGACGGCAGCCGCACGGGCGACGAGAGGGCCGGCGACGGGACCGACGACAGGACCGCCGACAGGCGGTCGGGCTTCAGCCGGCTCCGGAGCGGCCGGCTCCGGGGCGGCCGCATGCGGAACGGGCGGCCGGGGAGCAACCGGACCGGCGGCAGCCGGACCGGGAGCAGCCGAACCGGGAGCAGATCGCCTTCGCCACCCGGGTGTTCGCCGACCCGTTCTTCGGCCGTGTGATCGGCGGCGTGGTCGGCCATCTGCGGCCGCGCTCCATGCATCCGGTGCTGATGTTCGCGGAGACCCCCGAGACCCGGCAGGAGGTCGTGACGTACCTCCGGCAGGGCGGTGCGGACGGCGCGCTCGTCGTGTCGACCCACCCCGACGACCCGCTGCCCACGCTGCTCGCCGCCGCCCGGCTGCCCGCGGTGCTGTTCGCCCGGCCCGGGCGTCCGGTGCCGCTCAGCTACGTCGACCTCGCCCACCGCGAGGGCGGCCGGCTCGCCGCCGAGCACCTGCTGGCCCGCGGCTGCCGCCGGATCGTGACCGTCGCCGGTCCGCTCGCCGTCGCCGCGAGCCAGGAGCGCCTGGCCGGATTCCGGGACACCCTGGCCCGGCACGGAAGCCCTTGTGTGCCGGTGGCCGAGGGCGGCTTCACGGTCGACAGCGGCATGGCGGCGATGACGTCCCTGATCGCCGGACACCCGGACCTGGACGGGGTGTTCACCGCCAACGACCTGATGGCCCAGGGCGCCATCCAGGTGCTGCGCGACCACGGGCGCCGGGTGCCGGAGGACGTCGCGGTCGTCGGTTTCGACGACTCCAGCGTCGCCGTCACCTGCCGGCCCCGGCTGACCACGGTCCGGCAGCCGGTGGAGGAGATGGCGGCCACGATGTCCGGCCTCCTCGACGACCACATCAGGGGCGGGCGCGGCGAGCCGACCTCGGTGATCTTCGATCCGGAGCTGGTGGTACGGGACTCCGCGTAGCCGCCGCCCCGGCTGCCGCCACCGCCGGGCGGCCCGACGAACCCGGTCCCGCGGCCGGACCCGGGGCGGTCCTGCTCATCAGGCCGTCGAAACACAACCGTTGCACAACCGCGGTGCGGTTCTCCCGCCGCAGGTCACGGACGGTGCGCCGGATCCGTGCGGGCACCGGCCCCCTCCTCCGTGGCTCCCGGCCGGCGACCGACCGTGCGGGACATCTTGACGCTCGCTTCTCTTGAGGTTTAACTCACGTCCTAAATTAAGCCATGAGGGGCTTCGGGGCGCGGACGGGGTGTCGTTTCCGGAAGCCGGCCTCCGACTTCTCGCCTCCCGGAAAGGGACCCAGAAGCCATGCGCAGCATCCGAGCCGCAGCCGTAGGCGCCGTCACCATGTCTCTCGCTCTCGCCGTCTCGGCCTGCGGAGGGGGTTCTTCCTCGGGCGGCGGATCGAACGACTCGCCCAAGGAACTCACCTACTGGGCCTCCAACCAGGGCGCCAGCGTCGAGGTCGACAGGAAGGTCCTCCAGCCCGAACTCGACAAGTTCGAGAAGGAGACCGGCATCAAGGTGAAGCTGGAGGTCGTGCCCTGGTCCGACCTCCTCAACCGCATCCTCACCGCCACCACCTCCGGCCAGGGCCCCGACGTCCTCAACATCGGCAACACCTGGAGCGCCTCCCTCCAGGCCACCGGCGCCCTGCTGCCCTGGGACGCGAAGAACTTCGACAGGATCGGCGGCAAGGACCGCTTCGTGGAGTCCGCGCTCGGCTCGACCGGTGTGGAGGGCCAGGACCCGGCCGCGGTGCCGCTGTACTCGATGGCGTACGCCCTCTACTACAACAAGACGATGTTCGCCGACGCGGGCATCTCCGAGCCGCCCGCCACCTGGGACGAGCTGGTCGAGACCGGCAAGAAGCTCGCCAAGGACGGCAAGTGGGGCCTGGGCGCCGAGGGCTCCAACCTCTCGAACAACATCCACCAGGTCTTCGTCCTCGCCAAGCAGCACGGCGCCGACTTCTTCACCGCCGACGGCAAGCCCGACTTCACCTCCGACGGCGCGGTCGCCGCGGTCAAGCAGTACGTCGACCTGATGGCCAAGGACAAGATCATCGCCCCGGGCAACGCCGAGTACGCCCAGAACCAGTCCCTCGGCGACTTCGCCAAGGGCAAGACCGCGATGGTGCTCTGGCAGACCGCCTCGGCCACCTTCAAGGGCATGGGCATGAAGGACGACGAGTGGGGCGTCGCCCCCGCGCCCGTCCCGTCCGGCGCGCCCGGCGCCGGCGAGAACACCAACTCGATGGTCGCCGGCATCAACATGGCCGTCTTCAAGAACACCGACAACGTCGACGGCGCCACCGAGTTCGTGAAGTTCATGACCAGCGACGCCGAGCAGAAGATCCTCAACAAGGCCTACGGCTCCATCCCGCCGGTCAAGGCAGCCCAGTCCGACCCGGCGTTCAACGGCCAGGCCACCGCCGTGCTGCGCGAGACCCTCACCACCAGCGCCGCCGCGCTGCCCCAGGTGCCCGACGAGTCGCAGTTCGAGACGGCGGTCGGCACGGCGGTCAAGGAACTGTTCGCCGACGCCGCCGCCGGCCGCCCGGTGACCACCGCGTCGGTGAAGGCCAAACTCGCCAAGGCCCAGCAGCAGATGCCGACGAAGTGAGCGCCCCCACCGACACCGTCACCGACACGACACGGACATCGCCATGACCACCACGACCGCCCCGGCGGGTCCGGGCGAGCGGACGGTCGGCAAGAACCCCCCCGGTGCGGCGCGCGGTTCCGGCCGCCGCACCGGGCGGATCCGCCGCATCGGACTGCCCTACCTGCTGCTCCTGCCGGCCCTGCTGCTCGAACTCCTCGTCCACCTGGTGCCGATGGTCATCGGCATCGTGATGAGCTTCAAGGAGCTCACCCAGTTCTACATCCGCGACTGGACCACCGCTCCGTGGACCGCCCTCGACAACTACCGCATGTCGGTGGACTTCGACGCCCCCGTCGGCGAGGCGCTGCTCCACTCCTTCCTCGTCACCTGCGCCTTCACGCTGCTCTCCGTGGGCCTGTGCTGGTTCATCGGCACCGCGGCGGCGATCTGCATGCAGGACACCTTCCGCGGCCGCGGCCTGCTCCGCGCGCTCTTCCTGGTCCCCTACGCCCTGCCGGTCTACGCGGCCGTCATCACCTGGGCGTTCATGTTCCAGCACGACAACGGCCTGGTGAACCACGTCCTGCACGACCAGCTCGGCCTCACCGACAAGCCCTCCTTCTGGCTGATCGGCGACAACAGCTTCATCGCGCTGCTCGTCGTGTCGGTCTGGAAGGGCTGGCCGTTCGCCTTCCTCATCGTCATGGCCGGACTGCAGAACATCCCCAAGGAGCTGTACGAGGCCGCGTCCCTGGACGGCGCCGGCGTCTGGCAGCAGATCCGCCGCATCACCCTGCCGTCCCTGCGCCCGGTCAACCAGGTCCTGGTCCTGGTCCTGTTCCTGTGGACGTTCAACGACTTCAACACGCCCTACGTCCTGTTCGGCAAGTCGGCCCCGGAGGCCGCCGACCTGGTCTCGATCCACATCTACCAGTCGTCGTTCGTCACCTGGAACTTCGGCGCCGGATCCGCCATGTCCGTCCTGCTGCTGCTCTTCCTGCTGCTGGTGACGGGCGTCTACCTGTTTCTGACCTCACGTGGACGGAGGTCCGCCCGTGCCTAGGACGACGACCGCACCCCCGTCGCGGACGGCCGGCGCCCCGCGCTCCCCGATGGCCGTACCGCCCTCCTTCCTCTGGACGCGCCGCGTCTTCCTCACCCTGCTCACCGGCTTCGTCCTGCTGCCGGTGTACGTCATGGTCTCCAGCTCCCTCAAACCGCTGGAGGACGTCACCGGCGAGTTCCGCTGGCTGCCCACCGGCCTGACGATCCGCCCGTACATCGACATCTGGTCCACGGTCCCGCTGGCGAAGTACTTCGTGAACTCCCTCATCGTGGCGGGCGCGGCGACGGTCTGCTCGGTCGTCATCGCGGTCTTCGCCGCCTACGCGGTCAGCCGCTACGACTTCCGGGGCAAGCGGGTCTTCTCGGTGACGGTCCTGTCGACGCAGATGTTCCCGGGCATCCTCTTCCTGCTGCCGCTGTTCCTCATCTACGTCAACATCGGCAACACCACCGGCATCGCCCTGTTCGGCTCCCGCGGCGGTCTGATCCTCACCTATCTGACCTTCTCCCTGCCGTTCTCCATCTGGATGCTCATCGGCTACTTCGACTCGGTGCCGCGCGACCTGGACGAGGCGGCCCTGGTCGACGGCTGCGGCCCGCTCAGGGCGCTGTTCCGGGTCGTGGTCCCGGCGGCGGTCCCCGGCATCGTCGCGGTCGCCGTCTACGCCTTCATGACCGCCTGGGGCGAGGTCCTGTTCGCCTCGGTGATGACCAACGACACCACCCGCACCCTCGCGGTCGGCCTCCAGGGCTACTCCACCCAGAACGACGTGTACTGGAACCAGATCATGGCCGCGTCGCTGGTGGTGAGCGTCCCCGTGGTGGCCGGCTTCCTGCTCCTCCAGCGCTACCTGGTCGCCGGTCTGACGGCGGGCGCCGTCAAGTGACCGACACCCCTGTCAACGAAAGGACCTACGTGAGCATCGACTTCGCCGCACTCCCGCACGACTTCCTGTGGGGCACGGCCACATCGGCGTACCAGATCGAGGGAGCCGTGGCGGAGGACGGCCGTGCACCGTCGATCTGGGACACCTTCTCCCACACGCCGGGGAAGATCGACAACAACGACCACGGCGACGTCGCCTGCGATCACTACCACCGCTGGCGCGAGGACATCGCCCTGATGCGCCGGCTCGGCACCAACGCCTACCGCCTGTCGATCGCCTGGCCGCGCGTGGTGCCCGGCGGCGACGGCGCGGTGAACGAGAAGGGCCTGGCCTTCTACGACGAGCTGGTCGACGGCCTCCTGGAAGCCGGCATCACCCCGTCCGTGACCCTCTACCACTGGGACCTCCCGCAGGTGCTCCAGGACCGGCACGCCGGCTGGCAGTCGCGTGACACCGCCGAGCACTTCGCGGCGTACGCCTCGGTCGTCGCCGAACGCCTCGGCGACCGCGTCACCCACTGGGCCACCCTCAACGAGCCCTTGTGCTCGGCCTGGATCGGCCACCTCGACGGCGTCATGGCCCCGGGCCTGACCGACCTGACGGCGGCCGTCCGCGCCTCCTACCACCTGCTCCTCGCCCACGGTCTGGGAATGCGGGCGATCCGCGCTGCCGCCCCGAACGCCCGGGTCGGCATCGTCAACAACCTCTCCACCATCCACGCGGCCAGCGACCGGGAGGAGGACCTGGCAGCCGCCCGCCGCATGGACGGCCACACCAACCGCTGGTGGCTCGACCCGGTACACGGCCGCGGTTTCCCGGCGGACATGCGCGAGGTCTACGGCGTCGAACTCCCCGAACGAGCGGGCGACATGAACCTCATCGGCGCCGAACTCGACTGGCTGGGCCTGAACTACTACTTCCCGCAGACCGTCGCGGACGACCCCACCGGACCGGCGCCCCGCGTCCGCACCGTCCGCCGCGACGGCGTCCCGCGCACCGGCATGGACTGGGAGGTCGACGCGAGCGGCATCGAGGACCTGCTGCTGCGCCTGACCGACGACTACGGGGCGCGCAGGCTGTACGTCACCGAGAACGGCTCGTCCTTCCCCGACACCGTCCGCCCGGACGGCACGATCGACGACCCGGAACGCCAGGACTACCTGGCGAGCCACCTGGCCGCCTGCGCCTCCGCCGCCCGCAAGGGCGCCCCGCTGGCCGGCTACTTCGCCTGGTCGCTGCTGGACAACTTCGAGTGGGCGTACGGCTACGACAAGCGCTTCGGCCTCGTCCACGTCGACTACGCCACCCAGGCGCGCACCATCAAGGGCTCCGGTCACCGGTACGCGGAGATCATCCGCGGCCACGCGGACCGGGCGCGGCGGGCGGCCTGACACCACCACGTGACCGGCGGGCGCGGCAGTCACCCCGCGCCCGCCGGGACCGCTCGCACGGCACCGCATGAATGACATGAACGCAACATATGCACGCAACACATGCACCGCCCTCTCGTCACCCGTTACGGGGAACCGGCGCCCCACCCTCCCCAAGGAGAGCCGCATGCCAACCCGTACCCCCCGCATCCTCCTGACCGCCGTCGCCACGGCGGCCGTCCTCACGGCGGGCCCCGCCTTTGCCGCTCCCGCCCCCGCCCCCGCCGCGGCGGCGGCCGCCTGGGACACCGACCGCGCGGCAGCCGCGTACGCCGCGAACCCGGCCGGCGTCACCGCCTCCGGCAGCGAGAACGCGGGCGTGGCCCCCGGCGCCGCCTTCGACGGCAACGGCAGCACCCGCTGGTCCAGCGAATTCGCCGACAACGCCTGGATCCGCGTCGACCTCGGCTCGACGATCCGCGTCGACCGCGTCGTCCTGGACTGGGAGGCCGCCCACGGCAAGCGCTACGTCCTCGAGGCCTCGGGGAACGGCACGGACTGGACCCCCTTCTTCACGGAAACAGCCGGCACCGGGGGCTCGGTCACGGCACACACCTACCCCCAGGAGGTCACGGCCCGCTACGTCCGCATGCGCGGCGTGGAACGCGCCACCGCCTGGGGCTACTCCCTCTACTCCTTCAAGGTCTACGGCGGTGAACCCGCCCCCGCCTCCACCACCCGCGCCAACCTGGCCCTGAACCACCCGGCCTACGCCAACTTCTACCAGCACGCGGGCAACTCCCCGGCGTTCGTGACCGACGGCGGCTGGCCGGCCGACCTGAAGGCGGACCAGTCCCGCTGGTCCAGCGACTGGAACGCCGACCGCTGGGTCTCCGTCGACCTCGGCGCACGCTCGACCATCGACACGGTCGACCTGTACTGGGAGGCGGCGTTCGCCGTCGACTACGAACTCCAGGTCTCCGACGACAACCGCACCTGGCGCACGGTGTACCGCCCCTCCGCCTCCGAAGTCGCCTCCCGCCGCGCGAACGTCAAGTCCCCCGGGGACGCGGTGGGCCTGCACGACTCGGTGAGACTCCCGCAACCGGTCACCGGCCGCTACGTCCGCATGCTCGGCAAGGAACGCCGCTCCTTCCACAACCCGGCCCCCGCCACGGCCCAGTTCGGTTACTCGCTCTACGAGTTCCAGGTCTGGGGCACCGGAGGCAGCGCGACGGCGGCGTACCCGGCGCTCCCGGCCGACCAGCCGGGCGCCTACCGCACCACGTTCTTCGACGACTTCACGACCCCGTCCCTGGACCGCTCCAAGTGGCGCGTGGTCCGCACCGGAACCGAGATGGGCTCCGTCAACGGCGAGTCCCAGGCCTACGTCGACTCCACGGACAACATCCGCCAGGAGAACGGCAACCTGGTCCTGGCGGCCAAGCACTGCAAGGGCTGCACCCGGGCGGGCGGCGGCACCTACGACTTCACCTCCGGCCGCATCGACACCAACACCAGGTTCGACTTCACCTACGGCCGGGTCAGCGCCCGCATGAAACTCCCGGTCGGCGACGGCTTCTGGCCCGCCTTCTGGCTCCTCGGCAGCAACGTCGACGACCCCGCCGTCTCCTGGCCGTCCTCCGGCGAGACCGACATCATGGAGAACATCGGCTACGGCGACTGGACCAGCACCGCCCTGCACGGCCCCGGCTACTCGGCCGACGGCAACATCGGAGCCCGCCAGACCTACCCGAACGGCGGCCGCGCCGACCAGTGGCACACCTACGCGGTGGAGTGGACGCCGACCGGCATGCGCTTCTACGTCGACGACCGCCTGGTCCAGGAGACCACCCGCAACAAGCTCGAATCCACCCGCGGCCAGTGGGTCTTCGACCACAACCAGTACGTGATCCTCAACCTCGCCCTCGGCGGCGCCTACCCCGCGGGCTGGAACAAGGTCACGACCCCGTACTGGGGCCTCCCGCAGTCGAGCGTGGACCGCATCGCGGCCGGGGGAGTACGGGCGGAGGTGGACTGGGTGCGGGTGGAGCAGAAGGGCTGACGGGTCCGGGGCGAGCAGGCGCTCACTGCCGGCTCGCCCCGCGCACCGTTCGATACGGCCTGCGTCCGCCTGCCCTGCCTGACCGACGGCTACGTCAACGCCCTCGCGTAGAGGTACCGGGACGGCCCGGCCGTCGTGTACCGCCTGCGGCGGGAGGCCGGGCCGTGATCGTGAGCGGCATCGGTCACCATCGCTTCAACGGGTCGGACGTGCCCGATGCGCAGTTCCCTCAGACAGGGAGAAGGGAGTGCGCCGCCCTGCGGGTCGACAAGGCACGTCCAGCCCTCGAACGGGTCGAACCCGGACCCGTAGGCCTGAGCTGTACCAGCTGGTGAGTGGTGTCAGGCGTTGCCCAACCGATGAATCGCAGCCTTGATGTCGTCCAGCTGGGCCGTCAGCCGGTCGACGGCGGCATCCAGGAGAAGCACCGGATCGTGAGCGGACCAGAAGCGGATCACCGCGTCCAGTTCTTCGTCCCAGTACGTGTCCTCGTCGCCCACGGGAAGCTGAAGCTGCCGGGCCAGCTCGGCGAACCCCGGACCGGGCACCCGTGACTCCTGCGCCACCACCAGCGCTGACAGCATGGGCCTGCCGTGCTCCACCTCGTACCTGCTGATGTTGCCCAGAGCCGGGAACAAGGTGCGGAAAGGCGGTCGGCTCATCCCTGTGTTCTCGCCCTCCGGATCGATGAGCAGTCCGAGTTCCTTGTAGGTCAGACACGCCTCGCGCGGCTTCGCCGGATCGGCCTCACGGGCGCGGGTGCTCAGGACACGGTGGACGTCGCGTTCCGTCGGCGTCAGAGTGATCACGTGTAACTCCAGGGATGATGAACGGCCCTGTGGGGGCCGTGACTTGACGCATAGAAGAACACAGCGTTTGCAGGCAGCGGGGACTTTATGACATATCGCCGCTCTTGCGGAAGTCGCACCCTACGGGGGGACGTTCCTGGCCCGGTACCGCGCGATCCCCGGTCCGTAGTCGGCCGCCCGCCCCTCTCGGTCAACCGCACCGCGCGCTCCTCCTGCTTCGGCTACCCGCGCAGTCGTCAGTGGTGCCAGGTAATCTCGGATGCATCGTCAACGCGGCCCGACGGGCTTCCGCTCCACCCCGGTGGAGTCTCGAAGGACATGCCCCCACCCGCACGAGTCACTTCGTGCTGCCTGGGGGAAGTCCTTGTTGTTCCGCGCGTCCGCGAAGACGGTCGCCGTCATGGCGCTCGACGGTTCGCTGTTCCTGCACCTCACCGAGAACTTCGTCCACATGCACGGCTACCGGCCCGGAACCTCGGAGGCGCGCTCCTGGGAGCGCAGCATCCCCGTCCTGGCCGCCGCGCTCAACGACGCGGGCCTCGGCGACGTGGAGATGATGCTGGAGTACGCGCTCCCGCTGAACAGCAAGCGCGCCGACGTCGTCCTGGCCGGCGTGCACCCGGCCACGGGTGAGCCGTCGTACGTCGTGGTGGAGCTCAAGCAGTGGAGCCAGGCCCTCCCTCACGAGGACGACCCCACCCTGTGCCACGTCGACGCCTACACCCACCCGGTCCTCAACCCGATCGAGCAGGTACGCCGCTACTGCGAGTACCTCGTCAACTTCAACGGGGCGGTGTCCGAACACGGGCACCGGGTCAACGGGGTGGCGTTCCTTCACAACGCCACCGAGTTCGGCGTGACCGGCCTGCGGGAGATCGAGCGTGACGGTCACGGTCTGCTCTTCACCGGGGAACGCCGTGGCGCCTTCCTGGACCACCTCCGTACCAGGCTGAGCGACAAGCACCCGGGGGCGCGCGCGGCGGACGAACTGCGCGACGGCGCCGCCGTACCGTCGAAGCAGCTGATGTCCGTGGCCGCAGAAGAGGTGCGGGAACGAACGCAGTTCGTGCTCCTCGACGAACAGCAGGTCGCCTACCGCATGGTCCTCAACGCGGTGCGGAAGGCGAAGCACGCCGACCGCAAGGAGGTCGTCATCGTCACGGGCGGCCCCGGCACCGGCAAAAGCGTGATCGCCCTCCAACTGCTCGGCGAGCTGTACCGGCGCGGAATCCCGGCGCTGCACGCCACCGGCTCGCAGTCGTTCACCAAGACGATGCGGAAGATCGCCGGGGCCCGCAAGCGCGAAGTGCAGGACCTGTTCAAGTACTTCAACAGCTTCATGACCGCCGAGAAGAACAGCCTGGGCGCCCTGATCTGCGACGAGGCACACCGCATCCGGGAGACCTCGGCCAACCGCTACACCCGTGCCGAGCACCGGACCGGCAGGGCGCAGATCGACGAGCTCATCGACGTCGCCTACGTGCCCGTCTTCTTCCTCGACGAGCACCAGGTCGTGCGCCCCGGCGAGATGGGCACCGTGGCCGACATCAAGGAGGCGGCGGCGAAGCGGGACATTCCATGCCACGTCGTGCCCCTGGACAGCCAGTTCCGTTGCGGCGGCAGCGATGCCTATCTGCGCTGGGTGGTCCGGCTCCTCGGACTGGAGTCCGGCGGACCGGTGACCTGGGAACCCGACGGCCGTATGCATCTCCTGGTCGCCGACAGCCCGCAGGAGATGGAGGCGTTCCTGGAGGCCCGCCGGGCCCAGGGCTACGGCGCCCGCATGTCCGCCGGCTACTGCTGGCGCTGGTCCCCGGAACCCAAACCCGGAGACCCCCTTCCCCCCGATGTCGTCATCGGCGACTGGGCCCGACCCTGGAACCTGCGCGGCGACCGCTCCGTCTCCGGAGCACCCCCGGCCGCCCTGTGGGCCACCGACCCGGCCGGCTTCGGCCAGGTCGGCTGCGTCTACACCGCCCAGGGCTTCGAGTACGACTGGTCCGGCGTGATCATCGGCCCCGACCTGCTCTGGCGCGGGGACCGCTGGGTCACGGACCGTACGGCCTCCAAGGACCCGGTCTTCAAGCGGTCCACCCCGGACGCCGACGTCGACCGCCTGATCCGCAACACCTACAAGGTGCTGCTGACCCGGGGCATGGTCGGCACGGTCGTGTACTCGACCGACCCGGAGACGCGAGCGAAGCTGAGGGAACTCGCGGGGAGTTCAGCGCGTCACTTGTCTGTCGTGTGACGGTGGCCAGAAGCGCATGGCCGGACGATGGCGCTTGTCGTGAATCGGCCACACCATTCCATTGAACAGGCCGAATGGCGTTCGGCGTCCCCGTGACGAGCCGGTGCCTGTTTAAGATCACCCATACCGGTCGCGGCCCGACGGGCTTCCTGCATGGACACGCCCCCACCCGCACGAGTCACTCGTGCTCTGGGGGATTCTCCTCGTGTCCATGCTCCTGCTGCGATTAGCGGCACGGGACCTGCTTGCTCTGAACGCCCGGCACCGCCTGGTGCCCCACTTGGCGGCCCGCTGGGTGCACTTCCAGCGGGGCGATTCCTCCGACGGCGAGCGCTCCGCGTGGGCGCGCAGCCTCGTCTCGCTGGCGGAAGACCTGGTCGCTGCCGAACGCGGCAACGTCGAGATGATCGTCGAGTGCTCGCCCACCGTGGAAGCCTCCGAAGGGGCGGCGAGAACACACGGCCAGATCGATGTGGTCCTCGTGGGCAGGCATCCCGCGGAGGGCACCCTCTCCGTGCAGCTCGTCGAGCTGAAGCAATGGTCGTCGGTGACGAGGGTGGAGGCCGCGACGGCCGACCTCGTGTACGTACCGGGTATCGAGGATCCCGTCATCCACCCTGCCCTTCAGCTCGGTGAGTACCACGCGCTGTTCACCGGGCCCACCGGCCCGCTGAACGGATTGCAGTTCGAATGCGGCGGATTCGCCTACCTGCACAACGCCACGGACGAGTCCGTCCGGCCACTGCTCGGTGTCGACGCACCCACGGGGCCCTACGCCCGCACGTACACGAGCGACACCCGGGCCAGGCTCCTCAAGGATCTGCAGCGCCACTTCACCGACGAGGACGACTACTCGGCGGCCGAGTACATCCTGCACCGGATGAACCTCCGCAACACACCGCTGCTCGACGCCATGGTCAAGTCGAACGGTGAGGACACGGTCTTCACCCTGAGAGGCAGACAGAAGAAGGTCGCCGACGAGGTACTCGAGGCCTCGGAACTGATTTTGGACGCACCGGACCGGGAAGCACTCGTCCCTCGTCCGCAGCGCGCCGTCTTCCTGGTCACCGGGGGAGCCGGTACCGGGAAGAGTGCCATCGGGCTTCAGCTGCGAGCCGATCTCGAAGCCGCCGGCCGAACGGTGAAGTACGCGAGCGGATCGCGGGCTTTCAACGCCGCGATCAAGGAGAACGTCGGATACACCGAAGCCGAGTTCCGTGAGCGCTTCGCGTATTTCAGCAGCTTCGTGAACCCGCCCGAGCCACCGCTTGACGTGCTGATCTGCGACGAGGCGCACCGGCTGCGGGACAAGACCACGCACTGGCGGCTGCCCGCGGAGAAGCGGGGCACCAAGCCGCAGGTGGACGAACTCCTCGAGGCGTCCCGCCTGACCGTCTTCTTCCTCGACGGGGCCCAGACCGTGCGCCCGTACGAGGTGGGCACGGCGGAACTCATCGAGGACGCCGCGCGACGCCATGACGCCGTCTTCCGTCACTACCGGTTGGTGGAGCAGTACCGGTGCGGGGGCAGTGACGCCTACATCCGCTGGGTCCGGGCACTGCTCGGTGTGTCGCCGCAGGAGGCGCACGAGTGGGTCCCGGACGGGCTCATGCACATCGAGGTCGTCGATACGCCCGACGAGATGGAGCGCATCGTCCGCACCGAGTTCGACGCCGGTGCGACCGCTCGAATGGTGGCGGGGTACTGCTGGCCCTGGAGCAAGCCGGACAAGGACAAGAACCTCGTCGACGACGTGCGCATCGGTGACTGGCACCGTCCGTGGAACGCTTCGAGCGAGTCCTTCTGTGCCAACGGCGAGCCGCCGTCGAGGATCTGGCCCGTGCACGATGCCGGTATCGGGCAGATCGGCTGTGTCTACACGGCGCAGGGGCTCGAGTGGGACTGGTGTGGGGTGATCATGGGCGATGACATGGTCTGGCGCACCGACCGCTGGGTGTTCCAGCGGGGTAAGCAGCGCAAGGACCCGGACGCCGGGGTGATGCGGGTGGCGAAACCAGGATCGCTCGATCCGAAGGTCCGCACGAGCACCCTCGACGACGACGACTTCGCCCGCTGCGTCCGCCACGCCTACCACGTGCTGCTGACCCGGGCGAGCCGGGCGACCGTGCTCTACTCCACAGACGAGGAGACCCGGCGGCACCTCAGGGACCTGGTCGGGGAGACCGACGTGCACGGGCTTCGACCGACCCAGGAGTCCATCCCGCCCGAGCTGAGGATCACCCGCCGTGGCGGGGGCGCGCGGGGCCGCAGAGCACGGCGGGCGTGGAACAAAGCGAAACGGAAGAACGAGATGATGTTGTTCTGAGCCCTCGGCTCGAAGTGGAGTGGCGGGCCCCCGGGACCCGCCACTCGCCTGCTTCAGAAGAGCAGGTGCGCTGCCGACATCATGGCGGCCACCAACAGATTGGCGACCACATTGATGGCGACGTCCGTCAGGATCTTGCGGAACCGGGCGTGACGCGCAGGCTGGTACTCGACAGGGTCCATGGGTGACCACTCCTTGGTGATGAGCAGGAATGGTGGGGGGACGGCCCACCGGGCATCCGCTCACACACCGCACGCACGCGTACGGCGATTCACCACACTGCTCACATGCCGCCGAGGGTCACATGAACTCCGCACTCGTACCTCTCCGGGAGGATGCGAAGCACAAGTCACTCTACTTCACGCACAGTTGTACGGTCCGCTGGTCGAGGACATGCACGGGCTCAGACCGTCCTGCCCGAGGGCGAGTACCGCTCCGTGCCCCAGCGGTCGGCGAGGGCGGTGACGACGAGCAGGCCGTGGCCCGACTCGCTCTTCGGTGGCGCAGGACGGCGTCAGACTCGGCTGCAGCGTTCCCGAAGCTCGGAGAGGACAGCCTTCTCGCGCGCGTTGACGTCACCGTCCACCGCGGCCACCCGCTCGGCCGCGTCGAGGACGTCGCTCAGATCACCCGGCTCGCCGTCTATGCGCTTCCACACCTCGGCCGGGTCGACGTCGACGAGGCGAGCGAGTTCTTCGTCGACCACCTGATGCTGCTCCCGGACCAGCCGCACCAGGTGGCGCATCAACAGCGACTCGTCGTCGGCCATCTTGCGGTTCGCCTTGATGACAAGCCACGCGACCCACAACATCAGCTGCGGGTGCTGACTGCTCTTGCTCAGATTCTCGGCGAGTTCGATCACCCGCGCCTCGTTCCGGAAGACGACGCGCGCGTGCCGCCCCGCGAGCAGCGTCGTATAGCGGTTCAGCACCACCGCGAGGGGAACACCGACCAGAGGGATGCCGATCTTGATGACGTTGCGCTGCAGGAGGAACTTCCCCACGACGGGGAGTCCCTTCCCGGCGGTCAGTACCGCTCCGGAGTAGAAGCGCTTGATCAGCGGCCGCACCATGGCCGGGACCGCCTTGACCACACTTTTCTGAACGACTTCCCCGCTCTTGATCGTGAAGGCCACTCGAATGAGCTTCCACATGTCCTCAGGGTCCGACAGATCGAGCGGGACCCGGTAGAGGACCGAGACGTCGTAGGCCAGGCGGAGCTGGAGCCGGGTGATGTAAGCGACATCGACCATCATGGTCGCGACGGCGGCCGGGACAGTCGCCGCCGAGGCACCACCGAGACTTCCGATGGTGGCGGCGACAGCCGCCGTGTAGGCCCCGGCGGAGAGACCGCCTTCGAGCGCGGCGTACCGCGCCGCCATCTTGATCCGCTGATCGACGATGGCGTCCGCGGGTACGCCCGCGTACCGCTCCTGGAAGTACTGCCAGTCGACCTTGGCGGTGTAGGAGCTCATGGCCTCGGCGCAGAGCTTGGTGAACCAGCCGCCCGACTTGATGTCGTCCGCGCTCAGGCCCTTGATGAACTCCCGTAGCTCGGCCCGCTCCTGCTCGACGACCTTCCGGTCGGTGTCGTCGTCGCCACCGGCGTCGGCAGCGTCAGTCGGAGCTTCGGACACGGCGATTCCCCCCAAACACTTCAGCGTCCAGCCGGGTTGCCGCGTTCGGACGACCCGGCCGACATCTCAACACGGTGACTCGGTAACCGGCACATCTGTGGACGGATATCCCGTGAGCTGCACAACTTTAGCGCGTCACCATATGGCTTGGACGGTCGCGTTGACATCAATCATGATCGCCTCTACCGCGGTCAACTGTGGAGGATTCGGTTAACCGTCCCGGCCCGCTCCGTCTCCAGCGCCCCGGGTCGCCCTGTGGGCCACCGACCCGGCGGGTTTCGGCCAGGTCGGTGGCGTCTACACGGCCCAGGGCTTCGAGTGCGACTGGTCCGGCGTCGTCATCGGCTCCGACCTGTTCTGGCGCGGTGACCGCTGGATCACGGATCGAACGGCCTCCAAGGACCCGGCGTGCAGGAAGTCCACCGAGGCCGTACCCGCCTGACGGCAGGGTCGCGCTCGGCACTCCCGCGGCGTCAGCTGGGGAGTGCCGAGCAGTGAACGCGGTACCTGATCCTTATTCCCTCGTCAGCCTGCTGAGTTCGCACAGAGTGCGGTGGTACTGCAGGTATGCCTCATCGATCCGGTGGTCGACGTGTCGGCGAAGGTGTCCCAAGGAATCGCCTCCATGCGTCCGCCGCACCACGTCATCGACGTCGATGTAGATTTCGAGACCATCGAAGAGAACGTGGTGGTTGGGGCACAGGCAGAGCAGGTTCGGCAGTTCGTCCGGACCGTCGTGCGGGGATCCGAGACCGCGGATGTGGGCAGCCTGGCTGTAGGGCCTGCGCATGTACTGCAGGCGGGTCTCACACACCTGGCAGGCGTGGCCGTGCATCTCCTTGACCCGGTTGGCGATCGAGGCGTTGCGCACCGGCCGTGAGGAGGTGACATCCCTGCGTGCAGTCGGACCAGTGGCCCGCTCCTCGTCGGTGATCTCCTGGCCGTGGCCGCCCTCGTCTTCATCGAGCAGGCCGTCGGCCGTCGCGTATCCGGCGAGGCCCACCCGACTGAGCAGCGCGCGCTGATCTACGTCGTCGAGGTAGGTGCTGCACAGCTTGATCACGGCTTCCAGCCGAGTGAGAGGGTTCTGCAGCAGTTCCGCGCTCGCCCGGGTGAGACCCGCGACGGGTCGGTCCTTGTCGAGGGTCTCTGCCTGCGGCATGGAGCCGGAATCGTTTTCGATGCCGTGTACCTCCCACAGGCCACTGCCTTGCAGGTCCCAGAAGGGAGAGCCCGGAGCGACCTTGGGATCGGGAAGCCCGAACTCAGTCAGGAGCGGGTCGACCCCTGTGCGGAAAGAGGACCACGGTGCCAGGCGCGGCTCGCCTGCCGCGATTCGGGAAACCGCCCACAGCAGAGCCAACGACTGGTGGCGGCCGGAAGCTGTGCCCTCTGAGCGACGAGGGGTGCCGAGAGAACCGATCCGATCCAGCAAGTTCGCTGCGGTCAGCCGAGGGGACACGGCTGGACGTGGTGTCGGAGGCTGCGGGAGAACCGGTTGGCGCCTCCCCGGAAGGAGGTGGGCGACGCGGTGGTAGTCCTCGGCGGACCGAAGGGTAAGGCTCCGCAAGGGTATGCGAGCGTCCAGGAGCCGCAGAATGGGCGGGGCCGGCACACGAGTGGGGAACTCCTCGACTTCTCCGAGCGCCATGATGTGTTCCCATGTGGCGTTGTTCTCGTCGGTTCCCCAGACCTCCCGCGCCACGGGCGGACTGTCGAAGAGGTGGAGGATGCGAGCACGAGCGATGAAGTGGCTCTCCGTGTAGAAGAACACGTCATCGCCCACGCGACGGTCTCGCAGGGCTCTCACCTTTTCGTTGTTGACCTGCCTGGTGGGAGTGGCGCCCCACAGTCGAGCGATCCCGTCCGGGTACAAGGCCGTCAATATGTCCGCCTGTTCACCCAGGACGTCCTTGATGTCCGCGATCGGAACACCTTGCCGTACGGACTTGACGAAGTTCTGTGGGCCGCGATCGCGAGCTCCTCCGCGGGGCTGGAGAACGATCTGCGGCGCCACCTGCTCCGGCCCGTCCGCGACGGTGGCACCGTCCTTCACGGTGAAGCCCAAGGTGCGCAGACGATGTGCCACGGTGCGCGCACCGCCGCTGAAGTCGTCAGCTGACAGCAGGCTGCCGACCGAGTACAGGTGCGCCACGCCCGCGATGGCCTTCGAGTCGTAACGGTTTCCGTCCCAGACCAGCTCGTACGTCTTCGCCTGGCCGAAACCGTACCGGCGGCGAAACGTTTCACGCCCTAGGTGCTGACATTCCGCGACCGCAGCCAGCACTCCTGCACGCGTTACATCTCCAAGTCCCATGCCGAGGAGGCTAATAGGAAGGTATGACAAACGCTGGTCCGTATCGAGCCGGTGGCACCCTGCCCACTCCGGCAAGGGTCAGCCGGTGTTGCCATGCCGGGGGTGGTGCGGACAACACGACGGAAGATGCCGTGTCGGCTCCCGTACACGCCCTCTTGTACGGGGCTTCGTCGAGGCTTGCACGTAACCACTCCCGGTCACCCCGCCGTTGTAGGACCGCAAGGTGTGCCACCAGCGCGACAAGGGGGTCGTCGGCCATGGCGAACAGCAGCACACTCGAACCGTCCGACAGTCTCAGGGCATTCGGCGCCGCCCTGAAGACGTTCCGGGAACGCGCTCTGCTCACCCAGGAGCAGCTCGCCGAGCGGCTCAACTACTCGCATGCCTCCGTCGCCTCCGTCGAGCAGGGCCGGCGGATGCCGACCGCCGCCTTCGTCGAGCGGGCGGAGGACGAGCTGGAGGCGTTCGGGGTGCTGCGGGCCATGCACCGGCACGTCGGGAGGCAACGAGGGCTGGCGGTCTGGTTCCGGGAGTGGGCACAGCTGGAGGAGGTGGCGGTCACCTTGTGCACG
Source organism: Streptomyces sp. NPDC016640 (assembly GCF_043076215.1). Taxonomy (NCBI): domain Bacteria; kingdom Bacillati; phylum Actinomycetota; class Actinomycetes; order Kitasatosporales; family Streptomycetaceae; genus Streptomyces; species Streptomyces sp. NPDC016640. The sequence continues at coordinate 202,647 of NZ_JBIBRG010000012.1, forward strand.
TACGAGTGCCGGGTGGTGCCTGGGCTGCTCCAGACCGAGGCGTACACGCGCGCCGTGATGCTCAACGTTCCGCCCCCGCCCACCGAGGAGCAACTGGAGCAGCGACTCGCCGCCCGGCGGGCACGGCAGGAACTGCTGCGACGCACCCCGCCGATCGCGTTCAGCTTCATCGTCGAGGAGTCGGTGCTGCTGCGGCACACCGGCGGCGAGGACGTCACCCGGGAACTGCTCGACCACCTCCTCGCCTGCACGGAGCCGTGGAACGTGGAGCTGCAGATCATGCCGCTGCGGCAGCCGCACCACGCGGGCACGGACGGGCCGATGCGGCTGCTGGAGACCCCGGAACGGCAGTGGGTGGGGTACTCGGAGGGACAGAAGACCGGGCAGCTCGTCACCGACCGGGAAGCGGTGAGCGTCATGCAGATGCGCTATGCCAAGATGCGCTCACAGGCCCTGTCCCCGGCGGACTCGGTGGAGTTGTTGCAGCGGATGCGAGGAGCGCTATGAGCACCTACAGCGAGCTGGACTGGTTCAAGAGCAGCTACAGCGGATCCGAGGGTGACGACTGCGTGGAGGTCGCGCACGCACCCGGAGCCGTGCACGTCCGGGACTCCAAGGAGACGGACGGGCCGCGGTTCGCTGTATCCCCGTCCGCCTGGAGCGAGTTCATCACGCACACCGCAAGCTGAACTTTTCACCTCAAGTCGGCCTGCTCTGCTGAAAACCGGCATTTCGGCGGCGCAGGCCGAATGCCCTATAGTCCCGTTTCTTCGTTGCCTCTTCCCATGTATCGGGCAACCACTAGGATCGGTCCGCTGGACCCGACGGGTGGGGATGGCGGGTCCTGAGGGAACGACGAGTGGGGACAGGCATGCGGGAAGGCCGGTGGGTCACGGTCACCGAGTCCGAGTTCGATCACGAACGCCGTGGCTTGGAGGCGATCCGCCGGAAGCTGCCGGACTCCGACCCCTGGCGGGCCTGGTCGAACTTCACCTTCACCGCGAACACCGGCCACGTCCGCGAGGTCGACCTGCTGGTCGTCGCGCCGGGTGGTCTGTGCATGATCGAGCTGAAGGACTGGCACGGCTCGGTCACCTCCGAGAACGGCACCTGGGTGCAGACCACCCCCGGCGGTCACCGCCGCACCCACGGCAACCCGCTGCACCTGGTCAACCGCAAGGCCAAGGAACTGTCCGGCCTGCTCGCGCAGACCGGCGGCAAGCGGGTCTGGGTCGCCGAGGCCGTCTGCTTCACGGACGACGGCCTGCGCATCCGGCTGCCCACCCACGACCAGAACGGCGTCCACACCGTTGACGAGCTGGTCGAGATGCTCAAGCAGCCCTCGCGCGACGAGCGGCGCCGCATCACCGCGATCGGCTCCCGCGAGATCAAGGCCGCCCTGGACAAGGTCGGGGTGCGGCCCAGCGACGCCCAGTACAAGGTCGGCCCCTACGAGCTGGAGCGGAAGTCCTTCGACTCCGGCCCCACCTGGGCGGACTACCTCGCCCGCCACAGCGACCTGCCCGAGGCCGTCCGCGTCCGCATCTACCTCAGCGAGCGCGGTTCCGACGCCTCCCTGCGCCAGTCCGTCGAGAGCGCGGCCCGGCGCGAGGCCGCCGTGCTGGGCCGCTTCAAGCATCCGGGCGCCGTCCAGCTCAAGCAGTACTTCCCCTCCGGCCACGCCGCCGGCCCCGCACTGATCTTCGACTACCACCCGCACACGCTGAAGCTGGACGAGTACCTGGTCCAGTACGGCGAGAAGCTGGACATCCTCGGCCGGATGGCGCTGGTGCGCCAGCTCGCCGAGACCGTCCGTTCCGCGCACGCCAGCCGCATCCACCACCGCGCCCTCGCCGCCCGCTCGGTGCTGGTCGTCCCCCGGCCGCGCGGCGGCAAGGGCCGGGCCGTGGGGGAGGAGGCCGCCTGGCTCTCGCCACAGCTGCAAATCTCCGACTGGCAGATCGCCACCCAGCGCAGCGGCGACTCCTCGCAGGGCCAGGGCATGACACGGTTCGCGCCGACCGCGCTGTCCGCGATGCACCTGGCCGACGACGCCGACGCCTACCTCGCGCCCGAGCTGACCGCCCTCCACCCCGACCCGGTCTACCTCGACGTGTACGGGCTCGGCGTCCTCACCTACCTGCTGGTCACCGGCAAGGCCCCGGCCGCCAGCCAGGCCGAGCTGCTCGCCCGCCTGGAGGCGGGGGAGGGCCTGCGCCCCAGCTCCCTGGTGGACGGACTCTCCGAGGACGTGGACGAGCTGGTGCAGGCCGCCACCGCATACCGCCCCGGCCAGCGCCTGTCCAGCGTCGACGAGTTCCTGGAGCTGCTGGAGGTCGTCGAGGACTCCCTGACCGCCCCCGCCACGGCGACGACCATCGGCTCCGACGGGCAGGGCGAGGAGGAGGCGCCCGCCGTTGACAAGGACCCGTTGGAGGCCGTCGCCGGTGACGTGTTCGCCGGCCGCTGGGAGATCCGCCGCCGTCTCGGCACAGGCTCCACCAGCCGCGCCTTCCTCGTCCGCGACCTTGAGGCGGAGACCCGCAGGACCCGCCCGCTGGCCGTGCTGAAGGTCGCCCTGTCCGACAGTCGCGGCGAGATCCTCGTCCGCGAGGCCGAGGCCATGGGCCGCCTGCGCCCCCACTCCGGCATCATCCGCCTCGTCGAGCCCGAGCCGCTGCACATCGGCGGCCGTACCGTCCTGGCACTGGAGTACGTCGGCGACGAACGCGACGACGCCGGCCAGGGCGCCGAGGGCACGGGCCGCCCGCGCCGCCGCGAGGAGACCGTCGCCCGCCAGCTCCGCGAGCACGGCCGCCTCCCGGTCGACCAGCTGGAGGCGTACGGCGACTACCTCTTCGGCGCCGTCGACTTCCTCGAGGGCGAGGGCATCTGGCACCGCGACATCAAGCCGGACAACATCGCCGTCCGCATCCGCCCCAACCGCACCCGCGAGCTGGTTCTCATCGACTTCTCGCTCGCCGGGTACCCGGCGAAGAGCACCGACGCGGGTACCGAGGGCTACCTCGACCCCTTCATCGACGTCATCACGCGCGGCTCCTACGACTCGCACGCCGAGCGGTACGCCGTCGCCGTCACCCTGCACCAGATGGCCTCCGGCGAGCTGCCCAAGTGGGGCGACGGCAGCCTCCCGCCCCGCATGACCGACCAGAAGGAGTGGCCGCACCCGACCATCGCGGCCGAGGCCTTCGACCCGGCCGTGCGGGACGGGCTCGTCGCCTTCTTCCAGAAGGCCCTGCACCGCGACGCGGGCAAGCGGTACCCCGAGCTGAAGCCGATGCGGGACGCCTGGCGCAAGGTCTTCCTCGACGCCTCGCAGACCGTCCCCTCCAGCCACCGCACCCGCCCCTCGACCGGTGCGGCCACGGGGGAGGGGGCGCCCGCCGAGAGCGCCGCCGCGGTCATCGCGGATGCCGAGCCGGAGACCGCCGAGCAGCAGCGCGACCGCCTCGCCGCCGAGGCAGCCCTCGACACCCCACTGACCGTCTCCGGCCTCACCCCCGCCGCCCAGTCCTTCCTCTACGGCCTGGGCATCACGACGGTCGGCGACCTCCTCGACTACAGCCGCCGCAAGCTCGTCAACGCCCCCGGCCTCGGTGCCAAGACCCGCAACGAGGTCCAGCGGCGGCAGCGCGAATGGGGCGAGCGGCTGCGCGAGGCCCCCGTCTCACCGCTCACCCCGCAGGGGCGGGCCGAGGCAAAGGAAGAGCTGGACCAGCTCACCGCCACCGAGTCGGCCCTCGTCGGACAGCTCGCGACGGGCGAGTCGGCGGGCGCGCTGTCCGCCCGCACGCTGCGCTCGGTCAGCCTCGACACCCTCGCCACCGTCTTCGTGCCCGCCGTCAACAACAACGGCTCCAACCGCAACAAGGCGGAGATGGTGCGGCTGCTGCTGCGCCTGCCCGACGAGCACGGCGTCCTGCCCGGCATCGGCGTCTGGCCGAAGCAGAAGGACGTCGCCGACGCGCTCGGCCTGAGCCACGGCCGCATCCCGCAGATACTCAAGGACGAGCGCAAGCGCTGGAAGGCGGAGCCCGCCGTCCGGGCACTGCGCGACGAGATCATCGACCTGCTGGAGAGCATGGGGCGCGTCGCCTCCGCCGTGGAGATAGCCGACGCCCTCGCCGTACGGCGCGGCACCCACCTCGCCGGGCGCGAGCAGCGGCGCGCGATGGCCCTGGCGGCGGTACGGGCCGTCGTCGAGGCCGAGCAACTGGTGCCGCAGGACGCCGAGTTCCAGCACCAGGCGAACCGCAAGGCGACCGACGAGTCGCTGGGCGCCGGCCTGCTCGCCCTCGACGTGCGCGACGACGACGGCCCGGACACCCCGACCGCACCCGGCCTGCTGGAGTACGCGACCCGCCTCGGCAGGACGGCCGACCGGCTCGCCAGGCTGGACACCCTGCCGACGGCGGCCACCGTGCTGGCCGAGCTGGGCGCGCTGACCATGCCGCCCGGCACGATCGACTGGGACGAGCGGCGCATGGTCGAACTGGCCGCCGCCGCGTCCGTGAACGCCGCCGCCACTCCGCGCCTGGAGATCTACCCGCGCGACCTGTCCCTCGTCCGGGCGCTGCGCCTCACCCAGGCCGGGCTCGTCCGCTGGATCCCGGGCGTGCCCGAGGGCCGGCAGCCCGGCCTGACCGGCGAGGACGTGCACGAGCGGGTCCGGGTCCGCTTCCCCGAGCTGGTCGTCCCGGACGGGCGCGGCGGCACCACCCACGAACTGCCGACCGGCGGCCCGCTCACCAAGGCCTTGCGCGACGCGGGCTTCGAGCTGTCGCTGAGCATGCGCGAGGACACGGGGACGCTGCGCTACCTGCCGACGCGGGTGGACGAGGCGTCCAGCTACCTCACGACGGGTGCTTGGCGGCATTCGACGCGTACGGGCACGGTGACGCGGTACGCCGACGACCCGCAGCTCGCGGGTGCGGTGCGCGCGGAGGAACGGCTGCTCGCGTCGGCCCGCCGGGACGGGTTTCGGGTACTGACGGTGGGGCAGCGGTCGGTGCGGGAGGCCGTGAACGGACTGCGGAGCGAGCGTCTGGGAGCGGAGGCGATCTCGGTGACCGAGCTGTTCCTCGAAGCCCTGCGGGCGCAGGTCACGCCGGGCACCAAGCCCACCTGGGAGACCCTGCTCAAGGCGGACGCCGCCGAGCCGGGCTCGAAGGGCGCGGTGCGGTTCGCGGAGTACGCGCGCACGGCGTGGGGCTCGGTCGAGCCCCGGATCGCCGAGCTGCTGGGCAACGGTGGCGGCGGTACGGGTCCGGTCCTGCTGACGGAGGCCGGGGTGTTCGCCCGGTACGACGCGATGGGCGTCCTCGACCGGCTGGCGTCGGTGGCCCGGCGGGGCGGGCGGGGGCTGTGGCTCCTGGTCGCGCAGAGCGACCCCTCGCGCGAGCCGAGGCTCGGACAGGTGGCCGTGCCGTACCAGGCCGGCCTGGGGGAGTGGATCCAGCTTCCGGACACGTGGGTGGGCAACCGCCACCGCGGGTCCGGCGAGAACGTTGCAAGTGGTGTCGAGGGAGACGCGAAGTGATCGACCGCAAGGCTCTGTTGGACGACCTGAAGCAGCAGGTCAAGGCGGTCGAGGCCGACCTCGGCAAGCAGGTAAAGGCGCTGGACGAGGTCGGTGCGCGGCTGCGTGCCGAGTACGACCAGGCGCGCAAGCTCGGGCGTACGGCGGCGACGTGGACCTCGTGGCTGGACGAGCGGGTCACGCAGGTCGCGGTGGCGTGGGTGCTGGGCACGGTCTTCGTGCGGTTCTGTGAGGACAACCGGCTGATCCCGGAGCCGTACCTGACGGGGCCGGAGGGTGACCGGCGGGAGCTGGCGGAGTCGCGGTATGACGAGTACGTGGAGGAGGACGAGAACCCGACATACCGCGGTTGGCTGCGGCGAGCCTTTGCAGAGTTGGGTAATGGAAAGGCCGGGAGGTTGTTGTTCGACAGCGACCATAACCCGCTGTATCAAATTCCACTTTCGCATGACGGCGCGCGGGAGCTGGTTGAGTTCTGGCGGCAGCGGGACGAGACGGGCACTCTTATCCACGACTTTACCGATCCGCTGAACGAGGATGGTACGGAAGGTTGGGACACGCGGTTCCTCGGTGACCTGTACCAGGACTTGAGCGAGGCTGCCCGGAAGACATACGCGCTGCTCCAGACTCCGGAATTCGTGGAGGAGTTCATCCTCGACCGGACGATGAACCCGGCGGTGCGGGAGTTCGGGTACAAGAAACTGAAGATGATCGACCCCACGTGTGGGTCGGGGCACTTTGTGCTGGGGGCGTTTCGGCGGTTGGTGCGGTTGTGGGCGGAAGGGCAACCGGGGAAGGACGTGCACGAGCGGGTAGCTGCCGCACTAAAATCAGTGCACGGTGTAGACGTCAACCCGTTCGCCGTGGCTATTGCTCGATTCCGGTTGCTGGTTGCGGCGATGGCGGCGGGTGGTGTGCGGACGTTGGCAGAGGCGGCGAAATATGACTGGCCGGTGAATCTGGCTGTAGGTGACTCGTTGATCAAGTCTCGCCGGTCCCAGCAGGGAAACCTGTTCGGCGGGATAGACGAGGACTTCGTGGACGAGCTGGCCGAGTTCAAATATGCCACGGAGGACGTGCATGAGTATCCGGAGATTTTGCGACCGGGGCGGTATCACGTGGTAGTGGGGAACCCGCCTTACATCACGGTAAAGGACAAAAAGCTCAATGAGTTGTACCGTGGGTTGTATCCGGCTTGTGCTGGAAAATACGCACTATCGGTGCCGTTCGCTCAGCGGTTCTTCGAGCTGGCCAAGCGAGGCGACGCCGATGGGCATGGTTACGGGATGGTCGGTCAGATCACGGCCAACTCTTTCATGAAGCGGGAATTTGGGGCAAAGCTTATTGAGAGTTATTTTGGGCATGCGGTTGAGTTGACTGAGGTAATTGATACCTCAGGCGCATACATTCCAGGGCATGGCACGCCGACGGTTATTCTCGTGGGAAGGCAGCGGGGCGGGGGCGGCCGATCGCCGGTCGTCCGAGCCGTTCGTAGTGTACAGGGTGAGCCTGGCGCGCCAAAGAACGCCGAAGAGGGATTGGTCTGGCGGGCAATTGTTGAGCAAATCGATAGCCCTGGCTCGGTGAGCCAGTGGGTTTCTGTAGATGATCTGTCACGCGCGACATATTTCAGTAAGCAGCCGTGGGTGCTGGCGGACGGTGGTCAGGAGCTGGTTGAACAACTTCAGAGGCATTCGAGGATTACTCTGAAGGAGTTGTCGGAATCCATCGGGTTCGCCGCTATTACCGGTGATGATGAGTACTTTGTGCTGCCGCTACCATTGGCATCTTGGTTGCGTGATCGTGACGTTCCGCGTCGGGTCTTTGTCACCGGGGATCAGGTGCGGGATTGGGGGTGCCTTCGCAATGCGGATGTCATCTTCCCGTCGGCGGCTAGCTTGAGCGAACGGGCCAAATTGGAGGAAAGAATCCTGTGGGCGGGGCGTCAGATTCTGCGTAATGGACTGATGTTTTCTACGACCAAAGAGCAGAGGGGGCTGCCATGGTCGAACTACGCCTACCATCACGAGGGGCGGCTTGCGGCTGATTTCTTGCTCGCTTTTCCGTTTGTTTCGACGCACAATCATTTTGTGCTTGGTCGCGGAAACCTGATGTTCAACCGTCACGCCCCGGTGATCAAATTGCGAGAGGGGGCGAGTGAGGAGGAGTATCTGCGGTTGCTTGGACTGCTCAACAGCTCGACGGCATGTTTCTGGCTTCAGCAGGTATCTCACAATAAGGGTGAGGGTGGCGGCGCTCGTGTCGACGCAGGTTACTCGGCCATGGGTAGTGAGGCATGGAAGAACTCGTTTGAGTTCACCGGCACAAAGCTCCAAGAGTTCCCTCTACCCGTCGACTATCCGACGGTACTCAGTGCTGCTCTTGATGTCCATGCTCAGCAGCTTGCTGCCACTTCCCCCTCGGATCTCGTCGAAAAGGAAATTCCCACTGTATCCGCCCTCCGTGAGGCAAAGGCTCGCTGGACGTCCCTCCGTGGTCGGATGATTGCCCTGCAGGAAGAGTTGGACTGGCAGGTATACTCCCTGTACGGCCTGCAGGACGAGGATCTCCGTGCCCCCGAAAATTCTGTTCCTGAACTGGCTCTTGGGGAGCGGGCGTTCGAGATTGTGCTTGCTAGGGCCGTGGAACGCGGTGAGGTGCGGACTGAGTGGTTCGAGCGTCACGGTTCCACGCCGATCACAGAGATCCCCGCCCACTGGCCTGAGGCTTACACGGAAGTTGTACGCAAGCGGATCAACACCATAGAGCAATCCCGGGCGATCCGGACTATGGAGCGGCCGGAGTACAAGCGCCGCTGGAAGACCGACGGGTGGGAGACGCTGCAGGAGCGAGCCCTGCGCTCCTGGCTGCTCGACCGCATGGAAAAGCGCGACATTTGGTTCGACGAGAACGGCCAGCCCGCCATCCTCACCCTGGCCCGCCTCACCGACGCCCTCTCGCGCGACGAGGACTTCGTCTCCGTTGCCAAGATCTACGCGCCCCGCAAGGACCTGCCTGAGGTCGTCGCCGAGCTGGTCACCGACGAGCACGTGCCGTTCCTCTCCGCGCTGCGTTATAAGCCCTCCGGGTTGAAGAAGCGCGCCGACTGGGAAGAGGTGTGGGACCTCCAGCGCAAGGAGGACGCCGCCCCCGACGAGCAGGCGAAGCGGAAGATCCGGGACTCCATCCCCGTGCCGCCGAAGTACACCTCGGCCGACTTCCTCCGGCCCTCCTACTGGAAGGCGCGCGGCAAGCTTGATGTGCCCAAGGAGCGGTTCATTTCCTACGGGCAGACCAACGCCGCCACCCCCGAGCTGTACGGCTGGGCCGGCTGGGACCACCGCGAGCGGGCACAGGCGCTGGCGACGTACTTCACCAACACCGCGCTGACCACTGAGGAGATCACGCCGTTCCTCGCCGGCCTGCTGGAACTCCAGCCGTGGCTGTACCAGTGGCACAACGAGTTCGACATGCTCTACAGCGGCTCCCCGGCGGACTTCTTCGCCGGGTACCGCCAGCAGAAGCAGGGCGAGCACGGACTCACCGACGACGACCTGCGCGCCTGGCGGCCTCCGGCCGCGACCCGAGGCCGTCGCGCCGCCGTGAAGAAGTAGCAGGAACAGAAGCAGAGCCAGGGGCGGGCAGCCCGGCCACCGACGGCAGCCCGCCCCTCGCCCCGCCCCACAGACCACCCCGCACGTCCGCAAGGAGAGCGAGAACCCACGATGGCCCAGCAGCCCTTCCTCCGCGATGTCATCGACATCAAGGAGTCCATCTCCACCTCGGACTTCGTGCTGTCCCTCGCCGAGGCGACGACGCCCGAGGGCGCCCAGCACGCGCTCAAGGACTACGTCGTCACCGAGCGGCTGCTGGAGAACTTCGACGAGGCGCTGGCCCTCATCAAGTCCTCGCTCGACGGGCACCGTTCCAAGGCCGCGTACCTGCACGGTTCGTTCGGTTCCGGTAAGTCGCACTTCATGGCCGTGCTGTACGCGCTGCTCAGCGGCGACCAGGCCGCCCGCGCCCGCACCGAGTTCGATCCGGTGCTGACCAAGCACGAGTGGCTGCACACGGACGGCAAGAAATTCCTGCTTGTGCCGTACCACATGCTCGGCGCGAAGGCCCTGGAGCAGCGCGTACTCGGCGGGTACGTGCACCACGTCAAGAAGCTGCACCCGGAGGCCCCGACCCCGCAGGTCTACCGGACCGACTCCCTCTTTGACGACATCCGGGCGAATCGCGCCACCTATGGCGACGAGGCAGTCATCCGGGGCCTTGGCGGCAGCGATGCGGACGACGGAGAGGGAGACGAGTGGGGCGAAGGCTTCGCCTGGACTCCGCAGCTTTTGGACATCGCACTCGCCGCCGAGGAGAACCACGAGGGGGGCGTCCCGCTCAACCTTCGCAACCCCTCTACCCCCTCCGAGCTGCGCGCCAAGCTGGTCAACGATGCCAGTACCAATCTATTCCCCGGTTTCGCCAAGAACGCCGCCGAGAACGAGCACGGCTTCATCTCCTTGGACGCCGGTCTGTCCGTCATCGCCGAGCACGCCAAGTCGCTCGGCTACGACGGCCTGATCCTCTTCCTGGACGAGCTGATCCTGTGGCTGGCCACCCTCATCCACGAGGAGAAGTTCGTCGCCCGTGAGGCCAGCAAGATCACGAATTTTGTGGAGGGCGGCGACGCCCGCCGTGCCATCCCCGTCGTGTCGTTCATCGCCCGTCAGCGTGACTTGCGCGAGCTGGTTGGCGAGGAGGTGTCCGGTGCGGCGGAAGCCTCCATCCAGGACACCCTGAACCTGGCGTCCGGACGGTTTGACAAGATCACCCTGGAAGACCGCAACCTTCCGCAGATCGCCCACGCCCGCATTCTCAAGCCCAAGGACGCTGAGGCGGACAAGCTCATCGCCGCGGCCTTCGAGCAGACCAAGCGGGTCGGTCCGCAGGTGTGGGACACCCTCCTCGGCTCGGAGAAGGGCACGACCGGAGCGGACGCGGAGTCGTTCCGGCTGACGTACCCGTTCTCGCCGGCGTTCATGGACACCCTCGTCCACATCTCGTCCGCGCTGCAGCGTTCCCGCACCGGTCTGAAGCTGATGGGCCAGCTCCTCGCCGACCACCGCAACGAGATCCGCCTCGGGCAGCTCATCCCCGTCGGCGACCTCTACCCGGTGATCGCGCAGGGCGGCGACAAGCCGTTCACCGACAGCCTGAAGGTCGTCTTCGAGGCCGCCGACAAGCTCTACAGGACCAAGCTGCGGCCGTACCTGCTCAGCTCGTACGACGTCACCGAAGACGACGTCGAGCAGTTCCGCAACCGGCCCGAGACCATTACCGACCCGAAGCGGCTCAACGGCTGCCGCATGTTCGTCGGCGACAACCGGCTGGTGTGCACCCTGCTGCTGTCGGCACTCGCGCCCAGCGTGCCCTCCCTGTCCGACCTGACCATCCGGCGGCTCGGCGCGCTCAACCACGGGTCGGTCCTCGCACCCATCCCGGGCGCCGAGGTCGGCATCATCAAGAACAAGGTCGCCGAGTGGGCCGCCAGGTTCCCGGAGATCAAGGAGACCGGCACCGACGCCAACCCCGGCGTCCGCCTCGAACTCTCCGGCGTCGACGTGGACTCCGTCATCGCCAACGCCCAGGTCAATGACAACCCCGGCAACCGTGTCGCGCTCGCCCGCCGCCTGCTCTCCGAGGAACTGGGCGTCGAGCACGGTCAGTTGAGTGACCAGCTCTCCTTCACCTGGCGCGGCACCGCCCGCACCGCCGAGATCGTCTTCGGCAACGTCGCCGACGAGGACGAGTTGCCCGACCACGACCTGATGCCACAGGAGGAGGGCCGCTGGCGCATCGCCATAGACCTCCCCTTCGACGAGGGTGAGTGGGGCCCGGTCGAGGACGTCAACCGGATCCGGCGGCTGCGCGAGCGTCAGCAGGGCGAGCGGTCCCGCACCGTCGCCTGGCTGCCCGCGCACCTGTCCGCGCAGCGCTTCGCCGACTTCCGGCGCCTCGTCGTCATCGACAAGGCCCTCGCCGACGAGCACCGCTTCGACACCCAGTACGCCGGCCACCTCAACGCCGACAACCGCAGCCGCGCCAAGGGCCTCCTGGAGACCCAGCGCGAAGCCCTGCTCAAGCAGGCCAAGGGCGCCTTCAAACAGGCGTACGGCCTCGCGCAGAAGCAGGCCGCCGACGTCGTGCCCGACTTCGACGACCATCTCGTCGCGCTGCCCGACGTCGACAGCCTCACCCTGTCCTTCGGACAGAGCCTGCACGACGGCATCCGGCACGTCGCGGGCAAGCTGCTCACCCACCAGTACCCGGCCCACCCCGACCTCGACCCCGACGCCACCGGCACGGCCGTCAAGCCCGCCGACACCAAGAAGGTGTTCACCCACGTCCGGGCCGCCGCCGAGGCCCGCGACGGGCGGGTGGAGGTCCCGGCCGCCGACCGCAAGCTCATGCAGCGGATCGCCGGACCCCTGCGCCTCGGGCAGCAGAAGGAGGCGTACTTCGAGCTGTCCCGCTACTGGGCCGACCACTTCCGCCAGCTCGCCAGCTCGCAGGGTGTCACCGGGGACCTGTCCCTGATCACGCTCACCGACTGGACCGACAAGCCGGACCCCCGCGGCCTGCCCGACTTCCTCGCCCGGCTCGTCGTCGCCTCCTTCGCCGAGATGGACGACCGGGTGTGGGTGCGCGGCGGCACCGTCCTCGACCCCGCGCCCGAACTGTCCGCGATCAAGGACCATGACGCGCTGCGCAGCCAGCCGCTGCCCTCCGAGTCCGACTGGGACACCGCACGCCAGCGCTTCGAGACGATCTTCGGGGCGAAGCCGCCCGCGCTGCGGCGCGGCCGGATGGTCAACCAGTTCGCCCGCCAGATCATCGAGGCCGCCCGCACCCACCGGGACCACGCGGCCGACCTGGTGCACCAGTTGGAGGCCCACGCCTCCTTTCTCGGCCTCGACCAGACCGCCGACACCGGACGGCTCGCCCTCGCCCGACGGTCCCTGCAACTGCTGGACGCGCTCACGGCGGAGGCCGGCAAGGGCGCGGCCGGGGCGAAGAAGACCGTGGAGGCCCTCGCCTCGTTCGACCTGGGCGGAACCAGCGCCGACCGGTACGGCACCTCCATCAAGAAGGCCCGCGCCGTCGCGGAGGCCGTCGCCTCCGCGCCCTGGAGCACCCTGGAACTCGCCGCCGGGCTCGGTCCCGAGGGCGAGGCGCTGCTCGACTCGCTGCGCAACGTCGCCCGCGACGACCAGCGCACCGCCGACCTGCGCGACACCCTCGCCCGCACCCAGCGCGAGGTCGTCGCCCTGCTCAAGCGAAGCCAGGCCGCCGCCACCCCGCCGCCCGCGCAGGTCGCGCCCCAGCCCACGGCCGACAGCCAGTCCCTGGACACGCCAACGAGCGACCCGCGGATCTCCTACACCACGCCGCAGGAGACACCCTCCCCAGCGAGCGGCGGCGGCACGACACGGAAGTCCGGAAGCCGCAGCACGACCGTGCGCCGAGCCGCCGCCGACCTCCAGTCGGAGCTGTCTGAACTGGCCGCCCGCCACCCCGACGCGACCATCGAGATCACCTGGCAGGTCATCGAATGACGGACACCGCCACCGCCGTCCCGGGCGCGGTCCGGCTGAACACCGCGACCGTCACCCAGTACCTGTCCGCGCAGTCCTCCCTCGCCGCCTCCCTCACGGGGGACGGCGGGGGCAGGCGCCGGGTCGTGCTGCTGCGGTCCGCACCCCAGTGGGACGGTCCCGCCGAACCCGCCTGGGGCGAGGGCCGCACGGCCGGTGTCGCGGTGGCGCCGTCCCCGCTCGCCGTCCACGAACTCGTCCTCGACCACCTGGCGGGCCGCCGCCCCGGCCCCGCCGTCCTAGTCGTCCTCACCGACCGCGAGCAGCACGAACTCGACCCGGCGATCCTCGCCCGCGTCCACAAGCTGCGCATCGACACGGTCGACGGATGGGACGTCGTCCGCGACGCGTTCGGCGCCCGGCAGATCGACCCGCGGCTCAAGGACGTCAACTGGGCCGCCGAGGCCCTGCTCGACGCCACCCCGCCGACCACCGGAGGCTGGCCGCCCGTGCCCGGCGGTTGGCTGTCCCGCCAGTACGCCCTCACCGCGCTCGCCCAGCGCCGCCTGCGCCTCGGCCGCTACGACACCGAGGACGGCACCCGCCGCCCCGGCGACGACCGGCTCGACGCGCAGGCCCTGCTGCACTGGTCGACCCGCCCCAACGCCCCCGAACGGTTCCTGGCCCTGCGCGGCCCCGAGCGTGCCGGACTGACCGCCTTCCTCGGAGAGGAGGACCAGGCAGGCCTCGCCGGACGCGCCCTGCTCGCCCTCGTCGACGCCGAGCGCGGCGCGGACGCCGCCGCCTTCGGCCTGGTGTGCGCGGCCCTGTGGCAGCACGCCGAACCCGCCCCCGAGACGTACCGGGCGCGGGGCCGCGCCGAACGCTACTTCGGCGACCAGCCCCCGGCGCTCGGCGAACAGCTCGACGCCCTGGTGACCGTCTTCGGCCGGGCCGCCGAGGAGTACATGACCACGCTGCTGGCAGCCGGACACCGCACCGGTGGCACCGACGCCGACCAGGCCCGCGAGGCACGCCGCACCACCGGCATCATGCTCGACCGGGCCGCCACGCTGGCCCGTCAGTTCGGCGCGGAGCAGGCCGTCGAGGCGAGCCCCGTTCTGCGCGGCGGCCTCGACGCCCGGTTCACCACCGTCGGCCAGGCCCTCGCCGTTGGCGACACGGCCGCGGTGGCGGACGCCGTACGGAAGCTGGAGGACCACCGGCTCGCCGACGAGCCGGAGGAGTCCGCCCGCATCGAACGTACCCGCATGGGACAGCGCCTCGCCCGCTGGCTCGCCACCGACCCGGCCGCCGACGCACCCACCGTCGCCGACGCCATACAGCGGCACATGACCGAGACCGGCTGGACCGACCTCGCCCTGGAACACATCGAGGCGGGGGGTGACCCGGACCCCGTCCTCAAGGCCGCCTACGACAGCCTCGGCGCCCGCGTCAGGGACCGGCGCCGGCAGATCGACGCGTCCTTCGCCCGCTCCCTGGCCTTCTGGACGCAGGCCGGAACCCAGCCCGGCTCCATGCTCACCGTCGAGACCTTCCTCGACCGCGTGGTCGGACCGATCGTCCGGCGCGGCGAGGAACGGCGAGTGCTGCTGCTCGTCCTCGACGGCATGAGCGCGGCCATCGCGAACGAACTCGGCGAGGAACTGCGCCGCTCCTGGGCCGAGTTCGACCCGCTGCCCGAGGGCGGCACCCCGTACCGGCGGGCGATGGCCGCCGCCCTGCCCACCGTGACGGCCGTCTCCCGCACCTCGCTCTTCGCGGGCACCCTGAGGAAGGGCACCCAGGCCGACGAGAAACGGCTCTTCCCTGTGCTGAAGCTGTGGGGTGGGGCCCCGGCCGCCGTGTTCCACAAGGACGACCTGCGCACCGAGACCGCGGGCGAGACCTTCGGCCCGGCGCTCACGGAGGCACTCACCGACGGCAGGACCCACGTCGCCGTCGTCCTCAACGCCATAGACGACCGGCTCGCCAAGGAGCAGAAGCTCGGCGACGGCGCCTGGCGGGTGGACGACGTCCCCGGCCTGCGCGACCTGCTGCGAGTGGCGGCGGCCCAGGGCATGGCCGTCCTCCTCACCAGCGATCACGGTCACGTCGTCGACCGGCACGGCACGAAGGTCGACACCGCCGACCCCGCCTCCGCCCGCCACCGCCTGCCCGGCGGCGGCCCGCTCGCCGAACGGGAGATCGCCCTCACCGGGCCGCGCGTGGTGTGGCCCGAGCCGGGCGCGTCCATCGTCGCCCTGTGGGACGCCGACTCCCGCTACACCGCTCTCAAGGCCGGCTACCACGGCGGAGCCTCCCTCGCCGAGGTCACCATCCCGGTGCTCGCGTTCCTGCCCTTCGGGGCGGAACCGCCCAAGGGCTGGCGGGAGCTGGGCGACCAGCGACCGGTCTGGTGGGCTTCGGAAGAGGCCGGTAAGTCACCGCTGCCGGACGAGCACGGTGCTCGGCCGGTGACCGGAACGGTCCCCGCTCCCAAGAAACCGACGGGGAAGGCCAAGAAGGAGCAGGCGGAAGTCGCCCGGATGCACGAGGCACTCTTCGACGTGGCGCTGACCGCCGGGGGAGACGACGCCCTGCTCACCCCGACCGTCGTCTCCCGGACCGAGACGCTTGTGACGGCACTGCTCGACTCGGAGACGTACCAGGGACAGCTCGGCGGACTGGCCCGCAAGCCGCAGCAGGAGCAGGTCCACAAGGCACTCGCCGCGCTGCTCGACGCGGGTGGCACCCTGCCTGTGACCGCTCTCGCCCAGCGTGCCGGCATGCCCGTCACCCGGGGCGACGGCTTCGCCGCCGTCCTGCGGCAACTCCTCAACTACGACGGCGTGCAGGTCCTGGAGACCCTGCCGGACGGCCGCACCCTACGGCTCCACGAGGCGCTATTGCGCGAGCAGTTCGCCCTCGGAGCGGGCTGACGACACGACTCCGGGTGCCTCCGAAGCTCGACCTGGAGGCACCCGGTGTGCGGCCCGCCGTCAGACGACGGTCCCACCCACGTAGGCGGTGAACGCGGCCCACTGCTGCCGAGGGAAGGCCAGCATCGCTTCCGCCTGCGCCTTCGAGTCCCGGACATGGACGGTGCTGGGCGCGGTGGCGACCTCCACGCAGTCGCCGCCGCTGGTACCGCTGTAGCTGCTCTTGAACCACGAGAGGTCGTCGTGCTGGCCGGCGTGCTGATCGGTGCTCATAGCTCCCCTGCAATGCGCTCGATGAGACGCAAGGACTCCTCGGTGTTGAGGGCCTGCGTCCGCAGCATCCCATGTCGCATCCAGAACTCACTCACTTCGTGCCGGTCAGATCTGACGCTCACGATGTCCTGTGCTTCCACGTACACATACTGCCTGCGGTCAGCGGATTCCAAGAGCACCATCGCGCCGTTGAGCCCGCTGTGAGCACCACGGCCCGTCGGCATGACCTGGAGCGCGACGTTGCGCATGGTCGAGCACTTCAGCAGGTGATTCAGCTGCCCCAGCATCACTTCCGGGCTGCCCACCACACGACGGATCGCGGATTCCTCCACGACGAAGACGAAAACCAGGGGCGGGCTCTTACGGGTCAGCAATGCCTGTCGGGCCAATCGGGCTGCTACGCGCTGCTCGATCGTCTCCTCGTCCAACGGCGGGAAGTGGGCTTCGAGCAGGGCTTGCGCGTATTCCTCAGTCTGCAAGAGCCCCGGAACCAGCATCGGATCATAGGAGAAGCGGCTGACTGCCTCCGACTCCAGCAGGGCGAAATCCTGGAAGAACAGGGGCAGCTTGGCCCGGTCCACATCCTCCTGGAGCACCCGCAGCGCTCCGCCCGCCCCTAGCACCCGCTCCGCGGCCTCCGTGAACGCGACCTTGGCCGGGCGCCGCCCCTGCTCCACCGAGGCGACCTGCTCCAGCGAATAGCCGATGGCGTCCGCGAGGGCCTGCTGGGTGAGCCCCGCCCGTTCGCGGAAGAGGCGGACCAGCTTGCCGTAGGGGCTCCACACCGAGGGGCGTTCCCTGCCCGGTGACCGCCGACCGGTCGTCCGGCACTCCCGCTCGCCCGTCCTGCCCATCGCGCCCCCTGCCTACCGCAGTGTCCCGTACCGTCCCCAACGACCCGGTCGCCGTCCGGTCCCGGGCGCGGACCCGTACGGATGCCGTACCAACCCGTACAACGGCCGTACCGCGCCGCCGGGTACGACCGCCCGACCTGGCCCGGTCCCGCCGTGTGACGAGACGGTCACCGCATGAAGTCGATCGACGCACAGACCGAGGCACCCACAAGCGGTCCGCAGTTCACCATCCGTCTCAGCGCCACCCGACGCGGGGCGCGCCTCGCTCGCCATCTCGCCGTGCAGCAGCTCGCGGCCTGGGGAATCCCGTACGACACCGAGGCGTCCCACGCCGTCGCCCTCGTCACGGCGGAGCTGGCCGCCAACGCCGTCACCCACGGCCGGGTGCCGGGGCGGGACTTCAGGCTCTCCCTGCTGCGGGTCCAAGAGCACGTTCGTGTCGAGGTGACCGACGCGCGGCCCGAACGGCTGCCGCCGGCAGCCCCCGCCGCCGAGGCCCGCTCACTCGAAGCGGACTCGGGACGAGGGCTGCTCCTGGTGTCGACGTACGCCGAACGCTGGGGCTGCGAGGTGCGGGACACCTACACGAAGACAGTGTGGGCCGACATTACGTGCCCGCACCGATGAGTCCCGCCCCACTGCCCCACGTCACCTCACGGTGCGAACGCCCGCAGCACGTTCGCGAAGGTCGTCAGCTCGTCGAGCATCTCCTGCGGAAGCGGCTTCTCGTCGAAGTGGGCGATCCGGTTGCGGATGTCCTTCACCCGCTTCAGCAAGGCGATGAACTGCTCCCGGGGCATGTTGGGCCACTTCAGGGCCTCCCAGTTGCGGTCGGCCCGCTCGGCGAGGGACTGCTTCGGCTGGTCGCCGTCCAGGAGTTTCAGGTAGTCGCCGAACATCAGGTCCGACACCTGGCCGCTGCGCTGCTCCGGCTTCCTGTTCGTCTGGACCGCCTTGACGGCCTCCGCGTCCAGCGCCGCGCCCAGGCAGCGGCGCAGCAGCGACTCGATCTCCCCGACGATGAAGAAGGGCCGCGCCGCCCCCTCGAAGCGTTCCGTGATGTCCGCGGCGGTCACGATGCCCGACAGGCAGCCGTCGTCGCCGCGGACGAGCAGGTAACCGTTCTCGCGGATGACCGGGAGGGCGGTGAAGAACTCCTGGCGGGCGTCGGCGACGGGCAGCGAGTCCTTCTCCATCGCGTTGTCCAGCGTGGCCGGCTTCCCCGCCTCGTACATCTTGGCCACGGACCCCCAGGTGACGACCCCGTGGACCTGCGCCATGCCGGTGGTCACCGGCACCTGGGAGAGGCCCTTCGTGCGCATGAGGAAGGTCGTCTGGGACAGGGGCGTGCCGGGACCCACGGACACCAGACCGCGCCGCGCCGACGGAATGTCACCGAGCAGCAGCCGCTGCGGCAGGGCGTTCGAGGGCAGGGCCTCGTCCGTCGCGTCGGCCTCGTCGTCCGCGTCGGCGGGCGTGCGCTGCGGGGGAACGGACGTCAGCGGCACGACCTCGACGGTGCTGCGCAGGCCGCAGACCGCGAAGTCCGGCAGCGTGGTCAGCCCGGCGTCCGTCAGAGCCTGCGAGATGCGGTGCACCGAGCGGTGGTCGCGGACCCTGACCTGGAACAGGTCGAGGATCTCCTGCACGGACACGGTCCTGCCCTTGAGCGAGGAGGCGTCCCGCTCGTGCGGCCTGGTTGTCATCGGGCGTCGCCCTCCGGCAGGTCACGGAGCATCGTCCTCTTGCCCATGGCGGAGTGCACGAGGTCCTGCAACTGCTTGGAGCGGTCGCGGTAGAAGCGCTCGTAGTCGTTCTCGCGCAGCGCGTCCGGATCGATCAGATGGGTGGTCAGGACGTCGTCGAACCACTCGGGACGCATGTCGGACGCGGCGATCATCGTGGACAGGTACGACGACGGCGCCCCCGTCATGTCCATCGCGGCGCGGTAGGACAGGGGAGTCTTGTTCACGATCGAACTCGTGGGCAGACCATGGCTGTCGCCCCGCCGGAACCACGTCTTGGGGAAGATCTGCCGGACGTCCACGCTGTACTCGTCCAGCCTGCCGGGACTGAGCGGGGCGTCCGTGTAGTGCCAGTCCACCGCGCCCTGCTTGACCAGCAGGGCGTAGATCCCCTTGTAGGCCGCGCTGTTGCGGGTGGTGAGACCGTCGAGGCGATCGGCGAAGAAGAACGCCTCCGTGACCGTTTCGGGTGCCCTCTCGTCGTGCCCGATCCAGGGGACGAGCTGTTCGACGTCCTTGGTGAAGCGCGTCTCCGTGGAGCCGCCGTACATCTCCCCGAGCACCCCGCACCAATACCACTGCTCGATCTTCTCCTCCGCCCCCAGACCGTCCATCCCCGTGTCGAGGATGGCGCGGACGGCCGCGAGCGGGATGAGCTGCGTCCTGTACGGCAGGTCGGCCGGGCGGACGATGCACTGCCGTTCCAGGAAGTCGCCCACCCACGCGAAGGCGTCGGCGAGCCTGGGCGCCAGGCGGACGAAGTCGGCCAGGGGGAGGTCCAGCAGATCGCGGCGCTTGCAGGACACCGTGGCCCCGATGCCTGCCTGCTTCCGCTCCCAGGTGCGCACCAGGGCGATGGCCTGCAGGAAGTCGATGCTGCTCAGCCCGTTCTCGATGCCGCTCTCCAGGCGGCCGAAGACCGGGTACTTGCTGGCCAGTCCCTGCTTGATCTCCCGCCACACCACGGGAAGCTGGTAGTAGTCCCCGGTCCGCTCCACGTAGTCGCGGTCCCCGGCGTAGGTGGCGGTGAGCAGTTCGAAGACGTTCAGGGGCACGCCGCCCGTGTTGACCCGCTCGAACACCGCGCAGACGGCGTCCATGGAGGTGGAGGCGGCCAGCCGGATCATCGGGACCTGGAAGGCGCGGACCTGCTGGAGCACCGCCTCGTCGAACTGGCCCCACAGGTCCCAGTTCCGGTCCTCGTCCGCCTTGATGTACGCCTTCTTCCACTCGTTCACGCGCTGGGCGTCGAAGACGAAGTGGAGGGGGAAGAGACCGGCCGCGCACTCGGCCTCGGTGGTGCTCAGGTCCAGCACCACGGTGCGGTTGAAGTCCGTCCGGAGCACCTTGTCGGCCGGCACGGACACGATGGCCTCGTCGCGGTCCGCGGACGGCCCGACGGCCTTGGCGATGTCGACGTAGTACCACCGCTGGATGGGTTTGCTGCGGGCGTCCGCCGTCTCCACCGGGGCGTCCAGCCACAGGGCCTGGAAGAGGGAGGTGAGGCGCTGCTGCCCGTCCAGCAGCAGGAGGTCGGCCTCCGGGTCGCCGTCCGGCCGGGCGCCGGTGAGGGTCCGGGAGCGGAACCGGGTGGCGCCGCCGGTCTGCAGCGTCATCACGACGCCGAGCGGGTAATCCAGCGTGACCGTCGCGATGATCGCCCGGATCCGGTCGTCGTCCCACTTCCAGTTCCGCTGGAAGTCGGGCAGTTGTAAGGAACCCGAGGCGACATCCGCCAGGACGTCCTTCAGCTTCACGTTGTCGAGCGCCGCCATGTGACTCCACTTTCCACCTTGTTGCCTGTACGGAGAGTGATTCCAGCAGCGCTCTGTGGTGACGGTCAAGCCGGTTCGCAGATAAACAAGACGACCCGTGAGCACCGGCCGACGAAGGAGGCCCCTGGTGCCCCTGGCGGAGAGGGGTGCTACCGAGTTTCTGTCGAGACGGGGGCGAGGTGGAGGAGGCACTGGACTGCGCTGAAGTCGCCCACCTCGGCGACGAAGCGGAACGTGTCGCCCACGCCGACGGTGGCGGGGACATCCTTGCCGGTCAGTCTCAGTTCGGCGACGTTGACGTCCTCGTACTTGAAGGCCGGGCCGACCGTCGTGTTCGGTCCCTTGTCGCCTGGGCCCAGGAGAAAGTCGTAGCGGGTGTCGTAGTCACCGTGGGATGTCATGTCGACGATCGAGCCGTTGAACGCGATCGTCCGGCCCTCATGCCGGGTCGCGAAGTCCGCGTTCGCGTCGTCGCAAGTGTCCGCCGTCTTCAGTAGCGCCGCGAACTCCGGGCTGTTCTCGGGCGTGATCACCTCGGCAGCCGGCTCGGCCGCGCTCGGAGTCGGTGTAGCGGAAGGCTTCTCGCTCGCGGCGGCCGCTGACTTGGCCGTCTTGCCCTTCTGCTCGTCTCCGTCGCTGAGTGCGGTGGCAGTGCCGATGATGATGGCCAAGATCACGAGGCCAGCGGCTGCCGCGCCGATCAGGGGCCACGGCAGCGGCTTCCTCGGTCGACGGAAGGTGAGGGTGGAGCGAAGCGTGCCCCGGGACTGTTCGACGAACTCCCAGCCGTCCTTCTGCATCTTCGAGATCACCAAGCCGTCGGCGCCGCGAACGGTCTGCACGGACTTGTACTCGTACTCGACCTCGTCGGTCATGTACCGCGCGCCCCCCAAATGCACTGCTCACGCCAACTGCCTCGTGAGCATAAGGGACGGCGGGAAACCCCGATGTCGTCGACTCACCATCGGCTTCGAGCACGGAACTCGAACCAACGAGCACTTCCCTACGAACCGGACATAGCACCCCTTCGTCCAGGTGCTGAGGCACGGGGAGATGGAACACTGGTCCCCGTGAGCACCACCGGATCCAAGCGCCCCGCCCAGGTGAGCGCCGCCCGCCGCCGCACCGTCATCGACGCACTGCGGCGCGGCGCCGTACCCGAGAGCGGACTCGACCTGCTGGCCACCGGGCTCGACCGGTTCGAGGCAGCCCTCGACACGGAACTGGACGCCGTGGCGTCCGGCGGGTCCGTGTTCAAGGCCGTGCGCGGTGAGTACGGGTCCGGCAAGACCTTCTTCACGCGCTGGCTGGGAGAGCGGGCCAAGCGGCGGAACTTCGCCGTGGCCGAGATTCAGGTCTCGGAGAACGAGACCCCGCTGCACAGGCTGGAGACCGTCTACCGGCGGCTCACCGAACGCCTCACCACCTCCAGCTTCCCGCCCAGCGCGCTGCGGCCCGTCGTGGACGCCTGGTTCTACGCCCTGGAGGAGGACGCCCTCGCCGCCGGCGCGACCGAGGAGGAGCTGCCCGGCGAGGTGGAGAAGCTGCTCGTCGCGCGCCTCGCGGAGGTGTCCCGGCACGCCCCGTCCTTCGCCACCGCCCTGCGCGGCTACCGGGCAGCCCTCGCCGACGGCGACGAGGCGACCGCCGCGGCCGTCCTGGCGTGGCTCGGCGGCCAGCCGCACGTCGCCGCCTCCGCCCGCAGGTCCGCCGGGGTGCGCGGCGACCTCGACCACTTCGGTGCCCTCGGTTTCCTCCAAGGGCTCCTCACCGTGCTGCGCGACTCAGGGCACACCGGCCTCTTCGTCGTCCTCGACGAGGTGGAGACGCTGCAGCGGGTCCGCTCCGACGCCCGCGACAAGGCGCTCAACGCGCTGCGGCAGCTCATCGACGAGGTTCACTCCGGGCGCTTTCCCGGCCTGTACCTCGTCATCACCGGCACGCCGGCCTTCTACGACGGCCAGCAGGGTGTGCAGCGCCTGGCCCCGCTCGCCCAGCGGCTCGCCACCGACTTCACCACCGACCCGCGCTTCGACAACCCCCGCGCCGTGCAGATCCGGTTGCCCGGCTTCACCCAGGAGTCCCTGGTCGGCCTCGGCGTCACCATCCGGGACCTGTACGCGGACGCCGCCGCGTCACCCGAGCGCGTGCGGACGGTCATCGACGACACGTACGTCGCGGACCTCGCGCGGGCCGTCGGCGGAGCGCTGGGAGGGAAGGTCGGAGTGGCACCGCGGCTGTTCCTGAAGAAGCTCGTCGGGGACGTCCTCGACCGGGTGGACCAGTTCGACGACTTCGACCCCCGCCGGCACTACAAGCTGACCGTCGCGAGCAGCGAACTCACCGACGTGGAGCGGAACGTGGCCGCCACGGTCACCGGCGGTTCCGCGTCCGCCGACGACATCGACCTGGAGCTGTGATGGCGGACGCCGACAGCCCGGCCGGGGCGGACCCGGCAGGGGGAGGGGCCGACGTGCTCGACCGGCTCGACCCCGTCGTCCTGCACCACATCGTCAACACCCTCGGCTGGCCCGACCTGCGCCCCCTGCAGCGAGCGGCGATCCCCCCGCTCACGGACGGCGAGGACGCAGTCCTGCTGGCGCCGACGGCCGGCGGCAAGACCGAGGCGGCCTGCTTCCCGCTGCTGTCGGCGATGGCCGGGCAACGGTGGACCGGCACGTCGGTGCTCTACTTGTGTCCGCTCAAGGCGCTCCTCAACAACCTGGTCGGCCGCATCGACACCTACGCCCAGTGGCTGGGGCGGCGCGCCGCCCTCTGGCACGGCGACACCAAGGAATCGCAGCGGCAGCGCATCCGCACCGAGGCGCCGGACATCCTGCTCACGACGCCCGAGTCGCTCGAGGCGATGCTGATCGGCGTCAAGACCGACCACTCGCGGCTGCTGGGGAGCGTACGGACCGTCGTCGTCGACGAGGTGCACGCCTTCGCGGGCGACGACCGGGGCTGGCACCTGCTGGCCGTGCTCGAACGGCTGGAGCGGGTCACCGGCCGCCCCATCCAGCGCGTCGGACTCTCGGCGACCGTCGGCAACCCCGAGCAGCTGCTGCGCTGGCTGCAGGGGGCCGGTGCCGGGAGCCGCACCGGGCAGGTCGTCGCCCCGGGCGTCCACCTGCCCGCCACCGGCGCGGCCGGGCACGGGGAGCAGGCCGCGGAGGACCCCTCCCGCAGGCCCGCGGGCGAGGTGGAACTGGACTACGTGGGCTCCCTCGACAACGCCGCCAAACTCATCGCCGCCCTGCACCGTGGAGAGAAGCGTCTCGTCTTCTGCGACTCGCGCCGCCAGGTCGAGGAACTGGGCGCCGCCCTGCGCGCCCGCGAAGTAACCGTCTTCCTGTCCCACGCCTCCCTCTCCGTCGACGAACGCACCCGCTCCGAGCATGCCTTCGCCGAAGCGCGCGACTGCGTCATCGTCTCCACCTCCACCCTCGAACTCGGCATCGACGTCGGAGACCTGGACCGAGTCATCCAGATCGACTCCCCGGCCTCCGTCGCCTCCTTCCTGCAGCGCATCGGCCGCACCGGCCGGCGCCCGGGAACCGTACGCAACTGCCTGTTCCTCACCACCCGCAAAGACACCCTGCTGCAGGCGGCGGGACTACTCCTGCTGTGGTCGCGCGGCTGGGTCGAACCGGTCCTCCCACCGCCCGAGCCGCGCCACCTCGTGGCCCAGCAGCTCCTCGCCGTCACCCTGCAACAGCACAAGCTCGGCGACCAGTTGTGGGACCGGCAGTGGAACGGCCTTGCCCCTTTCGACCGTTCCGCCGCCCCGATCCTGCGCCACCTCACAGACGAGGGCTTCCTCGACAGTGACGGCGGCATGCTGTTCGTCGGCCCCGAGGCGGAACGCCGTTTCGGCAAGAGGCACTTCATCGAACTCACCGCGTCCTTCACCGCGCCACCGCAGTTCACCGTCCTGTCCGGACGTATGGAGATCGGCCGCACCGACCCGAGCGTGCTCACCGAGGAACGCCCCGGCCCGCGGCGCCTACTGCTCGGCGGACGCAGTTGGCAGGTCACCTACATCGACTGGCTGCGCAAACGCGTCTTCGTCGAACCCGTCGACGGCGGTGGCGTCGCCAAGTGGATGAACGGCGGCATCACCGGGCTGTCGTACGCCCTGACGCGCGCCATGCGCGAAGTGCTGCTGGGCACGGACCCGCCCGTCTCCCTCACCCGGCGCGCCGAGGCGTGTCTGGTCGAACAGCGCGAGACCGACGCCCCCGACACCGTGCACCCGGGCGGCACACTGATCACTCGTGCCGGCCGCGACGTGCGCTGGTGGACCTGGGCCGGCTACCGCGCCAACGCCACCCTGGGGGCTGCCCTCCAGTCGGTCACTGATCCCTTGCAACGCCCCGCCGACTGCTGGCTGCGCCTGCGCGAGGACCTCACCCCGGCCGACTGGCGCGCGGCCCGCGAGAGCGTCGGCGAGAACCTGGTCCTGCCCGACGTGGACCCCCGGGCCGTACGCGGCCTGAAGTTCTCCGCCGCCCTCCCGGACCGCCTCGCCGTCGCCACGGTGGCTGCCCGCCTGGCCGACTTCGGAAGCGCCCGCGCGGTGTTGTCGGAACCCGTGCGTCTCGTGGACTTAGGCGGTTCCGCCTGAGAACCGACAGACAGGTGACCCGCGAGGTGTGAAGCGAACCCCTGCGGGACCGTTCACTCGCCCGCCCACGCCCGGAGCCCGACCATGCTTGTGCCCGCAGCGGAGGAAGACACCCGCAAGGTCCAGACGGCCGTCGCGGGATCCCCTGCCACCGACCGCCCGGTCTACCTGCCGATGGACGCGGTCGAGTACGACCGTTTCATACGTGAGTACCCGACCCGGGAGTTCTACTGCGGGACACTCCTCGGCGGCTGCGGCAAGAAACTCTCCGCTCGTAAGTACCGCGACAAGAAGTGCCACTTCGCGCACGTCGCCTCGGGTACCTGTCGTCGCCTCTCGACGAACGAGGCCAGCGCCGACCACCTCTATATGGGGCGGGCCGTCGCAGCCTGGCTGAAGCAACAGAAGTACGGGCATGTCCAGCCGCGTTACAAGGAGAAGGGCAAGCAGGACCTGCGCGACTTCGTCGACGTCCGGTACCTGCACCGCGAGGAACGACGGGAGCGACTGGTGCGCGTCCAGCTCGCCAGGAGGTCGAAGTCCGAGTGGGAGGAGACCGATGCCCACCTCCGGGAGCGATGGGCGGGTGTCGAGTGGCTGTTCGGCCCGGACAGCATGCTCGCCAACTGGGAGATCGACCGACGAGGATACGCCCTGCGCATCCAGTGCCGCCCGGCCGGAATCACACGCGTCGTAGAGGTCGGCGTGCAGTACCCGGACACCCCCATCGACTGGGTTCCGCTGACCGAGTGCCACATGACCGCCCACGGCATCCGGCTTCCAGGGCACGAGCCCCCTTCCGCTGGTATCGCGCCGCTCGGCAGACGGAACCCGCCCCCGGCCCCCCGGTCCCTCCCGACGCCGCAAGCCGATCGGCCGACGGGGCGCATCGATGGGTCTCGTCCCCGAGCAGGATCTCCGCCGCCCGCAGCCGTGCTCGGGACAAGCGAGCCGGACCGGCGGCCGTCACCGGCGTACCCGCAGCAACCCCGGGTCGGGGAAGACGCGTCCGTGGCACAGGGGACGGCCTCAGGCGGCGGGCAGAGCCCGAGCGCTCCCCCCTCCTCGCCGGTTCCTGTCTCCCTGCAGGAGATCCAGGCGCACTACGACAAGGAGGTCACCGAAGGAATGATCCTCCTGCTCGATTACCTCGACCGCGTAGGGGATGAACTGCACCTCGACCAGATGCAGACAGTCCTCCGCGACCTCACGGTCCGCGAAAGGGCGATGTGGCGCGGTCCGGTCCCGGTGGTGCGCACACGCATCCGTGGCTGGCAGGCCCACGCGGAGATGCTGCTGGCTCGTCCGTCCTTCCGGAGGATCTGCGCTCACGCCGACGCCGTGCGGCCGCTGCTGGCCATGGCTGCCCGCACCGCACGGCCCATGACATGGGCGGAGTTGGGCGCCCGCCTCGACCACGGACTGCCCGCCCTCCACCCGGACGACAAGGTGGCACTACTGGTGGAGGTCGACCGGCCGACACGCCCCGACCTGCCGCTCCTGTCGGCTCTGGTGGCCGGACGGGGCCGAAGGGTGCATCCGCTGTACGCACACGTGCTCGACCATCTGGACCGTGTGGTCCCCCACCCGCGCGACGCACAGGCCGCCTGGGAGGGGGACCTGGGACGCCACCGGGAGACCCCGAGCCCGCAGTATGCCGTCGGACGAGTTGACGCGTCCCGGGCTGGAGTCGGCGCCTCAGTGACGCGCGACTGCGTACCCAGCTGCGTCATTCCGCCACCGGTGGCTCCACGCGTGCGGTAATGCCGAGGTCACGGCGCATCTCATCGCGTAGATCGGTGAGCCGTGCCCAAAGGTCGTCCATCCGTCGGCTCAACATTTCGACGCTCTCGTCCTGCCTCGACTGCCCCGTGTCCAGGCGCTTCACCAGACCGTAGATCTGCCGGAGGGAACCGTTGGCGGCTCCCAGGAGAGGTAATACGGCATCGGACACGATCATGTGGGACTCCGCGTGCTGGACGACGTAGGCGCTCCAACGCTCCTCCAGTTCCACTCTCCGCCCCTCTTCCAAGGCACCGGCCCGGCGCAGATCGTGCATGCATGCCGCCAGGGCGTCCCGGGCTGCTCGCGCTGTGGCGTGCAACCGCGAGTACGCGGCGCGCCGTTCCTCGAGCAAGCGGCTGTCCCACTGGCGTACCTGGTCCTCCCGGCGATGTCGCTCGATGCGCTCATGATCACGGACCCAGCCACGTTCCGCACCGCGCTGTGTGAGGAACACCGACGCCAGTGAGACCCCACCCCCGATCACCGCAGCCGCAAGCGCCACTAACGCCGTACCCATCACTCAGCCTCCTTGCTCACCGATCTCCCGGCATTTTCCCGGGCATCCTGCACCGCCACACCGTGTTTGCTGTCATCGCGGAACACCGCAGTGGGGATCAAGCGTTCGGGTCGCCGCCGGATCGAGGAAGGGACGACGTTCCCTCATCGCTCGGCTGTCGATCGCGGCCTGCACCGGCTCGCGGTCCAGCCGACGGCAGCGCTCCACCAACTGGTCGCGGGCGGTGGCCCGTACCGTCGCGAGACGGGTGTCGGTTGTCAACTGGTGCTCCACCAGGGACGCAGGACAGTGCGTTCACAGCCACCGGGAACAGCGGCGCCGGCACCTCACGGTCCGCGGGCCGCGCCGGCAAGCCCTCCGGTTCGTAACGGCTCGACATCTCGCGGGCCCCGGCGGAACGGAGTCAGGCGTCCGAACCGGCCGCGGACCTCCTCGCGGACACGGTGGGCGCTGCCGTCGTCCACGACCACCGCGGTCGGGGTGAAGCACTCGGCCGCTGCTGGGACGTCACCCCGGGTGTGCGCGTCGAGGTGGGCCCGGACGACACCCGGCAGGTGCCGGAGACCGGCCGGGGTCGCAGTCATCTTCTCCTCGGGGATTACCGCCGGTGTGGGCGGGGCTAGACGGTGGGGACGGTGCCGCCGTCGATCGTGTGCTCGGCGCCGGTGATGGCACCGGCCCGGTCGGAGACGAGGAAGGCGACGAGTTCGGCCACCTCCTCGGGGCGCGCGGGGCGGCCGAGGGGGATTCCGCCGAGGGCCGCCAGGACCTGCTCCCAGGCCGCGGTGCGGTCGATGGCCTGGGACCGGGCGATGCGGTCGACGAGGGCCGTAGCCGCTTCGGTCTCGATCGCGCCCGGGGAGACGACGTTGACGCGCACTCCGTGCGGGGCGAGCTCACGGGCGAGCCCTTTGCTGTAGGTGGTCAGCGCTGCCTTGGCGGCGGCGTAGCCGAGCGTGGCGTCGAAGAGCGGCAGCCGGCGCTGGATGGAGGACACGTGGATGACGGCGCCGGAGCCGGCCCGGCGCATCGCCGGCAGCAGCGCGCGGTCCAGGCGGACCGCGGCCAGCAGGTTCAGGGCGAGCTCGTCCTGCCAGTGCTCCTCGGTGAGGGCGGCGAACCCTCCGGCGGGCGAGTGCGATCCGCCGAGGGTGTGCACGAGGACGTCGAGGGTGCCGAGCCGCTCGTGCACGGCTGTGACGAGGGTGTCGATGCCCTCGTGCGACGTCAGGTCGGCAGTGACGAAGGAGTGCTCGTGGCCGGCGGCCGCGGGCGCCGAACGCGCCGTGGCGAGCACGGTGGCGCCGGCCGCGCGAAGGCGTGCCGCGATCGCGGCGCCGGTGCCTCTGCCGGCGCCGGTGACGAGGGCGAGACGGCCCTTGAGGTCGGGGGAGGGAGGTGTGGTGCTGGTCATGCGGGTGATCGTGCGGCTTCCCACGACAGGAGGGTCAAGCTCCTCGACCCTCTCCCTGCGGGAGGGTGCACAGTAGGACGTGTGCTGACGATCGGCGAATTCGCGCGGATGACCCACCTGAGCGTCCGGACTCTGCGCCGCTACCACGAGGCGGGGCTGCTGGAACCGGCCCATGTGCACCCGTCGAGCGGCTACCGGTACTACGACGCCGCCCAGATCCCCGACGCGCAGGTGATCTTCAGACTGCGGGAGCTCGATGTGCCGCTGGCGAACGTCCGGCAGATCCTGCTCACACAGGACCCGGCCGCGCGCGCGGCGCTCGTGGCCGAACACCTCCGACGGCTGGAGGAACAACTGGCGCGCACCCAGGCGGCCGTCGCCTCCCTGCAGCGGCTGCTGAGCCCGGAGCCGGCCGACGTCGCCGTCGAGCTGCGGCAGGTGTCCCCGCAGCTCGTGGCCGCGGTGGAAGCCACCGTCGCCCACGCGGACGTGCTCGCCTGGTACGCGGGCGCGATGGCCGAGCTCGACGCGGTCGTCCGCGAACCGGCGGGGCCTGCTGGCGGACTCTACGCCAACGCGCTGTTCAGCCACGGGCGGGGGAACGTCCTCGTGCACGTCCCGATCGCCGCGCCCGTACCGGCCGTGGGACGGGTCCGCAGCACCGAGCTGCCGAGGGCGGAACTCGCAGTCACCGTGCACGAGGGCGCCCACGACACGATCGACGTGACCTACGGCGAGCTCGGCAGGTGGGTGGCGGACCACGCTCTCGCCGTGGCCGGGCCGGTACGCGAGACCTACCTCGTCGGCCCGCGCGACACCCCGGCCGCGGCCCACTGGCGGACGGAGATCGGCTGGCCGGTGTTCCGCGTCACCGGCGCGGTGTGAACGGACGCCGTCCACGCCTGGGGCACAGTCACTTCCGCGTCCGGGCCGCCCCGTCGGAAGGCTCGCTCGATCGCCTCTGAAGACTCGAGAGCCCGAGAGCCCGAGAGCCCGAGAGCCCGAGAGCCCGAGAGCCCGAGAGCCCGAGCCCGGCCGGCCACGGCCCGTAGGGCGACGGGTTCGGGCCTGTCGACGCCATTGCCGGCACCTGGCCATCCACGCCCCTCTGCGGCCGGGGAGAAGCCGGAATGCGCGGTCGCGGCCGGGTACGCCCGGAGGTCCTCCGGGTCCGATGACTGCCGTGGACCGCCGGCCACGGCCTGCCAGGATCACCGGCCGTGCCCGCCGGGGCCGGCGAGCGGGCAGACGCCTGCCGGGCCTCCGGCATGCCGGACACACGTCGGAATTCGCTGACGTGGCCGAGGGCTGACCACCGTCATGAGCGAGCGTGCCGCCGGAGGCCGACAGCGGCCGCCAGTGGCCCGTCTCCACGCAGGGGTGGCCGCGGCCGCGCGGGATCGCCGTGGGGTCGGGGACGAACGGACAGCAGGCCGCGCACGGCCGGAAGGTCACTCACTTGTAGACGGAAGTCGCGCGCTCCTGGAGGGAAGACCGATGCCCGACCGCCGGCTGTCTCTCTAGCGTCGGCAGTGTCGACCGGACCGATGACGAATCGGATCCCTGACCACCACGCGAAGGATTCCCATGCCCTTACCATCCACCCCTGCCGCGCCGACGCGGGTCCGGCACCGCTGGGCGGCCGTGGCCGGCCTGCTGGTGCTGTCCCCGATCAGCGCGGAGTACCTCATCGGCTACGGCGAAAGCACCGGTCGGCCGCTGGAACTGCTGGCGGGCCTGCTCATCCTCGCGCCGCTCTACGGAACCGTCGCGGTGCTCATCCGCGAGACCACTCGGCGCACCGGTCGTGGCTGGCCGACGATCCTGCTGTTGAGCGCGGCCTTCGGGGTGGTCCAGGCCGGCTTGGTCGACCAGTCCCTGTTCGACAACGAGGTCGACGCCGACGGCCCCGACTGGGCAACCCAGGCGCTGGTCACGCTCATCCCGGGTCTGGGGGTCGACGCGGCGAGCCTGCTGAACTATGTCGGGGGGCATGTGATCTGGAGTTTCGCCGCTCCGATCGCGGTGGTCGAATCCTGTGCCCCGCGCATCGCGAGCCGACGGTGGCTGGGCCCGGTCGGCGTCGGCGTCATGGTTTCGCTGTGGGTGCTGAGCGCAGCGCTGGTCTTCAACGACACGGCAGCGGACTCCACCGCCGGCCCGGCGCAGCTGATCGGCGCCGCAGTGGTCGCCGTCGCCCTGATCGCCGCCGCGTTCACCGTTCGGCCCGCGAAGGCCCCGTCATCCGGGAGGGCGCCGTCGTGGTGGCTGGCCGGCGGTGTCACGGGGGTGGTGTGGTGCGCCCATCAGCTGCTGCCGGCGACCTGGGCGGGGGTGACGGTGAACGTGGTCGCCGTGGTCGCACTCGCCTGGCTGCTGCTGCACTGGTCGCGCCGCCGGGGCTGGGGCCGCCGGCACGTACTGGCCGTCGCGGGCAGTGCCCTCGTCGTCCGCGCCGGGCTGTCCTTCCTGGTCGAACCGCTCGGCGACGACGTGGACAGCACGGTGAAGTACGCGGTCAACGCCACGATGCTCGGTGGTGTCGCCGCCCTTCTCCTCATGGCCGCCCACTGTGTGCGCCGACGGGAGCCGAGCGCGTGCTGACCGTCCGCGGCATCTCCTACCTGGTCGGCGAGGCGAGCACCGACGACGTACGGCGGGACCTGGAGGTCATCGCCCGGGAACTGCACTGCACCACGGTGATGCTCATCGGGGACGGAGAGCGGTTGATCGATGCCGCACGCACCGCCCTCCGGACCGGTCTCGGCGTCTACATCCGGCCCAGCGTTCCCGAACTGCCGCAGCCGAAGCTGCTGGAGCACCTGGACGCCGTCGCCGAGGCGGCCGA
Source organism: Streptomyces sp. NPDC016640 (assembly GCF_043076215.1). Classification (NCBI taxonomy): domain Bacteria; kingdom Bacillati; phylum Actinomycetota; class Actinomycetes; order Kitasatosporales; family Streptomycetaceae; genus Streptomyces; species Streptomyces sp. NPDC016640. Next base: position 234,579 of record NZ_JBIBRG010000012.1, read on the forward strand.
GGAACTCCGCCGTGAACACCCGGACCGGGTGACGCTCCTGGTCGGCAGCGAGTTCTCCCACACCGCGCCCGGCATCGTCCCCGGACCTCGCTCGTTCCTCCGCCTGAAGCTCATCGTGCGTTTCCACCGCGTGCTGCGGCGCACGATCGACCGGCGGCTCCACAGGCTGCTCACCACCGCCGTGACCACCGCGCGGCGCCGCTTCGGCGGGCCGGTCACCTACTCCGCGGCCGGGTGGGAACAGGTCGACTGGTCGCTGTTCGACCTGGTCGGCGTCAGCCTCTACCGCTCCGGCCGCAACCAGCCCACCTACGCGGACCGTCTGCGCGGCCTGGTCCGCGACAACGACAAGCCCGTCGTCATCACCGAGTTCGAGTGCGGTGCCTTCACCGGAGCCGACCGGCGGGGAGCCGGTTCCTTCTGGATCGTCAACTGGTTCGCCGTACCCCCGCGCATCCGCGGCGACCATCCCCGCGACGAGGCCGTCCAGGCCCGCTACCTCCGTGAACTCATCGACCTGTACGACCTGGAGGGCGTGCACGGCTGCTTCGTGTTCACCTTCGCCATGCCCGGCTTCCCGCATCACGGCGATCCTCGTCTCGACCTCGACAAGGCCGGCTTCGGGGTCATGGCGGTGACCGGCGACGGTGCGCGCAGGCCCAAGGAAGCGTTCCACGAGGTCGCACGGTGCTACGGCGGCACGGCCGTGGAGGAATGACCGGGTGGGACGAGCGGCCGGGCAATCAGCACCCGACCCCGAACGGGACGGCCTCCTGCTCGCCGGGAGGGGGACACTTCGACTCCCCGCCCTCTGCGCTGCACGCCGTCGGGCAGCAGCCGGCCGAAGCCCTCGTAGGGGTCCTTCATGAGGTCGCCGGTCACCTGCTTGCCGGTGCCGACCGGGTCCTCGTCCTGGGTGAGTGGGGGAACTGCAGGCCAGGACGTGCGTGGAGGTCCCGGTGGTTTCCGTGGAGACCACCGGGACCGGTGACCGCGAGGAGCGGCTCGCCCGGGGGCCGGACGCTGCCGAACCCGGGCGAGCCGGGATCCGGCCGCCGCCGTCACGCGCCGGCGAGCAGCGACTCCAGGGCCCTGGCCGTCACCGGATGCCTGACGGTGAGCGCCGTACCCGGCGAGGAAGGTCCGGCCGCCGCCCATTCACCGTCGCACCCCAGCAGTCCCGCCACCGCGTCGCACGCCGCCGGATGCGCGGTCAGCAGCGCGACGCCCGGCGGGACCGGCGCGGCGCCGGCGGCGGACCAGCCCTCCGTGCAGCCCAGCAGTTCCGCCACCGCGTCGCACGTCGCCGGATGGGACGGGAGCAGCGCGGCACCCCGGGGGCCGTCCGGCTCCGGCCGGGAACGGCGGGCGGCGAACGGGTCCGTCTGCGGGGCCCGCCACGGCGGTACCCACGCGTCCAGTGCCGCCAGCCGGGCCGGGAAGATCCGGCCGGCCTCGCGGATCAGCAGCGGGGCGAGGTCCGCCGCGCCGGAACGCAGGGTGGTGATCAGGAGGGGGAGCCAGGGCAGGAGCACCTCGTCCGGCAGCCGGCCGAACGCGTTCGACACCGCTTCCACCACCACGTCCGCCAGCCCCGGCACCGGCTCCAGCGCGTGCACGAAGCCGCTGAGGTAGCGCGGATAGGCGGGCACCACCAGCGGGTTGTCCAGCAGCCCGGCGCACCGCGCCCGCAGTTCCGCCCGGGACAGCGTGCCGAGCTGCACCTGCGCCGCCCACAGCAGTGCCGTCTTCGACGGGTCGTCGGGGTGCGACTGGGCGACGGCCAGCTCCAGCTGGGTCCGGTCGCAGCCCAGTGACAGCGCCAGGCTCTCCATGCCGAACAGGAACCCGAGCATGGCCGCGACCTGCCCCACCGTCGCGTCCTCGTCCCGGAACGCGGTCGGCAGCAGCGTGCAGTAGTGGGCGTAACCGGCCTTGGTGAACGCCTCGATCCACTGCGGCAGCACCGGCTCGTGGGTGCGGTAGTACGCCAGCAGCCCGCGCACCCGGCGCAGTACCTCCGGGGCGCCGTCCACACTGCGCTCCGTGGCCAGCACCTTCAGCGCGTGCGTGCCGAGTTCGTCGGCCAGGCGGCGGCTGTCCAGGTACAGGGTCGCGTCCTCCACCGCGGCCAGCACGGTCGCGGTCGTCGCCTGCGGCGCGTACGCCTCGCGCCGCAGCCGCTGCTCCAGCACCTGCTCGATGCTGACGCCCTCGTAGCCGAGCTCGATCAGCGCCCGCTGGTGGGTGCCGAGCGCCAGGTCCCAGGACTCCTGGATCGACCGCTCGCCCAGCCGTCGTTCGCCCATGATCGGCCGCGCGGCGCCGTGCGGCAGCAGACGCCGCAGCATCCACAACAGGTCGGAGCACGCCCGCAGTTCCGGCCGCGAGGCCAGATCCAGCAGGGCCCGCTGCACACCGCGCTGCTGCAGCTTCAGCTCCAGCGGTGCCAGCCGGTCGTACACGTCGCGGGCGAGCGGCGGCAGCGACTCGTAGCCCACCTGGCCGATCCGGTCGCCGCCCATCATGATCTCGACGAGCCGCCGCACGTCCCGCCGCCCGGGCACGCTGTCCTTCTCGATGCAGGTGACCGCCGCGTCCTGGAAGTCGTACGGCGTCGGCTTGGCCCGGTCGCGCATGCCGGCGAGCAGGATCGACGTCTCGAAGACGGCGATGGCGTCGGCGGTGGAGGCGAGGTAGCCGTTGCGGCGGGCCGCGCGCACGATGTCCACGGACCAGCCGAGCAGTTCGGCCTCGTCCAGCCGGTCGAGCACGGGTGGCCTGCGCAGGAAGCCCGACAGCCGGTCCGCGCCCGGCTGTTCCGGCTCCGGGACGGTGACCACCGCGGCCGCCGTCCTGCGCCCCGCCGTCTTCTTCGCCGGGGTCTTCTTCCCGCCCGCCTGGCCGGCCAGCCGGTACGGCTGGACACGGGTGCGCTTCAGGCTCTTCGCCCATTCCGTCGCGGCGATCGACACCGAGCCGGAGGCGAGCCCGAACTGCGCCTCGATCGCCGCGTGACTGGACGGGATCAGCCCGTACCGCCAGGTGGTGGCGGTGCGCGGGGAGATCGTGAACGTGTCCGTGCCGCCGTGCACGCCGAACTCCTCGACGCGGCTGGCCGCGTGGAACGCCCCGCACACGTACAGGCAGTCCTCCGGGTCCGTACCGGTCGCCGCCAGGTGCTCGCGCATCCGGGTCCACATGTACCGCTCGCGGTCCTCGTCCACCCGGACCCGGTCGCCGTCGCCGGGGGCGAGCCGCCGGAACAGGCTGCCGATGAGGAACATCACCTGGCGGTAGGTGTCGTGGTCGCTGTCGCCGAGCGGCACCTCGACGAACTGGTGCCACCACTCCGACCAGTGCCGCACCTTGCCGTGCCGCAGCAGGTGCTCCTCCAGTTCGGCGAAGCGCGGCCGCAGGTCGCCGATCTCGACGCCGACGGCCTCGCCGTGCAGCCCGGCCTCCCCCTCGGCGGGCGGGGCCGCGTCGTCGTCCGCCGGGGACTGCTGCGCGCGTTCGCCGCGCCGGTCCCACTGGAAGACGTGGTCCGACGACCGGTCGACCAGCACCAGTTCGACACCGGGGGTGTCGAGCGCGTACGCGATGGCCTGGTACTCGGCGGACGCCTCCGTGATCGGTGCGACGACCGACAGCGGCGCCCACTCCGCGGGAAAGCCGTCGAGCTCGCCGGCGAACGCCTGCACCGCCACCGGAAGCCGGCAGTTGCGCAGCTCGGTCAGGAGCGGCGCCATGTCCTCGCACAGCTCCAGGTACACGACCTTGGGCTGCTTCTCGCGCAGCCGGCGGGCCATGGCGAGCGCGGAGGCGGGGGAGTGGTGGCAGACGGGGAAGATCTCCAGCGGCTCGCGCGCCGCGCGGTCGACGTCGTCGACCATGCCGAGCAGGATGCCCTCCAGGGCGTCCGGCCCGCCCGCGAACGTGGCCGCCGCGTCCTGGAGCCGGCCGCGCAGCGCCGCGAACCCGCCGCTCTCGTGGGACCCGCTCATGACAGCGTGGCGATCGCGTCGCGGCCGCCCTCCAGGAACTCGGGCCAGGAGCCGCCCTCTTCCCTGCTCCGCGGTTCGACCACGCCGTGCAGGTACTTGTTGAGGATGGCCAGGTCCTCCGGCTCGCGCCGGGTGAGCGAGCCGACCAGCGAGGAGGCGAGGGTGCGCGCGGTGAGGGCGCGCTCGCCGAAGAAGTTGCTGTGCAGGACGGCGTCCTCCAGCACGCCGATCTGCTCGGCCGTCGACAGCGCGGACTCCAGCTTCTCGTCGTCACTGCCGGCCGCCGCGGCGGACGCGCGCAGGTCGGCGAAGCTCTGCAGCAGGACGTCGAGGAGGGTCGGCGGCACGTCCAGCTCGATCGCGTGCCGGCGCAGCAGCTCCTCGGTGCGGAAGCGGACGATCTCCGCCTCGCTCTTCTTGTTCGTCACCACCGGGATGCGGACGAAGTTGAAGCGGCGCTTGAGCGCGGACGACAGGTCGTTGACACCCCGGTCACGGCTGTTGGCCGTGGCGATGACCGAGAAGCCGGGCTTGGCGAAGACGATGTTGTCGTCACCGCTGCCGCTCTTCAGCTCGGGCACGGAGATGTACTTCTCCGAGAGGATCGAGATCAGCGCGTCCTGCACGTCACTGGTGGACCGGGTCAGCTCCTCGAAACGGCCGATGGAGCCGGCCTCCATCGCGGTCATGATCGGCGAGGGGATCATCGACTCCCGCGACTGGCCCTTGGCGATGACCATCGACACGTTCCACGAGTACTTGATGTGGTCCTCGGTCGTGCCGGCCGTACCCTGCACCACCTGGGTGGAGTTGCGGCAGATCGCCGCGGCCAGCAGCTCGGCCAGCCAGCTCTTGCCCGTGCCGGGGTCACCGATCAGCAGCAGACCGCGGTCGGAGGCGAGCGTCACGATCGAACGCTCCACGATACTGCGGTCGCCGAACCACTTCTGCGAGATCTCCCGGTCCAGGCCGTCGGACCGCTCGGAGCCGGAGATGAACAGGCGGACCATCTTCGGCGACAGACGCCACGAGAACGGCTTGGGACCGTCGTCGATCGACTCCAGCCAGTCGAGCTCCTCGGCGTACTTGATCTCGGCGGGAGCGCGCAGCAGGTCGGACATGGGGAAGGCCTTTCGTACGGTGATCGGTGAAGAGACGGACGCGTGCCTGACGGGCGTGTTCTTCGATCAGGTGAGATCAGGTGAGATCAGGTGAGAAACGTCTTGAGTTCGTGCACGAGCTTCTTGATGTGGCCGGAGATCACCGGCGTACCGAGGTCCTTGAACTTCTCCCGGAACCACGGGTTGACGCTGCCGCGGCCGCCGCTGGTCACCGAGCCCACCGGGATGAACTTCGCCCCCGAGCGGTGGACGGCGGCCATGCTCTCGAACAGCTCCTCGCTCCGCCATTCGTAGAAGTCGGAGATCCAGACCACCACGGTGTTGCGCGGCTCGGCGATCTTCGGCTGGGCGAGCGTCATGGCGACGGTGCCGTCGGTGCCGCCGCCCAGCTTGGTGCGCAGCAGCGTCTCGAACGGGTCGTGCGACCAGGGCGTGAGGTCCAGCGCCTGGGTGTCGTAGGCGATGAGGTGGACGTCCACCTTCGGCAGCCCGGCGAAGATGGACGCCAGGATGGTGCAGTTGACCATCGAGTCGACCATGGAACCCGACTGGTCCACGACCACGATCAGCCGCTGCGGCGTCGTCTTGCGGGTGGTGTGCCGGTAGTAGAGGCGGTCGACGTAGAGCCGTTCCTCCTCCGGGTCCCAGTTGGTGAGGTTCTTCCAGATGGTGCGGTCGAGGTCGAGGTTGCGGAAGACCCGCTTGGGCGGGACGGACCGGTCGATGTCGCCGACCGTCGACTTCTCCACCTGGGAGCGCAGCACCTGGGCCACCTCGTCGACGTAACGGCGGATCAGCGCCTTGGCGTTGGCCAGGGCCACACCGGAGAGGTTGTCCTTGTCGCGCAGCAACTGCTCGATGAGGGACATGCTCGGCGTCAGCCGGGACGCGAGCGCGGGGTCCGACAGCACTTCGCGCAGGTGCATCCGCTGGACGAGCCCGGCCTCGATCGAACCGAGTTCCGGCCCGATCGCGGGGATCAGCCGGCTGAGGTCGGGAGCGGGTCCGCCGACGCCCGTACCGGTCGGGCTGACGCCCCGGCCGGCCCCCGGACGGCTGCCGCCGCCGCGCAGTCCGCCGGGCCGGCAGCCCAGTGCCCGCTCCAGCCAGCCCGCGTCGGACTGCCAGCGGGCCAGCTGTCCGGCGCTGACCGTACCGGAGGTGGGTGCGAAGACGTTCAGCAGCACCTTCGAGGCGAGCGCCGCGCGCCGCACCTCGGCGGCCCGGTCCCGCCCGCCGTCCTCGGCCGGCTCGGGAACCATCAGACCCTCGAACTCGGGCGCCAGCTCCGGATGCCGCTGCACGACGGAGTCGACGGACGCACCCGGGTCGAGCAGCGCGGCGGGCAGGCCGATGTCCTCGACCACGGCGAGAGCGGCCGACTCCAGGGACGCCTGCTCCTCCGGGTCGAAGAGCCGGGCCAGCAGCCGCCAGTACAGCACCTGCCGCCGGTTCTCGTCCGGGTCGGGTGCGGGGCCCTGCCCCGCGGTCCGTGCGGGCTGCTCGTTCATTTCCGCAGCAGCTTTCCGGCGCGCTCGCGCAGCACCTTGACGGCGTCGGTCGCCGCCTTCTCGGCCCGCACGCCCGCCTTGTCGGTCGTCCCCCCGGCCCAGGCCCCGGCGTGCACGGCGACGGCCTTCTTGCGCACGGTCCGCTCCACGGCGAGCGGCTGGAACAGGAATTCCCCGGCGTCCCAGCGCAGCAGCGCGACGCACGCGCCGGACGAGGCGATCACCTCCGGAGTCAACGGGCCGGCGGCCGGTACCCGGACCACGTCGACGGCGAAGCGCTGTCCGGCGATCACGAAGGCCGTCCCGCCCTCCTCTCCCTCCTCCACGGTGTATCCCTCCAGCAGCACGGGCACCGCGATGCGGGCCGGATGCCGGTCCAGCGGCGGGACCGCGTACGCGGATGCCGCGGGGAGCGCGACCCGCGCGGTGGCGAACACCTCGGCCGGCTCGCCCGTCCGGGCGCGGGTGTCGTCCCAGAGGAGGTCGCCCCCGGTGGTCACCGGCATCGCGTCGATCTCCACGGCACGCCCCTCGCCGACGGCGGCCAGCAGGGACATGTGCGGCCGCAGCAACTGCCACAGTCCCGCTCCGACGACCGTGTCCGGCTTCGGCGCGGACACCGACGCCCGCACCAGCCGGGCCCCGCCGCCGTCCGCCGGCTCGAACACGGCGTGCACCTGGGCCTGTACGGCGGTGGCGTGCTCCTGCACGTCGACGCCGAGGGGCAGCAGGCGGCCGGTGACCTCGGCGACGGCGGGAGCGGAGGCGGCGCCGGGCAGCGTGAGCAGCACGGCACGCGACCACAGGTCGGCCCAGCGGCGTACCGGGACGCGCTCCAGGGTCGCACCGGGGCAGGACGCGGCGAGTTCCGCGGCGAAGCCGTCCAGCAGGGTGGCCAGGCGGCGCAGCGCCGGGTCGGGCAGCATCGCCGAGACGACGGGCGCGGCCCCGGCGACCAGCTCGTGGTCGATGCCCTGCCAGCCGGACCGCGCGAGATCGCACAGCCAGTTGCGGGCGGCGGCGTGCAGGTTGACCGCGTGCTCCGGGTCCCCGGCCGTGCCGGCGGCCTCCCCAGCCTCGCCCGACCGCCCGAGGGCCTCCTCCACACGGACGACGAGGGCGTCGTGCACGGAGCCGAGCAGGGCGGTGCGCGCGGCGGCGAGCGCGATGAAGTGCTCCTCGCCCGCGGCCCCGGCAGCCGCCTTCTCGGCGGCCTCGGCGACCCGCGCGGCCAGCGGTGACCCGGCGACGGCCTCGGCGAGCCCGGCCAGTCGGCCGGCCTGAGCCGGCTGCGGGCGCAGCAGCCCGCCGACGAGCACCTCGTCGAATCCGTCCACGGCGACGAGGGCCTCGTCGAGCCCGTCGACCGCGTCGGTCAGCAGGTCGGCACGCATCAGGCCACCGCCCTCGTCGTCGGGAACCACTGCATCTCGGGCAACGGCGTGGTGGCGGGCTCGAGTTCGAGATAGGCGAGGTGCCGCAGGAACCGGCTGAACACCTGGGCCGCCGCCGACCTGTCCCCCTGGGCGGGCCGCGTGGAGGTCATGGCGTGCGTGAGGGCGCCCGCGTCGGCTGCGTCGCCGGGCACCTCGACCTTCAGGTACCGGGCCACGCGCTCGACGCCGTACTGCAGCACGGCCTCACCGATCATCGCGCCTATGTGGTTGCAGAACCAGCCGTGCGCCCCGCCGCAGGGACGGTTGTTGTTGGTGCTGCACGCGAACGCGTACGTCCCCGCCTCGACCGACGACACGTACACCCGGCCGATGTCCGACCCGCTGGACACCACACCCTGCAGCCGCCCGTCCGCCAACTCGACGAACGGCACCTTGGCGAGCTTCCGCGGCCGCGCGGACGGCACCACCCGCGCCGTGCTCGACTTCTCCCAGACCGACAACGCACCATCTCCCATGCATGCGAAAGGGGGTGTTCACGCCAGAGCGGCGGAACGGAAGAAAATCTATCGGCGGCCACTGACAACGCCGGTCCGCCCGGTGCGGCGCCCGGCCGCACCCGGCCGCTCCGTAGCCTTCGGTCATGGCTGACACCTACGAACTCCAGCTGGCGCTGGACCTGCCGGGCTCCCTCACCTCCCGCGAAGTCGAACTGCTCCGCTGGCACTTGGGAGAAGACGGCGGCCGTCAGGACGAGGGCTATGAACACCCCCTGTGGGACGGCCGAGGTCCGGCACGGCACATCGGGGGGCTGCACGTCGCGGAGCTGCGTCCGGCCGGCGGGGGCTGGGCACTGACCGTCCGGCAGGAGGCGCATCCCGACGGCTTCCACGATCTGCGCCGGATCGTGCAGTGGCTCGGCGCCCGGACGACGACCTCGGGCCCCATCGGATACCTGCGCTTCCACGAGTCGCACGTGCCCGACATGCTGATCGCCCGATCCGGGACGGTGAGCTGCGCCTTCCTGCGGGTGGCGGAGGTCGTCGAGGTGGCGTCCGAGAAGTACCCCCACACCTGAACCACGGCCGTGGCGCGGACGGTCCGGCCCGCCCCGGCACCGGCGCGGCGGCCGTGGCCCCGGGTACTGACGTGAGGCGGAACCAGTCGTTCGATCCGGCTCCGCAGCACCTGACCGCCCCGGCCCCGCCGGACCGTCCACGCAGCGACGCACCGCACCGCAGGGAGCCGCCGTGTCCGTGCCCGTGACCGCAGCTGGAGCGCGTCGGAGCCAGGCACCCCACCACCCACTTCCACGGGCCGGGCACCCACGCCCGGGCGTACGGGGAACGTGAACTGCACGCTTCGTTGCCGATGCCGCCGAGGGCTCTGCGAGCCGACGACCGAGGTCCGGTCCCGGCGGCCGGTGCCCGACCGTCGCTCCGGCGATCGCGATCCGTCCTCCCGGGGACCGGCGGCCGGGGCGGGTACGGGACCCGGCCCGGCCCCCGCGCACCGAAGACGCCCCGAAAACGTGTACGCATGAGTTCTGGAGGTCTGGCACCATGGGCCGCTGCGCGTATGTGTCTTTCGCGGGCCGAGTGTCCTGACCGAAGGGGATCCCATGGCGGACTGGATCTACATCCTCGATCCGCGCAAGGACACGCTGGACGGGGAACCGTCCGACAAGGAGACGATGCGTCAACTGGCGGAGGAGGAACCGGAGCTGGATCTCTGGCTCGGCCGCCGCAGCCGCATGCGGCCGGGCGACCGCCTCTGGTTCTTCTTCGCACGGCCGGAGTCGGCCGTCGCCGCGGTGGCCGAGGTCGACGAGGAGCCGCGGGAGAACCACGATGACCCCGACGTCCCCTACCTGGTCGCCGTGACGCTGCTGACCGGGGCGACGAAGGCGCTGCACCGCGATCCGGTGGGCCGTGAGGAACTGGGCATGGGGCAGGTACGGTCGGTGCAGAAGGTGAAACCGGAGGCCCTGCCGGGGCTGCTGGCGCGGGCGGGCCTCTGACCGTTGCCGTGTCCGCACGTCCCCGGTGGGCGTGTGCACGGCCGACGACCTGCCGTAACCGCCCCGGTGTGGCGCCGCGGCGGCCCGGTCGGGTCAGGGAGCAGGCGGCAGGTCGAGCAGGGCGCCGTGTCCGGCCGGTCCCGGCGGAGCCGCGGCCCCGCACGCCAGGGCCGCCTCGGCGAGGGGGACGAGCGGCGGCGGCCGCCTCCCGGTCCCCGAGCCGCTGCTGAACCTCCCCCGGCGTCAGTGCCTGGGCCTTTCACGGCCATCGGTGCCGGAGCGGTTCCCGTACTGCGTCGGCTGCCCGCTGGCCGCTGCCCGCTGGCTGTCGGCAGCCCCGGCCGTGCCGGTGCGGCGGGCACCGGCCGGATGCCGGTGCCCGCCGCCGGCCTTCGCCGGTTCGCCGGTTCAGCTGTAGGGGATCACCAGCACGGACTTGTCCGTGCCCGTCTGGAGCTTCGAGGTGCCGTTGCCGATGGCGTTCCACACCTCGAGGCGTACGGTGCCGCCGGCGAGGTCGCGCGGTGTGCCCGCGGCCGCCTGGAGACCGCGTGCCTGCGTGTACTCCTCCCATCCGGTGACCGGGTCGGTCGCGAAGTAGCGGTACGTCTCGGTCCGGTCGAAGCTGCCGTCGCCGGTGAAGTCGTAGCTGATCCGGGCCTGCTGGCCCAGCCCGACCGTGGTGCCCGCGTCCACCTGGAGCCGGAAGGCGGTCTGCGCGCCCGGGGCGAGCGTGCCGTTGACGCCGCGTACCTCGTAGACGAGGGGCTGGTACGGGGTGCCGTCGTGGTTGGCGCCGCCGCCGGAGGCGATGGTGTCGCTGCCCGCCGTGCCGCCGGTCGCCGTGGTCAGTGCGCCACCGCTGCGCAGCTGGAAGGTGTTGCCGGTCGGCGGTTCCGGGTCGGGGTCGCCCGAACCGGTCCCGGTGCCGCTCGCGGTGGAACGGGCCGGCACGACGAGCGTCTTGCCGTCGGAGAAGGTGACGGTACGGGCCGTCGATCCGTGGTTGTGGGCGGCGTAGGTGCGGGTCGTTCCCTTGGTGAAGACCGCGGAGGTGGGGATGTCACCGGTCACGGTGGCGTCCGGGGCGCCGAGGGTGTCGAGGGTGTTGATCCAGTGGTAGGTGTGCGCCTTCGACTCCCCCTGCTCGGGGGTGTAGCCGGCATGCCCCGCGTCCCACTTCGCCTTGGCCGAACCGGGGTCGGCGAAGGACTGGAACTCCCAGAGGATGTCCCGCCATTCGACGGCCGGGCCGCCGTTCTCCCGTTCCATCTCGGCGATGTTGCGCCGGATCGCGGCCTTCTCACCGCCGAGGTGGAGCGAACCGCCGGTCACGGGCAGGACGTTGATGCCGTGGATCTCCTCGGGGTTGGCGGTCCACCAGGTGGAATAGGCGGCACCGCTGCCCCACACCATGCCGGCCGTGTCGTGGCCGAACGAGGACGGGAAGACCTGCTCGTCGGCGTCGAACCAGTACTGGGCGATCGCCTCCGACTCGGTGGTCAGCAGGAAGGTGCCGAGGTCACGCAGCGAGGTGTCGCCGGTGGCGGAGCCCCACAGGACGAGGGCCGCGCTGAGGTTGGTGGACTCGGAGGAGGACTCCTGGTTGTTGCCGGCGGCGAAGCCCTGGTGGCCGGAGGCCCAGCTGTGGCCCGCGTAGACGTCGAAGCCGCGCAGGAAGGGGAAGGCGGTGTCGGTGCGGCTGGGGTTGGCGGCGTCCCGCACGAGGGCCTTGACCATGCCGCCCCAGGCGGAGTCGGCGGCCCATCCCGGGTCGTACTGGGCGACGATCGCCGCCGCGTAGACGTAGTAGCTGTAGTGGAAGTGGTGGTCGTTCAGCTCGGTGTCGCTGCCGTAGGAGGCAGGGTAGCCGGTGAGGGTCTTCCAGTCCTTGTCGTAGCTGAACTCGTTCGCGCCTCCCGCCGTGAACCAGTCCTGGAGCTTGCCCTTCATCAGGCCGAGCAGCCGGTCGCGGGTGCCGGTCTCGCCGATCTGGTCGGCCACCGGGACGAGCTGGGCGAGGCGGCCGAGGGCCTTGCCGGTCCAGTAGGTGTCGGAGGCCCCGGAGAAGGGGTCGGAGGCGTTCACGACCTCGTTCAGGTAGCCGCGCAGTCTGGCGGTGTCCACGCCGTTCGACTTGGGCAGCCCGGGCAGTACCGCCGACGCCTTCTGGCTCGTGGTGAAGGAGGCCGACTCGCGGACCTTCATGGTGCCGCGCGGCGAGACGTAGGTGTAGGAGGTGAGGGGGTCCGTGGTGTTCAGCCACTGGTGGCGGTAGAGGGCCTGGAGCGTGCCGCGCTCGGTGCCTTCCTTCGCCTCGGTGGTGACCGTGTAGGTGGCTTTGACGGTGCCGCCGGTGTAGCTCCAGGCGGCGTTGGAGCCGGTGACGAAGCTGTAGGCGTACTTCTTGAAGGTCGCCAGCGCGCCGGTGGACGGCAGCACGGCGACGGAGAAGTAGTCCTTGGAACCGAGACCCGCGGTGACGGTGGAGCCGGCGACGTTCCAGTCGCTGCCGGTCGGCGCGAAGAGGGCGTAGTGGTGCCCGGCGACGGTGATGCCGAGGACGTTGCCCTGGTCGGCGAAGACGGCGGGCGTGCCGGCGGTGGTGATCTGGGCGTTGCCGCCGGAGCCCTTGGCGTAGACGAACGGTGAGCCGTGGCCGATGGTGGTGCGCAGGGTGCGGGTGCCGTCGGACCAGTAGGGGGTGACCGTCCAGTCCGACCAGTCGTCGGCCTTGGCGTCGGGCGAGTTGAGGCCGGTCAGTCCGATGGTGAGGTCGCGCTTGTGGGCGTACTCGTACTGGCGGCCGTCACCGACGATCGCGGGAGTCGTCGGATAGCCGACGTCGAGCCCGCCGGCCGTGGCCTGGTAGGTGAGGGGGTGCCCGTACATGGGGGTCGAGTACGGGTTGTCGCCGTAGCGCTGGAAGGCGAGGGAGGACCACCAGTCGTTGGTGGGCACGGGCCGGTTCCGGGCGGCGGCGGTCAGCTTGGGCGTGACCGGCGCTCCCGTGTTGGTGGTGGGGCCCGACGTACCGGAGGGCCGGGTGTCGGAGTAACTGCCGGAGCCCACGGGGACGGTGGCGGCGGCCGCCGGTCCGGCGGCCGGTCCCAGGCCGACGACGACGAGGGCTGAGGCCAGCAGCAGAACGGCTGCCGGTCTGGTGCGGGGGGATGGCATGCGGCACCTCAAGTCATGACGGGAGGGGAGTCTGAGAGCGCTCTCAGGTGGCCGGAACGTAAAGCCTCTGCAATGCACGTGTCAATGGATTGAACGCAGCGGGTGGTCGCCGAGCCCAGAATCCGTTATCTCTTCGCGTCTTGACGAGGTGAGCGTCCTGCGGCCGGACCCGATGACGGGAGGCACCTGTACGGGGCGATCCGCCGGCCGCCGGTGCTCACCGGGAGTTCGGGGATCCGGAGCAAGCCATCCGCACTCGGGCGTCAACGTCGTCCGGTCGTGGTCCAGTCGTACCGGAGTCGAGCGACCCGGCACCGGACGTCGAGCGCGATGCGGAGCGGTTCCCGGCGCCGCGGCACGCCGTCGGCGCCGCCCCGCAGGTCTCCGGGTGAGCCTGCCGTCGAGGGAGGTCGTCGTACGATCAGCATGATCCCGGTACCCCCCGGGGCCTGCCGGCCGCCCTCGGACCCCGGGCATGCGGGTGGTCCGACCGGGACGGCGCAGGCGTGAGCGGCGCCACCGGGACCACCGTGGCGAGCGGGAGACGGGCGTCCTCCGTTGCTCCGGGCAGCAGGTGCGGCCGCTGCGGACAGGCCGGGGCTGACGCGGGTCGCATTGTGACGACGCGGACGGCATCGTGACGCGGTGAAGGGGGCCGCTCCTCACCCGCACCGCTTCCGACCGTCCCCACCGCGTTGCCTCCCTCCCCGTGTTTCCCCTGCTCACGCCTTGTTTCCCGGTCGACCGCCCCTGCGGGCAACAGGAAACCCGTCGACCTCCGCCGGCCGTGGGGCAACTCTGGATCCGTCAGCAAGCGGCAGCGAAGGGGGGCGGGGTTCATGAGACGTGTACTCGTGTCCTTGTGCGTGGTCGTGGCGGCCGTCACGACCGGGTGCGCCGATGGCGGTGACGGCGGTGACGGCCGGGCGCAACAGGATCGGAGTCCGCGTCCCCGGGCGCTGACCTGGCAACAGGAACTGCGCGTCGCCGACGCGCAACAGCGTCTGACCAGGCAGTGCATGAACCGCCAGGGCTTCACCTACCGGGAGGACCGTGGCCTGACGCTCCGGGAGAGCCGCCCGGTGCGCTACGTGCAGGACGACGTGGCCTGGGCCCGTACGTACGGGTACGGCGGCCGGATCGAAGCGAAGAGCCTGCGCGTCCGCGAACGCAACCCCAACGGGACCTACCGCCAGAGCCTCTCCCCGTCCCGGCGCGCCGCCTTCGACGCCGCGCTCGACGGCGGTGACGGCGCCCGCATGCTCACGGCATCGCTGCCGGGCGGCGGGGAGACGCGCAAACGCCTCGGCGGCTGCACCCAGGAGGCCGAACGCGCACTCTACGGCGACCCGGCCGAGTGGTACCGCACCGGAAAGATCGCCACCGGCCTCAGCGCCCTCTACGGCGAGGAGCTGATGAAGGACCGCCACCTGACCGCGGCGGTACGGGCCTGGTCCCGGTGCATGAAGAGGGCGGGCCGGCCCTACGAGGACCCCCGGGCGGCCCGCGAAGCCGTCCGGGTCAACACCGGCCGGCTGGGCGCGGCCCGCGCCGACGAGGCGTTCGCCGCCGAGCGGAGGACCGCCGTCGCCGACGCGACCTGCGCCCGCGAGACCTCCCTGCGCGCCGTGGCCACGGCGCGGGAGACGTACCACCTGGACCGCCTGCGCGACCGGTTCGGCAAGGACATCGACACCTACCGGCACCTCGGTCAGCGGGCCTACGACCGGGCGGTGCGCATCGTTCCGGAGCGGGACTGACCACTTCCCGCTCCCGGGCGGCCACCGCCCCCGGTGAGGGCACGCCGGGCCACCGGCCCGGTGCGCCGGCACCGACGCACCACCGCCAACGCACCACGTCACCGAAGGAAAACGAGGGAAACAGCATGCGCAAGTTCACCGTCACGGCCGCCCTCCTCGGGCTCACCGCCCTGGGCGTCGTCGTACCCGCCACCACCTCGCAGGCGGCCGGGAGCACCGTCGCCGGGCCGGGCTGCGACAGCAAGTGGGGCCCGCGCAACGGCTACATGTACGCCTGGGAGAACCTGGACTGCTCGGGCGCCCTGCTGATCAGCACCGCGGGCAACAGCGACTGGTGGGTCGGCTCGCAGGACAGGGCGACGTCCGTCATGAACCGCGGCTACACCGGTGGCCTCGACCACGTCGCGTTCTACGAGAACTCCGGCTTCGGCGGCGGCCACGCCTGCCTCGCGCCGGGCGAGCTCTACGCCGACAACCTGACCGACAACCGGTTCACCAACGGGGTCAACGCGAACGACACCATCTCCTCGCACAAGTGGGTGGCCCGCAGCGCCTGCGGGGCCTTCCTGACCTGACCTGACCTGACCTGATCCGATCCGACCCGTCCGTGTGTGCGTGTGTGCGTGTGTGCGTGTGTGCGTGCGACGGGGGACGAACGTCCGGAACCGCCCCATGGTTCCGGACGTTCACGTTTTCGCCACACCGCAGCAAAGGTTTGCCCGCGCTTACCACCCCGGCAGTAATCTGGGCGTCCACCGTCTCACGGCCGCACCGCTTGGGGGACTCCGTGGGAGATCCGCAGCACGGGCATGAAGTTGACCACGGGAACGGGCGGGATCGGAACGCGCTGACCACGCACTCCTTTCCCGCACAGCTGAGACGCCTCAGACAGGCGCGCGGTCTGTCGCTGACCGATCTGGCACGGCAGACGCATTACAGCAAGGGCTACCTCAGCAAGATCGAGACCGGCACGAAACGGGCGACCGCCGACGTCGCCCGTGTCTGTGACCGAGTCCTGGGCGCCGAGGGGGAGTTGCTCAGGCTCGTACAGGAGGGACCGCCCGTCGACAGCGGGAGCGGCGTCGAGGCCGCCGCTTCCGGGCGGCAGTCCGAAGGGGCGTGTCCGTACCGCGGCCTGTCGGCGTTCACCCCGCAGGACGCGGACTGGTTCTTCGGCAGGGAACGCGCGACGGCCGCACTGGTGGAACGCGTCTTCGAACGGGTGGGAAGCGGCCCGCTGATGCTCGTCGCCCCCTCTGGCGCGGGCAAGTCGTCCCTGCTCAACGCCGGACTGGTGCCCGCCCTGCGGCGTGGCGACCTCCCCATGCCGGGCGCCGACCGGTGGCCGGTGGTGGTGTTCACCCCCACCTCACGGCCCCTGGACGAGCTCCTGGAGCGCACCGCGAAAGCGGTGGGCGGGGACCTCACCGTCACCGTCGAGGAGGTGCGCGAGAATCCCGACGCGGTGCTGGACGCCGTACGCGCGAGGGTGGACGATCCGCCGGCACCGCCCGGGGAACGCCGGCCCCCGCCCTGCAGACCGGTGCTGATCGTCGACCAGTTCGAGGAGCTCTTCACCCTCTGCGCGGACGAGGACGAGCGGCGCTCCTTCGTCCGGGTGCTCTGCGGACTGGCGGCCTCCCGGCCGGAGGGGAGCGCACACGGCCCCGCCGTCGTGGTGCTCGGCGTCCGGGCCGACTTCACCGGCGACTGCCTCGACCTTCCCGAACTGGCCCCGGTCCTCACCGACGGGCTGTTCGTGCTGCCGCCCATGTCCGTGGCGGAGCTGCGGGAGTCCATCACCCGGCCGGCGGAACTCGCCGGACTGGTTCTCCAACCGGGCCTGGTGCCCCTGCTCCTGCGCGACGCGGGGCTGCGCGACGAGCAGGGCGGCCCACCGCGGGGCAACGGGACGGACGCCGGTTCCGGAGCCGACACGACACCCTCCGGCGTACTCCCCCTCGTCTCCCACGCCCTGCTGGCCACCTGGCAGCGGCGCGAGGGGTCCGCGCTGACCGTCGCCGGGTACGAACGGGCCGGCGGCATCCGGGGCGCGATCGCGCGGACCGCCGAGAACGTCTTCGCCCGGCTGTACCCGGCCGAGCAGAAGACGATCCGCCGCGTCCTGTCCCGGCTGGTGTACGTCGCGGACGGCGGCGGGGCGACCCGCCGCCGGACGAACACGGCCGCCCTGATGGAGCAGTTCGCCGGCGCGGACGGCGCGGCCGCCGCGCTCGACGCCTTCGTACGGGCCCGGCTGATCACCATGGACAGCGACACGGTCGAGATCACCCACGAGGCCCTGCTGCACGCCTGGCCACGGCTGCGGGACTGGATCCACGCCGACCGCGCCGGGTTGCTCCTCCACCAGCAACTCGCGCACGCCGCCGCCGAATGGGATCGCGAGGGCCGCGATCCGTCCGCGCTGTACCGCGGCACCCGGCTGAGCACCGTGCGTTCCTGGGCCGACGAACTGGACGGCTGGAGCCGGCTCGGCCCCGGGGAGGAAGCGTTCCTCCGGGCGAGCCTGGCCGAGCAGGAAGGTCACGAGAGGCAGGCCAGACGGCAGGTCCGGTTCCGGCAGTCGATGTTCGCCACGCTCGTCGTCCTGCTGGGACTCGCCCTGACCGCCGGCGGCCTCGCCTACCAGCAGCGCGAGAGCGCCCGCGGCCAGGAACGCGTCGCGCGTTCCCAGGCACTCGCCGTGCGGTCCGCGTCGCTCGCCGGAGGCCGGCCGGAGGCGTCGATGCTGCTGGCCGGGGAGGCCTACCGGGCCCACGCCACCGCCGAGGCGCGCGGCGCGCTGCTGAGCACGCAGTCCCAGCCCTTCTCCGGCCGGTTGAGCGGTCACCGGGGGCCGGTCAACGCGGTGGTCTTCGCGCCGGACAACCGGTCCCTGGCGACGGCCAGTTCCGACGGGACGGTGACCCTGCGACGGCTGTCGGACCGCCGTACGACCGCCACGTTCGCCGTGTCCGGGCCCGTCCGCTCGATCGCCTTCAGCCCCGACGGCCGCATCCTCGCGGCGACGTCGACGCGCGGGCCCGTGAGCCTCTGGGACGTCACCGAGCGCCGGAGGAAGGCCGTGCTCGCCGACAGCACCAAGGGCGCCCGGGCGCTGTCCTTCGACCCCCGCGGGCGCCGGCTCGCCGTCGCGACCGCGCAGGGGACGATCCAGTTGTGGGACACCGCGCGCACGCCCCGCGTCACCGCCTCCCTGCGCGGGCACAGGGGCATGGTCAATGCCCTGGACCATGCCCGCGACGGCCGGACCCTGGTCTCCGCCGGAGCCGACCGGGCCGTGCGGCTGTGGGACACCGACCGGGCCCGGCCCCTCGCCGTGTTCGAGGGTCACACCGACGAAGTGCTGGGCGCGGCGTTCTCCCCGGACGGCAGGGAGGTGGCCACCGGAGGCGTCGACCGGACCGTACGGCTGTGGGACGTGCGCGCGGGCCGGCTCGGCGCGACGTTGTCCGGGAGCAGCGACGACATCAACGCCGTCGCGTACACGCACGATGCCGCCACGGTCGTCGGCGTGGTCGGCGACGGGACGACCAGACTGTGGGACGTCCGCAGCGGTCGGCAGACCGCCGTGTTCGCCGGTCACACCGACTACGTGCTGGGGGCGGCCGTGACCTCCGACGGCGCCCTGCTCGCCACGGCCGGTTTCGACCGGTCCGTGGTCCTGTGGAACCTGAGCGGCCCGGTGCTGACGGCCCGTCCGTTCACGCAGGTCTGGCAGGCCCGGTACAGCCCCGACGGGCGACTGCTGGCCACCGCCGACGCCGACCACACGGTACGTCTGTGGGAGGTGGGCGGGCGCCGGCTCCTGGCGACGCTCCGGGGACACACCGAGGCGGTCCTCTCGGTGTCCTTCGCACCCGGCGGGCGGACCCTGGCCTCGGCGGGCTCCGACGGCACGATCCGGCTGTGGGACGTGGCCGCACGTGCTCCGCTGGCGACGCTGGCCGGCCACACCGGGCAGGTCTACTCCCTCGCCTTCGCTCCCGACGGCCGGAGTCTCGCCTCGGCCGGCGCCGACCGCACGGTGCGCCTGTGGGACGTGACGAAGCGCGCGCCGCTGGTGACGCTGGCCGGCCACCGGGACTTCGCCAACGGCGTCGCCTTCAGCCCCGACGGCCGGATCCTGGCCAGCGCCGCCGACGACCTGACCGTACGGCTCTGGGACGTCTCCTCGCACCGCCCGCTCGGCACGCTGAAAGGCCACACCGGCGCGGTGCGCAGCGTGACCTTCACCCCTGACGGGCGGACACTGGCCAGCAGCGGCAACGACGGCACCGTACGGCTGTGGAACGTCCGCGAACGCCGCTCCGAGGCCGTCCTGACCGGTCACATCGGCTCCACCCGGGGCATCGCCTTCGCGCCCGACGGCCGTACGCTCGCCAGCAGCGGCAACGACCGTACGGTACGCCTGTGGGACGTCGCCGGACGGCGTCCGTGGGCGACGCTGACGGGCCACACCGACGCGGTGTGGAGCGTGGCTTTCGCTCCCGGCGGGCGCACGGTGGCCAGCGCCGGCACGGACGGCACCGTACGGCTGTGGGACCTCGATCCCGCGGCCCAGCTGGCGGAGATCTGCCGGCTGTGCGCGGGCATCGGTGCGGACGCGCGCGCGAAGCTCCTGCCCGGCATCCCCCTCTCCGACGGGACGCCCTGCGACGGCCGGGGGTGAGGGAGACTCACCTGCTCGAAGGGTGTTTCCCGGGTGTTTCCCGTTGCCCATCGGCAGGAGGCGACACCTGGACCTCGACAAGCGCGAGTCACGGCCAGCAGGCTGCTGTGCGACCACTTCTCTCCATGCCTACAGGAAACGGGGGTCCTGGCATGGTCCGCCGGACCGATCTCATCCGCACACTGATCGCATTGCTCGCCTTCCTCATCTGGGCGCCGGTGTCCGCCGCCGCCGCGGACACCGCGGCGGCGGCACAGCGTACGGCCGCCGACACCTGCGGCGTCCTCGCGCCCGGAGCCTCCGCGGCGGCCGAACGCGCGATCGCCGCCGCCTGCGCCGAGGTCGCGGCCGGTACCTGGTACACGTGGGGCGGCGGGCACGGCGCCCAGCCGGGCGCCACGTACGGCCAGGTCGATCCGACCGACCCGGCCAGCGAGCACGATCCCGAACGCCTCGGCTTCGACTGCTCGGGCCTGGTCCGCCACGCCTACGCCAAGGCGGCGGGCTCCGACATCCTCAACGGTGTCGCCAGCCGGCAGTACTACACGCACCGCGCCGCCGACCGCTTCACCGCCGCCCAGGGCCTGGCCCCGCTGCGCCCGGGCGACCTGCTCGCCTGGGGCACCTCGCAGGACCTGCACCACATCGCCATCTACCTGGGCGCGGGCAAGATGGTCGAGGCCAAGGAATCCGGCACCAGGCTCATGGTCAGCGATGTCCGCCTCAAGAACTATTTCGGGGCCGTCCGCGTCAACACCGGGCCGGTCACCGGTCACATCCACCAGACGTGGGGCACCGACGTGTGGACCAAGGCCGAGCCTTCGGTCAGTGCCGCCCGCGTCTACGCCTTCCCGTACTCCACCACCATCCGCGTCCAGTGCCAGAAGCACGCCGAACGGGTCACCTCCGAGGGCTACACCAACGACGTGTGGTCGTACCTGCCGGACTACAGGGCGTGGATGACCAACATCTACATCAAGGGAGCGGCGTGGCTCGACGGGGTGCCCGAGTGCGGGACGACGACGACGCCACCGGCATCATGACGGACCGGCGCCACGGCCCGCTCTGAAGGAGCCGGTGTCCGGAGCACGGACGGCACGCGTGCGACCGCCGCCCCGCAGGGGGCGGCGGTCCTCCCGTACCGGGGGCGACGCCCCTCATCCCGGCCCGCAGGGGCCCCTCACAGGCGGCCCGCCGCCACGATCCGCCGCAGGAAGCGCCGCGTGCGGTCCTGCCGCGGGCCGCCGAAGACCTGCTCGGCGGTGCCGCGTTCCAGTACCACACCGCCGTCAAGGAAGCAGACCTGGTCGGCGACCTCGCGGGCGAAGCCCATCTCGTGCGTCGCCAGCACCATGGTCATGCCGTCGCCCTTGAGGCCGCGCACGACGTCCAGCACCTCGCCGACCAGCTCCGGGTCGAGGGCCGCGGTGATCTCGTCGAGCAGCAGCAGCCGGGGCCGCACGGCGAGGGCGCGCGCGATCGCGACCCGCTGCTGCTGGCCGCCGCTGAGCCGGTCCGGGTACTCGCCCGCCCTGGCGCCCAGCCCGAGCCGTTCCAGCAGCTCCCGGGCCTGCTCCTCGGCCCGGGCGCGCGGGACGCGGTGCACCCGGCGCGGGGCGAGGGTGATGTTCTCCAGCACCGTCATGTGCGGGAACAGGTTGTACGCCTGGAAGACCACGCCGATCCGGCGCCGCACCGCGTCCCGGTCCGCGCGCGGATCGGTGATCTCCTCGCCGTCCAGCCGGATCACGCCGTCGTCGATTTCCTCCAGGAGGCCGGCGCACCGCAGCAGCGTCGACTTGCCGGAGCCGGAGGCGCCGATCAGCGCGGTCACCGTGTGCGGGGCGACCTCCAGGTCCACGTCCCGCAGGACGACCGAGCCGCCGAAGGTCTTGCGGACGGACTCCATCCGCAGCACCGGCACGTCGTCGCTCATGTCGTTCCTCCTTGCGCCCGCCGGCGGTCCGTGCGGGCCGTCACCCAGTCCGTGAGGCGGGTCATCGGGATGGTCAGGGCGACGAACACCAGCCCGGCCACGATGTACGGCGTGTAGTTGAGGCTGCGGCCCACGACGATGTCCGCCGCGCGGACGGCGTCGACCGCGCCGCCGATCGACACCAGACCGGTGTCCTTCTGCAGGGACACCAGATCGTTCAGCAGGGGCGGCACCTGGCGGCGCACCGCCTGCGGCAGCACCACGAACCGAAGCGCCTGCCGGTTGGTCAGGCCCAGCGAGCGGGCCGCGGCGCGCTGCGAGGGGTGCACCGACTCGATGCCCGCGCGGAACACCTCGGCGACGTACGCCGAGTACGTCAGCGTCAGCGCCGTGCCGCCGAGGACCACCGGGTCGACCGTGACGCCCTGGAGCCGCAGCGCGGGGACGCCCAGGACCACGATCATCAGGTTGATGATCAGCGGCAGCCCGCGGAAGAAGTCCGTGTACGCCGCCGCCAGCACCCGCAGCGGGAAGAACACCGGGCCGCGCAGGGTACGGGCCACGGCGATGAGCATGCCGAGGACCAGCACGGCGGCGCCGCACACCAGCAGCAGCCGCAGGTTCAGCCAGAGGCCCTCCAGGACCTTGGGGAACGCCTCGCGCGCGTACTCCGGGTCGAAGAAGGTCTCCCTGGTGCGCGGCCAGCCGGGCGCGCTGACGAGGAGCAGGTAGAGGGCGGCCCCGGTGACCAGGGTCGACAGCGCGGCGATCGCCGTGGCGCGGCGGGCCCGGGCGCGCCGGTACCGCTCGCGCTCCAGCCGGCGCGACGACGGGACGTACGGGTCCGCGGCGCCGGGCGGGCCGGCCGCACCGTCGTTCACGTCGTCCGCGCCGTCACGGCCGGACTCGCCCTTGACGACGGTCACCTGAGCACCGGGACGTCGACCGCGTCGGCCAGCCACCGCTGCTCGAGCTGCGCCAGGGTGCCGTCCTCGCGGAGCGCGTCCACGGCGCCGGTCACGCAGGGGGTGAGCGCGCTGCCCTTGTCCAGCACCAGGCCGAACTGCTCCGGGGTACCGCCCCGGTGCTCGAACTGGCCGACGATCTCCGCCTCGGTCACCTCGGCGCCGGTCATGTAGAACGCGGTCGGCAGGTCGACCACGATCGCGTCGACCTGGCCGTTCCGCAGCGCGGACTTGGCCTGGTCGTTCTTGCCGTAGACGGCGGCGTCCCGGGTCGGCCGCACGACGTCCTCGATGGAGGCGAGGCTCGTCGTACCCACCTGGGCGCCCAGCTTCAGGCCCTTGAGGTCCGCGACGCCCGACGCCTTCGCGGCCCGGGAGTCCTTCAGCGCGACGACGGCCTGGCGCACGTCGTAGTAGCCGGACGAGAAGTCCACGGCCTTCCTGCGCTCGTCACTGACGGAGACCTGGTTGATGTCGAAGTCGAAGGTCTTCTCGCCCGGGGCGAAGGCCTTGTTGAACGGCACGCTCTGCCAGACCACGGCGTCCTCGGCGTACCCCAGCCTCTCCGCCACGGCGTACGCGACGGCCGACTCGAAGCCCTCGCCGCTGGACGGGTCGTCGTCCTTGAACCACGGCTCGTAGGCGGGCTGGTCGGTGGCGATCGTCACCTTGCCGGAGGTCTTCGTGGGCAGCTTGCCCTTGGCGCACGAGGAACCGGCAGGACCGGAGGACCCGGCGGGCGCGTCGGCCTCGGGCTGCGGGGCGCAGCCGACCGCGGTGCAGAGGAGGGCGACGGTGGCGCCGGCGAGGACGCGGCGCGGAACACGAGGGGCGAGAGGCATGGCGGGAGAGTGTCAGCGGCTTCCCCGGTTTGTCGAGGGCACCCCGTGATAATCCGCATGGTGGGAACGGGTGTTGCAATCCCGTGAACGGGTGGTCGGGGTGGTGGCCCGGCGCGGGCGGGTGTGTACAGGAGGGCGCTGCACGTGGGGGAGGCCGTTGCCGCGTCCGGCATCGGTCCGGGACGTGCCCGGGAGGGGGCGGTGCCGCGCCTGGCCGGAATCGGACCGTGCGGGTCGGGCCTCGCCATCGGTACTTTCGCCGGTCTTCCGGTGCCGCCGGTGACATCCCTCGGATCCGGTCCCTGGCTTGCTCGACCGACGGGGATTCCCAACCGTCTACCGGCCCGACACCCTGCCGGGGAACGAGAGACTGCCGATCGTGGCCTGGGGGAACGGGGCGTGCCGGGCGGACGGGACGTGGTTCCGGAACATCCTCACCGAGTTCGCCTCGCACGGCTTCCTGGTCATCGCCAACGGTGAACCCGGTGGCTCGGGCGGGCGGGTCGGCGTGAACTGGCTGAAGTGGCAGCTCAAGGGTGACACCACGGCGCGGGGCGAGTTCGCCGGTCCGAACTGCGGGCTGTGCTCATCCGGCTGGGATGTTCTCCGGAGGAACCTGTCCTGAACCGCTTCCGCGACCGTGACCGTGCTCGGCGCCGGTCAGGGGTGGACGGACGCGCCGTCGACGTACCCTGCCGGCAGGGTGAGGACCGGGTCGCCGAACTCCGTGCGCAGCGCACGGAAGGCGGTGACCTTGTCCTCGCCGAAGCGGCGGACGTGGGCGGCGTACTCGTCGGGGGAGAGGAACGCGGCGGGCCTGGACTTGGAGTGGAACTTGTCCGCGTACATCACCAGCCGCTCCTCCTCCGTCTCCGCCAGGTAGTCGGCGGGAGGCAGGGGGAGGCCCTGGTCCAGGACGTCCTGCCGCGTGACGCCCACTCCGGTGTGATGGGAGCAGAACCGGCGCAGGGTCTCGGGGAAGCCCTCCTGCTCGAGGATCTCGTGACCGAGCAGCCCGTGCCGTATGTAGTTCGCGTGGTCCAGTCGCCCGTCGTCGCCGTAGAGGCGGTAGACGCCGATGTCGTGGAGGAGGCAGCCGGCCCGGACCAGTTCGCCGTCGAGATGACTCAGGTGCGGCGCGGCGAGGAGTTGCCCGGCGACGCTCCAGACGATCTCGCAGTGCGTGTGGACGAGGGTGAACGCCTCGACGGTGGGCGCGTACTTCTCGTGCAGGGCACGGATCTCTTCGGGTCCCGGAATCCTCACGGGGTGAGCGTAACAAGGCGGACGGTCCCCTCCGCGCGGTCACCGCTCACCTGATCGAACACTCCCTGGCGTCCAGCGGCTCGCCGGTGCCGTCTCCGCGGCTCGATCACACGATCGGGTGGTGTCCCGTCGGGCGGGCACGCGTCGGCGCGGCCGCCCGTTCGATCCAACGACGGGGCCGCGTTCGGTCCATCCTCATCACCGCAGCGGGAGTACGCATGAGCCTGCACGTCCACCGCAATCCCGACGGCACGACGACCGGGCGCAACGACGCCAACGGGTTCACCGTGACGCACGCCGAGGAAGAGGAGGTGAAGCGGCAGTTGTACGAGGACGCGGGGTGGGAGTACACGCCTCCACCACCTCCGGTGCCGCCCGGCCTCCACCGGTTCTCGCTGGTGCACGACGCGTTCCGGACCGCCGGGTTCGCGGACGAGCGGTACGCGGGACTGCGGGTGCGTCCGCCGGAAGGATGTGTACCGGTTGACCGGGGGAGTTTCGCCCTGCAGTGCGAGCGTCCGGGGAGGACGCTGGTGGACGCGGTTGCCGGCACCGTCGCGGAGATCCGCCGCGAGCACGGGCTGGTGATGAACGGCCTGGGGATCGAGAAGCCCCATGAGTGGTTCGACACCGGCGGCGGGAACGGATACGCGGCGGAGAACGTCGCGCACCTGGTCCTGATGGCCGCCCACCGGGCCCGCCTGCTCGGATACGGGCGCAAGGACGTGGTCCGGCTGCTCGACGCGACGGGGATCGAGTAGCCGGCGGGGTGCTTCGGCAGGACCTGCACGTCCCCCCGGAGCCGGAACCGGATCCGGAACGGGACCCGGGCGGACCCGGCCGCCGTCGCCGGGCCGGACGGTGCCCGGGTCATGGCAGCGCCGCCGGCCCCGGTACGAAGTCCGGGTCCACCTGGGCCGCCAGGTCCTCGCCTGTGCGTTCGTCCGCCCAGGCGCGGGCGTTGCGGAGGTGGAACTCGACGGCGTGGCGGTGGAGGCGGTTCCAGTCGCGGTGGTGCCCGTCGACCGTCTCGCGCAGGACGCTCAGCGCGTGCCGGTTCTGCGGTTCCAGGGCGTGAAGGGTCTCCGAACCGGTCCGGCCCTGTTCCGCGGCGCGCACCCGGTCGGAGTGGACCAGGTGGGTCAGCAGGTCGTCCCCCACCTGTTCCTTGAGGAAGAGCAGGTCGTCCTCGCCGGTCACCTTGTTGCCGACGACCGCGATGCGGATGCCGAACTGCTCGGCGTGGTCCCGGTACTGACGGTAGACCGAGACGCCCTTGCGGGTGGGTTCGGCCACCAGGAAGGTGAGGTCGAAGGACCGGACACCGGCCCGGGGCGGGCTGCGGCTGCTGCTGCGCAACGGGCGCTTCCTGGCGCTGCGTTGCGCCTACGGCGCCTATCTGCTCGCCTACAACCAGCTGTATCTCGCCCTCCCGGTGGCCGCCGTGACGGCGGTGGCGGCGGCACTGCTGCCGAGACGCCCGTGACCGCCCCGGCACCCGGCCCCCGCGTGCCACCCGGCGACCGGCTCGGCTCAGCCGGCGATCAGCTCCCGCACCTCACGTCCGGCCGGAACCGTCGCCACCCGCGGCGTCCGCCACAGCCACAGCACATCCCGGCCGAACGACCACACCAGCAGACCGAGCGCCAGCAGCACCACCCCCGTGTCGACCGCGTCCGGCAGCAGATCCGCGCCCGCCACCAGCAGCAGCACTCCCTGGAGCGCGGCCACCGTCTTGCGGGCCGTGCTCGGCGGCAGCGGGGCGGTCAGCCAGGGCCAGAGGCGCGCCGCCGCAACGAAGACGTACCGCATCGAGCCGATCAGCAGCACCCAGGGCCCCATCGCCATCGACACGTACACGCTCAGCACCAGGATCAGGAAGGCGTCCACCTCCATGTCGAAGCGGGCGCCCAGCGGGGTCGCCGTGCCGGTCCTGCGCGCCACCTTGCCGTCCACGCCGTCGAGGAGCAGGGCCACGGCCGTCAGACCGACGAGGAGCGGGACGGGCGGTGAGTCCTGGAAGGAGTCGGCGACCAGCGCGGTCACCCCGCCGACGAGGGTGGCGCGGCCGAGGGTGACCCGGTTGGCCGCGCCGAAGGAGCGCAGCCGGGACCGGTACAGGGCCCGGGAGAGCACCGCCCAGGTGGCGAGGGCGAACGCGAGACCGGTCAGCCAGCCCGCCGGACCCATACCGGTCGCCGTACCGAGCGGCACGAGCAGCAGGATCTGTACGCCCGCCCCCACGGCGGTCTCCTGCTGTACGGACCTCGCGTCGTACCTGTTGTTCAGGGCCACCGAACACCCTCCGGCCGTGTGACAGAGTCGATCGACGCCGCTGCCTTGTGCGCGGCCTGTGCCCACTCGTTACGCGTACGGCTCCCCGATCGTTCAGGAGGACTCCGATGAACCGCACCGCCCTCGCGTTCTGGCTCGCCGCGCCCGGCCGGGGGGAGATCCGGGAGGTCGCGCTGCCCGCACCCGGCCCGGACGAGGTGCTGGTGCGCTCGCTCTGCTCCGGGGTGAGCCGCGGCACCGAGACCCTCGTCTTCCGCGGCGGCGTGCCCGAGAGCCAGCACGCGGTGATGCGGGCCCCGTTCCAGGAGGGCGACTTCCCGGGGCCGGTGAAGTACGGGTACCTCAACGTGGGGGTGGTGGAGGAGGGGCCCGAGGCGCTCACCGGCCGTACGGTGTTCTGCCTCTATCCGCACCAGACGCGCTACGTCGTCCCGGCGAGCGCCGTCACACCCGTGCCCGACGACGTGCCCGCCGGCCGGGCCGTGCTCGCCGGCACCGTGGAGACCGCGGTCAACGCCCTGTGGGACGCGGCACCGCTGGTCGGCGACCGCATCGCCGTGGTCGGCGGCGGCATGGTCGGCTGCTCGGTGGCCGCGCTGCTGGCGCGGTTCCCGGGCGTGCGCGTCCAGCTCGTCGACGCGGACCCCGCGCGGGCGAGGACCGCACAGGCGCTCGGGGTCGGCTTCGCGCTGCCCGGGGACGCGCTCGGCGCCTGCGACCTGGTCGTGCACGCCAGCGCCACCGAGCAGGGACTGGGCCGGGCACTGGAACTGCTCCGCGCCGAGGGCACGGTCGTCGAACTGAGCTGGTACGGCGACCGGAAGGTGAACCTTCCGCTGGGCGAGGCGTTCCACTCCCGGCGGCTGGTCATCCGCGGCAGCCAGGTCGGCACCGTCTCCCCGGCCCGGGCGAACCGCAGCCACGCCGACCGGCTCGCCCTCGCCCTCGGCCTGCTCGCCGACCCCGCCCTCGACGCCCTCGTCACCGGCGAGTCCCCCTTCGAGGACCTGCCCGAGGTCATGCCGGCGCTCGCCTCCGGCGAGATCCCGGCACTGTGCCACCGCGTCCGCTACGACACCCCCTGACGCGACCGGCATTCCCGACCTCGGAAAAGACGTGACGCGGGGTGAACACGGGAAGGCGGCAGGCCGTACTACACGGCATCCCCGGCGGAGACAGGCCGGGGAGCAGACGCGCCGCACCTGGAGGGTCGTCCGTTGTTCAGCATCACCGTCCGCGATCACATCATGATCGCCCACAGCTTCCACGGCGAGGTCTTCGGACCGGCCCAGCGCCTGCACGGGGCCACGTTCCTCGTGGACGCGACGTTCCGGCGCGAACAGCTGGACGAGGACGACATCGTCGTCGACATGGGCCTGGCCACACAGGAACTCGGAGCCGTCGTCGGGGAGCTGAACTACCGCAACCTCGACAACGAGCCCGGCTTCGCCGGCGTCAACACGTCCACGGAGTACCTGGCCAAGGTCATCGCCGACCGGCTCGCCGAACGCATCCACAGGGGCGCGCTCGGCGAGGGCGCCAAGGGCATCGCGGGGATCTCCGTCACGCTGCACGAGTCGCACATCGCCTGGGCGAGTTACGAGCGCGCGCTGTGACCGGCACGGCCGTCGAGACGAGCGGCACGGCCGTCGGCCGGGCCGGGACCGCCCGCCTGGACTACGTGCCCCGGCAGGCCTCCGCCCCGAGGAACGGCGGGATCATCCCCATGTCCCTGCGCTCCGTGCACTTCGTGATGCCGGGCGGTGTCGACGACCCGTCCGCGCCGAGCGGCGGCAACGCCTACGACCGGCGCGTGTGCCTGGACCTTCCCGGGTTCGGCTGGCAGGTGCACCGGCACGCCGTGGCAGGTGACTGGCCCCGGCCGGACGCCGCCGGCCGGGCGGAACTCGCCCGCACCCTGCGCGAACTGCCGGACGGTGCCGTCGTCCTGCTCGACGGGCTGGTCGCCTGCGGGGTGCCCGGGACCGTCGTCCCCGAGGCGGAACGGCTGCGGATGGCCGTCCTCGTCCATCTCCCGCTCGGTGACGAGACCGGGCTGGACGCGGCCGTCGCAGCCCGACTGGACGCCCGCGAACGGGCGGTGCTGCGGGCCGTCCCGGCCGTCGTCGCCACCAGCGACTGGGCGGTGCGCCGCCTCGTCTCCCACCACGGCCTGGCCCCCGACCGCGTCCACGTCGCCGCCCCCGGCGCCGACATCGCGCCCCTCGCGCCCGGCACGGACGGGGTGTCCCGGCTGCTGTGCGTGGCCGCCGTGACCCCGCGCAAGGGACAGCACCGGCTCGTGGAGGCACTGGCGGCCGTCGCCGACCTGCCCTGGAGCTGCGCACTCGTCGGCGGGCTCGGCCAGGACCCCGGGTACGTCGCCCACCTGCGGGACCTCATCCGCGGGCACGGCCTCCAGGACCGGCTGGAACTGGCCGGCCCGCGGACCGGCGCCGCACTCGACGCCAGCTATGCCGCCGCCGACCTCATGGTGCTCACCTCGTACGCCGAGACCTACGGCATGGCGGTCACCGAGGCGCTGGCGCGCGGTATCCCGGTGCTGGCGACCGATGTCGGCGGGGTGCCCGAGGCGGTCGGCCGCGCGCCCGACGGCGGAGTGCCCGGCATCCTCGTCCCGCCGGAGGATCCCGCCGCCATCGCCGCCGGACTCCGCGGCTGGTTCGGCGAGGCGGATGTGCGGCGCCGGCTGAAGACGGCCGCCCGCGGCCGGCGCGCCGCGCTCGGCGGCTGGGCGAGCACCGCACAGAACCTGGCGGCGGTACTGCGCGGGCTCCCCACCGGACCCCGGAGGGCCGCATGACCGAACCGGCGACCACCCGGCACGGCGGCCCGGTCCCGGCCCGGCCCGGCCCCCGGGGGAGCACCGTGGAACCCGGGGCCGGCACCGCCGGCCGGTCCGTCATCCCCGGCGCCGGCCCCGCGCCCCGCTCCGGAGAGCGGGCCACCCTGCGGCTGCGGGAGACCGGCGCCGAAGAACCGCCCCGTTACGCCCCCCAGTGGCTCCAGCTGCGCGAACCGGCCGACGCCGCCGCCCGCTCGTGCGACCTGCTCGACCCGCTGCGCGTCCGGCTCGCCGGCCCGCCGCGCCGGGCGGACGGTCTCGTCGTCCACGACATCGGCTGCGGCACCGGCTCGATGGGCCGCTGGCTCGCCCCCCATCTCGACGGCGCGCAGCACTGGGTCCTGCACGACCGCGACCCCTGCCTGCTGCACTTCGCCGCCGTCGCCTCCCCGAGCTCCGCCGCCGACGGCAGCCATGTCACCGTCGAGACCCGGCGCGGCGACGTCGCCCGGCTCACCCCCCGCTCGCTCGCCGGCGCCTCCCTCGTGACCGCGTCCGCGCTGCTCGACGTCCTGACCCGCGAGGAGGTCGGCGCCCTCGTCACCGCCTGTGCGGGAGCCGGGTGCCCGGCCCTGCTGACGCTCTCCGTGGCCGGACGCGTCGAACTGGACGCGCCCCACCCGCTGGACCAGGAGATCGCCGAAGCCTTCAACGCCCACCAGCGGCGGGACGGCCTGCTCGGGCCGGACGCGGCCGCCTTCGCCGCCGAGGCCTTCGCCGAACACGGCGCGACGGTGCGGCTGAACCCGAGTCCCTGGCGTCTCGGCTTCGGACAGGCCGCGCTGACCGAGCAGTGGCTGCGGGGCTGGGTCGGCGCGGCGGTGGAGGAGCGGCCGGAGCTGGCGGAGCACGCCGACCGCTATCTGGCCGAGCGTCTGGAGGCCTGTGGGGCCGGGGAGTTGCGGGTCGTCGTCCACCACAGCGATCTGCTCGCCCTGTGCCGGCCGGTCGACGGGACCGCATGAGCACGCGCACGGTGACGGCACCCGCGGCACCGGCCCCTGCGGCACCGGCGCCCCTACCGGGCACCGAACGGGACGCGGCCGGCGCGCGCCGTCTCCTGGTCCGGCTCAACACCCGTACCGTACGCACCCGCCTCGGCGCCCTCGCCGGTGTCGTCATCCTCGCCGTCCTGCTCCGGCGCCTGGGCACCGGGGTCTTCCTGGACGGTCTGCGCCGCATCGACGGGCCGGCGCTGCTCTGGGCGCTGGTGATCGGGCTGGCGACCACGGTGTTCAGCGCGTGGCGCTGGGCGCTGGTGGCCCGGGGGCTCGGGATCCGGCTGCCGCTCGGCCCGGCCGTCGCCGACTACTACCGGGCCCTGTTCCTCAACGCCGCCCTGCCGGGCGGCGTCCTCGGTGACGTCCACCGGGCCGTGCGCCACGGGCGGAGCACCGGTGACCTGGGACGCGGGGTGCGGGCGGTGGTGCTGGAGCGGACCGCCGGGCAGCTCGCGCTGTTCGCCGCCGGGGGTGTGGTGCTGCTGACCATGCCGTCCCCGGTGCTCGACGAGGCACGGCAGGCCGCCCCGGTGGCCGCTCTCGCCGCGGTGGGCGCCTGTGCGGTGGGGCTGGCGCTGCGCATGAACCGGGCGCCGTCGCCGCGGCGGGGGCGGGTGGCGGCTCGCGGGATGCTCGCCGAGGCGCGGGAGGGACTGTTCTCCCGCCGCAACGCGCCGGGTGTGGTGGTGTCCTCCGCCGTCGTACTGGCCGGGTACGCCGGGACGTTCGTGCTCGCCGCGCGTGTCAGCGGAGTCGACGCTTCCGTGGGTGAGCTGCTTCCGCTCGCCGTGCTGGCGCTGCTGGCGATGGGGCTGCCGCTGAACGTGGGTGGCTGGGGGCCGCGGGAGGGCGTCGCCGCCTGGGCGTTCGGGGCGGCCGGGCTCGGCGCGGGGCGCGGGCTGACGGTGGCGGTGGTGTACGGCGTGCTCAGCCTGGTGGCGAGCCTGCCGGGAGCGGTGGTGCTCGTCGGCCGCTGGTACGCGGGGGTACGGGCCGCGTCCGCTCGTCCGGCCGGGGGCCGTGGCGTTCTCGCTCCCGCCGCCCCTTCCCCTCCCGGCCCCGGGGGCGCTGCCCCCGGACCTCCCGTCGGCCCCCGGCCTCGTCCTCACACGCCGGACGGGCCGGGAGGGGGCGTACCCGGTGAGGTCAGCAGGGAGAAATACGTCCCGAAGGAATCGGTGAGCGTTTCCAGGAGTCGTCCGCCCTTTTCCGGCGAGCCCAGAGAAGGACGGCCGATGACACCGGAATCGGTATAGGCGGACATGCCGACGGTGAGGAGATGACGCCGGTCGTCGGCGATGTGATCGGAGGTCTCATAACCGGGTCGCAGCAATTCGGGATGCGCGTGCAGAAGGATGGAGGTCTCGATCTCACCCGCGTGCATGTCGGTGAGCAGCGAGGTGACCACACCCGCCCGCACCCGCGCCGTCTCCCAGTCCTCGGGGGCCGGGAACAGCGCCATCCGCTCACCCCGCGCGGAGGCTTCCTGGACGGCGTTGCCCAGGACGTAGTTTCCGCCGTGCCCGTTGACCAGGACCAGGGTGTCCACACCCGACCGGCGCAGCGAGTCGGCGATGTCCCGTATCACCGCGTGAAGGGTCACGGAGGAGAGGGAGACGGTCCCCGGCCAGGCCGCGTGCTCGTGCGAGCAGGAGATCGTCACCGGAGGGAGGAGGTGCACCGGATAGGCGTCGGCGATCTCCCGCGCGATCGCGCAGGCGACCAGTGTGTCGGTCGCCAGCGGCAGAAAGGGACCGTGCTGCTCGAAACTCCCCACGGGAAGGACCGCGATCTGCCGTGAGACGCCGGCGCCCCGATTCCGTACATCCTCTGTAGTGTCCGCCGGCAACAGACCGTGCACCGGGCCGTATGCCGCCGACCGCTCGTGTGAACCACCCATGTCCTCACGGCCTTTCGTCTCTGCTTAGGAACTCGGGAATCATGACAGAAAAAATAGGCGTACTCGGCAGGAAGCCTCAGCGGCGGACCGGTGTGGAACGCGTCGTCAACGCGCCGCTGCCCACCGCGTACGGGAAGTTCCAGGCGATCGGCTACCTGGACCACGACCGTGGTGAGGAACAAGTCGCCCTGGTGTACGGCGACCCCGGCACGGACGGTGTGCTGACCCGGCTGCACTCCGAGTGCCTGACCGGGGACGCCTTCGGCTCCCGGCACTGCGAGTGCGGCGACCAGCTGGCGTCGGCGCTGCGCGCGGTGGTCGCCGAAGGGGCGGGCGTGATCGTCTACCTGAGGGGGCACGAGGGCCGGGGCATCGGCCTGCTCGGCAAACTGCGCGCGATGGCCCTGCAGGCGGAGGGCCTGGACACGGTCGAGGCCAACCTCGCGCTCGGGCTGCCGGTGGACGCCCGCGACTACGGTGTCGCCGCCGGGATCCTCCAGGACCTCGGCGTACGGTCGGTGCGGCTGATGTCCAACAACCCGCGCAAGCGCGAGGCGTTGCTGCGGCACGGCGTCCAGGTCGCCGAGCAGGTGCCGCTGCTCATCCCGCCGTGCGAGAACAACATCACCTATCTGCGCACCAAGCGGGAGCGCCTCGACCACCACCTGCCGCACCTGGACGCGGTCGCGCACCTGTCCTGACGTCCTGTCAGCGCACCACCGCCTCGTGCACCAGCCGTTTGAGGTCCCGGAAGACGGTGTGGGAGGACCGGGGCCGCACCTGCGTGCAGAACTGCACGGTCAGGTCGCGGCCCGGGTCGACCCAGAAGGTGGTGGTGGCCACCCCGCTCCAGCCGTAACTGCCCGGGGCCGACGGGGCCTGGGTGCGGGAGGGGTCGATGACGACGGACACGCCGAGCCCGAAGCCGACGCCCTCGTTGCCGGGTTCGTCGTGTGCGGGCCGGCTCCCGAAGGCGCGCAGATCGGCGCCGCCCGGGAGGTGGTTGCGGGTCATCAGATCCACGGTCCCCGGGGCGAGCAGGCGGGTGCCGTCGAGTTCGCCGCGCCGGCGCAGCACCTCCATGAACCGGTGCCAGTCGTGGGCGGAGGCCACCATGCCGCCGCTGCCGGACAGGAACCGGGGCCGCCCCCGCAGCGGCAGTCCCGCGATCGGCTCGATGCCGCCGCCCTCCGTCTCCCCGTACAGCTGCGCGAGCCGCCCCGCCTGCTCGTCGCCGACCTCGAACCCGGCGTCCGTCATCCCGAGCGGACGGAAGATCCGCTCGGTGAGGTAGGCGTCGAGCGGCTGCCCCGACACGACCTCGATGATCCGCCCCAGCACGTTGGAGGCGACCGAGTAGTTCCACTGCGTGCCCGGATCGAACTGCAGGGGCAGACTCGCGTACACCTCGGTGGTGGCGGCCAGGTCCGACCCCGGCACCACCGAGGACTCCAGCCCGGCCGCCCGGTACAGCGCGTCGACGGGATGGGCGTGGTAGAAGGCGAACGTCAGCCCGGCCGTGTGCGTCATCAGATGCCGTACGAGCAGGGGGGCGGAGGCCGGACGGGTGCGTACCCGGTCGCCCGAGCCGCTCTCGTACACGCGCGGCTCCGCGAACGCCGGCAGATGACGGCCGACCGGGTCGTCCAGCGACAGCCGCCCCTCCTCCACCAGCATCAGCGCGCCCACGGCGGTCACCGGCTTGGTCATGGAGTAGATCCGCCACAGGGTGTCGCTCTCCACGGGCAGCCCGGCGGCGACGTCCCGCGCCCCGTACGTCGTGAGGTGCGCGACGCGTCCGCCCCGGGCCACGGCCACGAGGAAGCCGGGCAGCCGTCCCTCGTCGACCAGGCGGGCGAAATGCCGGTCGAGACGCCCCAGCGCCTCCGCGTCCAGCCCGGCCTCCTCGGGACCGGCCTCCTGCCGCAGTACTGCCATCGCTCTCCTCGGGTCACGTTCGTCGAGCTGAGTCCGGCATACCCAGGGGAAACCGTCTCAGACCTCATCGCGCGGCGCGCATCGGGAACGCCGGCCCGGTACGGCTTGTTGACCCTGTCATGACTCAGGACGCCGCACAGGACGCACTGCTCGGCCTGCTCTCGGAGGAGGGCGGCGGAGTGCTCGTCACGCTGAAACGCGACGGACGGCCCCAGCTGTCGAACGTCGTCCACGCCTACGACCCGGACGAGCGGATCATCCGGGTCTCGCTCACGGACGACCGGGCCAAGACCCGCAACCTGCGGCGGGACTCCCGGGCCTCGTACCACGTCACCACCGGGGACCGGTGGGCCTACACGGTGGCGGAGGGCACCGCCGAGCTGTCGCCCGTGGCCGCAGATCCGCACGACGGGACGGTGGAGGAACTCGTCCGGCTGTACCGCGACGTCAACGGCGAGCACCCCGACTGGGACGACTACCGCGCCGCCATGGTCCGCGACCGGCGGCTGGTGCTGCGGCTGCGGGTGGAACGGGCGTACGGCATCCCGCGCGGCGCGTGCCTCAGCCGCCGACGTACTCCGCGAGATGCTCGCCGGTCAGGGTGGAACGGCCGGCGACGAGGTCGGCGGGGGTGCCCTCGAAGACGATCCGGCCGCCGTCGTGGCCGGCTCCGGGGCCCAGGTCGATGATCCAGTCGGCGTGCGCCATCACCGCCTGGTGGTGCTCGATGACGATCACCGACTTGCCGGCGTCGACCAGCCGGTCCAGCAGCCCGAGCAGCTGCTCGACATCGGCGAGGTGGAGACCGGTGGTCGGCTCGTCCAGGACGTAGACACCGCCCTTGTCGCCCATGTGGGTGGCCAGCTTGAGCCGCTGCCGTTCACCGCCGGACAGCGTGGTGAGCGGCTGGCCGAGGGTGAGGTAACCGAGCCCGACGTCCGCCAGCCGCTCGAGGATCCGGTGCGCGGCGGGCGTCCGCGCGTCCCCCGTGCCGAAGAACTCCCCGGCCTCGGTCACCGGCATCGCGAGGACCTCGCTGATGTCGCGGCCGCCGAGGCGGTACTCCAGCACGGACGCCTGGAACCGCCTGCCCTCGCAGTCCTCACAGGTGGTGGAGACACCGGCCATCATCCCCAGGTCGGTGAAGAGGACCCCGGCGCCGTTGCAGGTGGGGCAGGCGCCCTCGGAGTTGGCGCTGAACAGCGCCGGCTTCACGCCGTTGGCCTTGGCGAACGCCTTGCGGATCGGGTCGAGCAGTCCGGTGTACGTCGCCGGGTTGCTGCGCCGCGAGCCGCGGATCGGGGTCTGGTCGACCGCGACCACCCCCTCGTCGGCCGGGATGGACCCGTGTACCAGCGAGCTCTTGCCGGAGCCCGCCACGCCGGTGACGACGGTGAGCACGCCGAGCGGGATGTCGACGTCGACGCCCTGGAGGTTGTTCGCCGTCGCGCCCCGGATCGGCAGTTTGCCGGTGGGCTCGCGCACCGTGTCCTTGAGGGAGGCACGGTCGTCGAAGTGGCGGCCGGTGACGGTGCCGCTGGCCCGCAGCTCCTCGACGGTGCCCTCGAAGCAGACGGTGCCGCCGGCCGTACCGGCGCCGGGACCGAGGTCGACGACGTGGTCGGCGATCGCGATCGCCTCCGGCTTGTGCTCCACGACCAGCACCGTGTTGCCCTTGTCCCGCAGCCGCAGCAGCAGGTTGTTCATCCGCTGGATGTCGTGCGGGTGCAGGCCGGTGGTGGGCTCGTCGAAGACGTAGGTGACGTCGGTGAGCGAGGAGCCGAGGTGACGGATCATCTTGACCCGCTGCGCCTCACCGCCCGACAGGGTGCCCGAGGCCCGGTCCAGCGAGAGATAGCCGAGGCCGATCTCCACGAACGAGTCGAGGGTGTGCCGCAGCGCGGTGAGCAGCGGTGCCACCGACGGTTCGCCGAGGCCGCGGACCCACTCCGCCAGGTCCCTGATCTCCATCGCGCAGGCATCCGCGATGGAGATCTCCCCGATCTTCGACGACCGCGCCGCCGCGGTGAGCCGGGTGCCGTCGCACTCGGGGCAGGTGGTGAAGGTGACCGCGCGGTCCACGAACGCCCGGATGTGCGGCTGCATCGCCTCCCGGTCCTTGTTGAGCATCGACTTCTGGAGCTTGGGGATGAGCCCCTCGTAGGTGAGGTTGATCCCGTTGATCCTCACCTTGGTCGGCTCGCGGTACAGGAAGTCGTGCCGCTCCTTCCCGGTGTACTCGCGGATCGGCTTGTCCGGGTCGAAGAAGCCCGACTCGGCGATGACCCGCACCACCCAGCCGCCCCCGGTGTAGGTGGGGATGGTGAACGGGTCCTGCGAGAGCGACCTGGAGTCGTCGTAGAGCTGGGCGAGGTCGATGTCGGAGACCGTGCCCCGGCCCTCGCAGTGCGTGCACATGCCGCCGGTGCGGCTGAAGGACACCTTCTCGGTCCTGGTCCTCTCCGCACCGCGGTCGACCGTGAACCCGCCGCTCGCCCGGACCGAGGCGACGTTGAAGGAGAACGCGCCGGGCGGGCCGAAGTGGGGCTTGCCCAGCCTGCTGAAGAGGATGCGCAGCATCGCGTTGGCGTCGGTGGCGGTGCCGACCGTCGAGCGGGGGTCGGCACCCATTCGCTGCTGGTCCACGGTGATCGCGGTGGTCAGCCCGTCCAGCACGTCGACGTCGGGCCGTGCCGGCGTCGGCATGAAGCCCTGGAGGAAGGCGCTGTACGTCTCGTTGATCATCCGCTGCGACTCGGCGGCGATCGTGTCGAACACGAGCGAGCTCTTGCCCGAGCCGGACACGCCGGTGAACACGGTCAGCCGGCGCTTGGGGAGTTCGACGCTGACGTCCTTGAGGTTGTTCTCGCGCGCGCCGTGCACGCGGATCAGATCGTGGCTGTCGGCGGCGTGCGGCGCGGCCGGCTCCTGGTCCGCCCTCGTGGCCATGCTCATCGTTCTCCATCCGTCGGGCGGGCCGCCGTCGCGGTCGCCGCCGGCGTTCCCCGGTCCGGTCCGGCCGGACGCGGCTGCCGCGTCCGGCCGTGGTGCGTGGCCACGGCCGCCGTCCGCCCGACGCGGACACGCCCGGCCGCGGCGTCGTACCGGGGCCAGGCTAGGCGCGCGGCGGCCACCCGCGCTTCTCCATTCCTGCCCGCTTGCGCGAGCGGCGCGGCCGCCCGCGCTCCCGCGGGCGGCCGCGCCGCGTCGTTCCCGCTGTCCGGCGGGTCAGGCCGTCACCTTCTCCGGGCGGGCCGCGGCTTTCCCGCGCGTCCCCTCGCCGAGCCGTTCGGTGGGGACACGGCGGGTCTCCCGGGCCGTGACCGCCGCGAGGACCGGCGGCACGCACAGGGCCGCCGTGAACAGGGCCACCGCGAACCAGTCGTCGCCGTCCGGGCCGGCGATCCGCGCCGCGAACGTGACGGCGACCCCGGTCACCGCGGCCACGGCGCCCGCAACGCCCCGGTCCGCCTGGCCGCCCGGCACGCGGCGCAGCCGCACGCGGGCGGCTGACGCCCGCGGTTCACGGGCGGGCGTTCCACTCCGCGACCACGGGCCTGCCGTGTTCCAGCGACAGCCGGCTCAGGGTGCCCGTCTCCAGGCGGAACAGCCGCCCGGCGGCGGGGGGAAGGCCCAGCCGGCGGGCCGTCAGCACCCGGAGCAGATGGCCGTGGGCCACCAGCATCACGTCCCCCTCCTCCAGCGCCCCGGCCAGCCGGGCGAGCACCCGGTCCGCGCGCTCCCCGACCTGCTCGGGCGATTCGCCGGGGAACTCCCGGCCGGGCGGCACCCCGTCGGTCCACAGGTCCCAGTCCGGCCGGGTGCGGTGTATCTCGGCGGTGGTGATGCCCTCGTAGCCGCCGTAGTCCCACTCCCGCAGATCCGGTTCCGGCACGGCCCCGGTCAGACCCGCCAGCTCGGCGGTGCGCCGGGCGCGGACCAGCGGGCTGGTGAGGACCAGCCCGAAGGTCCGGCCCGTCAGCAGCGGGGCGAGCGAGCCGGCCTGGGCCTCGCCGCCCGGGGTCAGCGGCAGGTCGGTGCGCCCGGTGTGCCGGCCCGCCCTGCTCCACTCCGTCTCGCCGTGGCGGGCCAGTATCAGATCCCCCACGCCCGTTACGCCTTCTTCGCCGACTCGACGGCGTGACCGCCGAACTGCTTGCGCAGCGCCGCGATCATCTTCATCTGCGGCGAGTCCTCCTGGCGGGAGGCGAACCGCGCGAACAGGGACGCGGTGATCGCCGGCAGCGGCACGGCGTTGTCGATGGCGGCCTCCACGGTCCAGCGGCCCTCGCCCGAGTCCTCGGCGTAGCCCCGCAGCCGCTCCAGGTGCTCGTCCTCGTCGAGGGCGTGGACCGCGAGGTCCAGCAGCCAGGAGCGGATGACGGTGCCCTCCTGCCAGGAGCGGAACACCTCCCGGGTGTCGGTCACCGAGTCGGCCTTCTCCAGCAGCTCCCAGCCCTCGGCGTAGGCCTGCATCATGGCGTACTCGATGCCGTTGTGGACCATCTTCGCGAAGTGCCCGGCACCGACCTTGCCCGCGTGGACGAAGCCGTACGGGCCCTCCGGCTTCAGCGCGTCGAAGATCGGGCGCAGCCGGTCCACGTGCTCCTCGTCCCCGCCGACCATGAGGGCGTAGCCGTTCTTCAGGCCCCACACGCCGCCGGAGACGCCCGCGTCGACGAAGCCGATGCCACGCGCGCCGAGTTCCCTCGCGTGCTTCTCGTCGTCCGTCCAGCGGGAGTTGCCGCCGTCGACGACGGTGTCGCCGGGCTTGAGCAGGCTCGCGAGCTGGTCGACGACGTGCTGGGTGACGGCGCCGGCCGGGACCATCACCCACACCGCGCGCGGCCCGTCGAGCCGGTCGACGAGATCGGAGAGGTGGTCGACGTCGGAGAGTTCGGGGTTGGTGTCGTATCCGATGACGGTGTGGCCGGCGTTGCGGATGCGCTCGCGCATGTTGCCGCCCATCTTGCCGAGACCAACAAGACCGATCTGCATGTCAGTTCACTTCCTGAGTTCGCGGTAGGCGGCCACCAGTGCGGCCGTGGACGGGTCGAGGCCGGGGACGTCGGCATCCCGGGTGAGGGCGGGCTCGACGCGTTTGGCGAGTACCTTGCCGAGTTCGACGCCCCACTGGTCGAAGGAGTCGATGTTCCAGACCGCGCCCTGGACGAACACCTTGTGCTC
>NZ_JBIBRG010000013.1:0-248776 GCF_043076215.1 Streptomyces sp. NPDC016640
ACATGCGCGGCCGAGATCTCACCCACGGAGTGACCGGCCACGAACTCCGGCCGCACACCCCAGCTCTCCACCAGCCGGAACAGCGCCACCTCGACAGCGAACAACGCCGGCTGCGTGAACCCGGTCGTGCCGAGAAGCCCCGCCTCCGGCGAACCCTCCTCCGCGAACAACACCTCCCGCAACGGACGCTCCAGCTCCACGTCCAACCGCGCCAGTACCGCATCCAGCGCCTCGGCGAACACCGGGAACCGGGCGTACAACTCACGCCCCATCCCCACCCGCTGCGAACCCTGCCCCGAGAACAGCACCGCCAGCGACCGCTCGGCCGCACGACCACGCGCCACCTCGACCGGCGCCCCGCCCTCCGGACTCGTGCCCGCGAGCAGCACCACGCGGTGCTCGAACGCGGTGCGGCCGACGGCCAGGGTGTAGGCGGTGTCGAGGGCCGGGACGTCCGGGTGGGCGGCGGTGAACGACATCAGCCGCTCGGTCTGGTCCGTGAGGGCCTCGGTGGTGCGGGCGGACACGAGCCAGGGCGCCTCGGCGGGCGGCACGGGAGCCGCGTCGCCGTGGGACCCGGTGTCCGCCGGGGCCTGCTCCAGCAGGACGTGGGCGTTGGTGCCGCTGACGCCGAAGGCGGAGACGCCGGCGCGGCGGGGCCGGCCGGTCTCCGGCCAGGCGCGGCGCTCGCGGAGCAGGGAGACCGTGCCGTCGGACCAGTCGACGTGGGTCGACGGGGTGTCGATGTGCAGGGTCCGGGGCAGCTCGCCGTGGCGCAGGGCGAGCACGGTCTTGATGACGCCGGCGACACCGGCGGCGGCCTGGGTGTGGCCCAGGTTGGACTTGACCGTGCCGAGCAGCAGCGGGTGCTCCGGGGCGCGGCCGGTGCCGTAGGCGGCGATGAGGGCGTGCGCCTCGATCGGGTCGCCGAGGGTGGTGCCGGTGCCGTGCGCCTCGACCACGTCCACGTCGGCCGGGGTGAGGCGGGCGTCGGCGAGGGCGGCGCGGATGACGCGCTGCTGGGCGCGGCCGTTGGGGGCGGTCAGGCCGTTGGAGGCGCCGTCCTGGTTGACGGCCGCGCCGCGGACCACGGCGAGCACGGGGTGCCCGTTGCGGCGGGCGTCGGAGAGGCGCTCCAGGACCAGGACGCCCGCGCCCTCGGACCAGGCGGTGCCGTCGGCGGAGTCGGCGAAGGCCTTGCAGCGGCCGTCGCCGGCGAGGCCGCCCTGGGCGGTGAACTCCACGAAGGCGTCGGGGCTGGACATCACCGAGACGCCGCCGGCCAGGACCAGGGAGCACTCGCCGGAGCGCAGCGCCGTGGCGGCCATGTGCAGGGCGACGAGCGCCGAGGAGCAGGCGGTGTCGACGGTGACGGCGGGGCCCTCCAGGCCGAGGGTGTAGGACAGCCGGCCGGACATGACGCTGGCGGTGGTGCCGGTGGCGGCGTGGCCCTGCACGTCGGTGGTGCCGCGGCGCAGCATGGTGGCGTAGTCCTGGCCGTTGGTGCCGACGAAGACGCCGGTGGCACTCCCGCGCAGGCCCGCCGGGTCGATGCCGGCGCGCTCCAGGGCCTCCCAGGAGGTCTCCAGGAGGAGCCGCTGCTGCGGGTCCATGGCGAGGGCCTCGCGCGGGGAGATCCCGAAGAAGGCGGCGTCGAAGAGGCCGGCGCCGTCGAGGAATCCGCCCTCCAGGGTGGCGGAGCCGCCGCGGGCGAGGGTGTCGAGGTCCCAGCCGCGGTCGGCGGGGAAGCCGGTGATGGCGTCACGGCCGTCGTACAGCAGGTCCCACAGGTCGTCGGGTGAGTCGACGCCGCCGGGGAAGCGGCAGCCCATGCCGACGATGACCACGGGGTCGTCGTCGCTCGCGCGGCCGGTGGTGTCCACGGCGGCGCGGCCGTCGGCCGGCTCGGGCAGGGTGCCGAGCAGTTCGGTGAGGAGGTGGGCGGCCAGGTCGCGGGTGGTGGGGTGGTCGTAGACGAGGGTGGCGGGCAGCTTCAGGCCGGTGGTGGCGTTGAGGGTGTTGCGCAGTTCGACGGTGGTCAGCGAGTCGAAGCCGAGGTCGGTGAAGGCCTGGTCGGGTTCGA
This sequence comes from Streptomyces sp. NPDC016640, assembly GCF_043076215.1. Classification (NCBI taxonomy): domain Bacteria; kingdom Bacillati; phylum Actinomycetota; class Actinomycetes; order Kitasatosporales; family Streptomycetaceae; genus Streptomyces; species Streptomyces sp. NPDC016640. The sequence goes on from NZ_JBIBRG010000013.1 coordinate 2,084, forward strand.
CGGCGGCCGGGTCGGGGTGGCCGAGGACGCCGGCGACCTGGGCGCGCACGAAGTCCAGGACGTACCGCTGCCGGGCTGGTGCGGTGAGCGCGGCGAGTTCCCGGCCGAGCGCCGGACCGGCGGTCGTGGCCGCGGTCGTGGAGTCGGCGGTGGTGGCGCGCAGTTCGGGCAGGTCGCGGACGAGGGGGCGGTTGGCGGCGAAGACCGCCGCGTACCGCTGCCAGTCGATGTCGGCGACGGTGAGCGCGGTGTCGCCGTGCTCGACGGCGGTGTCGAGGGCGGCGAGCGCGTCCTCGGCGCTCATCGGGGTGAAGCCGCCGCGGCGGACGCGGTCCTCCACTCCGGTGCCGTCGCCGGCCATGCCGGTGCCGGCCCAGGGGCCCCAGGCGACGGAGGTGGCGGGCAGGCCGGCGGCGCGGCGGTGTTCGGCGAGGGCGTCCAGGTAGGCGTTGGCGGCCGCGTAGTTGCCCTGGCCGGCGGCGCCGAGGCTGCCGGCGGTGGAGGAGAACAGCACGAAGTCGGTGAGACCGCTGTCGCGGGTCAGTTCGTGCAGGTGGGCGGCGGAGTGCGCCTTGGCCTTCAGGACGGTGTCGAACCGCTGCGGGGTGAGCGTGTGGAGCACGCCGTCGTCGAGCACGCCGGCGGTGTGGATCACCGCGGTGAGGGGGTGCTCGGCGGGTACGGCCGCGAGGACGGCGGCGAGGGCGTCGCGGTCGGCGGTGTCGCAGGCGGCGATCGTCACCTGGGCGCCCAGCTCCCGCAGTTCGGCCGCGAGTTCGCCGGCGCCGGGCGCGTCCGGGCCGCGGCGGCTGACCAGCAGCAGGTGCGGGGTGCCGCGTTCGGCGAGGCGGCGGGCGACGTGGGCGCCGAGGGCGCCGGTGCCGCCGGTGATCAGGGCGGTGCCCTCGGGGGCGAACCGCCGGGGGGCGGGGCCGTCGGGCGCGGGGTGGTGGGCCAGGCGGCGGGCGTAGGTGGCGGAGGCGCGGACGGCGAGGTCGGTCTCCTCGCCGGGTTCGGCCAGGAGGTGGGCCAGGCGGCGTACGGCCTGGGTGTCGAGGTGTTCGGGGAGGTCGACGACGCCGAAGCGGCGCTCGGGGTGTTCCAGGGCGGCGACCCGGACGAGGCCACGCGCGGCGGCCTGCCCGGGGTGGGCGAGGCGGTCGGCGCGGCCGGTGGTGACGGCCCGGCGGGTGAGGATCCACAGCGGGGCGTGGATCCCCGCGTCCCCGAGGGCCTGTACGGCGGTGGCCGTGGGCAGCACTCCGTCGAGGCCGGCGGGGTCGTCGGCGTCGGGGTCGTCCGCGCCGAGGGCGAGCAGGGACAGGACGCCGGTGAAGCCGCCGTCGGGCGCCGGCAGTTCCCGCAGGAGGCCGGCGAGGCCCGTGCGGTCCCGGCCGTCGGTGGTCACGCGTACGGCCTGCAGGCCGAGGGTGTCCGGCAGTCCGGCCACGTCGGTGCCGGGGCCGGTGGCCGGGAGCAGGACGAGCCAGGTACCGGCCGGCCGCGCGGTGGGGGCGCCGTCCAGCGGCTTCCACACGGCGCGGTGGCGGCGGGCGTCGGCGGCGGCCCGCTCGGTGCGGCGGCGCCGCCACGCGGACAGGGCGGGCACGAGCGCGGCGAGGGTGTCGTCGTCGAGGCCGAGGTCGGCGCCGAGGGCGGGCAGGTCGGCGCGCTCGACGGCGGACCAGAACGCGGCGTCCGCGCCGTCGGCCGGACCGGCCGCGGTCGTCGGGGCGGGTCCGTAGGTGGTGTCGGGCCAGTAGCGGCTGTGCTGGAAGGCGTAGGTGGGCAGGTCGACGCGGCGGGCGCCGGTGCCGCGCAGGACGCCGGACCAGTCGACGCGGGCGCCGTGGACGTGGACGCGGGCCAGGGCGGCGGTGAGCGCGGTGGCCTCGTCGCGGTCGCGGCGCAGCGCGGGCACCGTGGTCACCTCGGCGTGCGCCGGCGTGCCGGTGTCCTCGGCGGCGTCGAGGACCTCGCGGGCGGCGGCGGACAGGGTGCCGTCGGGGCCGATCTCCAGGAAGGAGGTGTGGCCCTGCCGGGCGAGGGTGCGCACCGCGTCGGCGAAGCGGACGGTGGCGCGGACCTGCCGCACCCAGTAGTCGGGGGTGCGCAGCGCGTCGGTGTCGGCGGGCTCGCCGGTGACGGTGGACACCAGCGGGACGGACGGCAGGTGGTAGGTGAGGCCGCGGGCGACCCGCGCGAAGTCGTCGAGCATGGCGTCCATGCGCGGCGAGTGGAAGGCGTGGCTGACGCGCAGGACGCGGGTCTTGCGGCCGTCCTCGGCGAGCCGGGCGGCGATCCGGGTGACGGCGTCCCCGTCGCCGGACAGGACGACGGAGCGGGGGCCGTTGACCGCGGCGAGGGAGACCTGGTCCTCCAGGCCGTCCAGCAGCGGCAGCACCTCGTCCTCGGTGGCCTGTACGGCGACCATGGCGCCGCCGGCCGGCAGGGCGGCCATCAGGCGGCCGCGGGCGGCGACGAGGGTGCAGGCGTCGTCCAGGGAGAGGACACCGGCGACGTGGGCGGCGGCGAGTTCGCCGATGGAGTGGCCGGCGACGCTGTCGGGGACGGTGCCCCAGGACTCGACGAGCCGGTAGAGGGCCACCTCGAGGGCGAACAGGGCGGGCTGGGTGTAGGCGGTGTCGTGCAGGAGGGCCGCGTTCGGGGTGCCCTCGTCGGCGAACAGCACGTCCCGCAGCGGGTGTTCGAGTTCCCGGTCGAAGCGGGTGAGGACGTCGTCCAGGGCGTCCGCGAAGACCGGGTGGCGGCCGTACAGTTCGCGGCCCATGGCGGCGCGCTGGCTGCCCTGCCCGGTGAACAGGAAGGCCAGGCGGCCCCGGGAGGGCGCGCCGGTGACGAGGGCGCCGTCGGGGGTGCCGTCGCGCAGGGCGGTCAGGGCGCGCAGGACCCCGTCGCGGTCGCCGGCCAGGACGGCGGCGCGGTGTTCCAGGGTGCCGCGGGTGGTGGCCAGGGAGTGGGCCACGTCGAGCAGCGGGACGTCCGGGTGGTCCTCGGTGTGGTCGAGGAGCCGGCCGGCCTGGGCGCGCAGGGCGGGGGCGGTGCGGGCGGACAGGACCAGTGGCACGCCGGCCGGCAGGGTGGCGGGGTCCACGGCGGGCGCGGTCCGCGCCTCGTCGGCGTCGGGGGTCTCGGGGGCCTGTTCGACGACGGTGTGGACGTTGGTGCCGCTCAGGCCGAAGGAGGAGACGGCGGCGCGGCGGGGCCGGCCGGTCTCGGGCCAGGGCACGGTGCCGGTGGCCAGGTCGATGGCGCCGGAGTTCCAGTCGACGTGGCTGGAGGGGGTGTCCACGTGCAGGGTGGGCGGCACGGTGCCGTGGCGCATCGCCATGACCATCTTCATGACGCCGGCGATGCCGGACGCCATCTGGGTGTGGCCGATGTTGGACTTCACCGAGCCGAGCAGCAGCGGCCGGTCGGCGGGCCGGCCCTGGCCGTAGGTGGCGAGCAGGGCCTGCGCCTCGATGGGGTCGCCGAGCGCGGTGCCGGTGCCGTGGCCCTCGACCACGTCGACGTCGGCCGGGGTGAGGTTCGCGTTGCTGAGGGCCTGGCGGATCACCCGGGCCTGGGAGGGGCCGTTGGGGGCGGTGAGGCCGTTGGAGGCGCCGTCCTGGTTGACGGCGGAGCCGCGGATCACGGCGAGCACGGGGTGCCCGTTGCGGCGGGCGTCGGAGAGCCGTTCGACCAGGACGAGGCCGACGCCCTCGGCGAGGCTCATGCCGTCGGCGCCCTCGGCGTACGCCTTGCAGCGGCCGTCGGGGGCCATGGCGCGCTGGCGGCTGAAGCCGGTGAAGGCGCTGGGGGTGGCCATGACGCTGACGCCGCCGGCGAGGGCGAGGGTGCTCTCGCCGTTGCGCAGCGACTGGCAGGCCAGGTGCAGCGCGACGAGCGAGGAGGAGCAGGCGGTGTCCAGGGTGACGGCCGGGCCCTCCAGGCCGAAGGTGTAGGCGAGGCGGCCGGACATCACGCTGGAGATGGTGCCGGTGATGAGGTGGCCCTCGGCGCCCTCGGTCGAGGCGCCGCCCGCCGTGTAGTCCTGGTAGCTGGCGCCGATGAAGGTGCCGGTGAGGCTGCCGCGGAGGGTGGCGGGGTCGATGCCGGCGCGTTCCAGGACCTCCCAGCCGGTCTCCAGCAGGAGCCGCTGCTGCGGGTCCATGGCGAGGGCCTCGCGCGGGGAGATGCCGAAGAAGCCGGCGTCGAAGTCGGCGACGTCGTGGAGGAAGCCGCCCTGGGTGGAGTAGGTGGTGCCGGGCTTGTCGGGGTCGGGGTCGTAGAGGGCGTCGGCGTCCCAGCCGCGGTCGGCGGGGAAGCCGGTGATGGCGTCGCCGCCGGCCGCGACGAGGTCCCACAGGGCCTCGGGGCTGGTGATGCCGCCGGGGTAGCGGCAGCTCATGGCGACGACGGCGATGGGCTCGTCGTCGACGGCGGCGGTGGTGCGCACCGGTCCGCCGTCCTCGGTGCCGGGGCCGCCGATGAGGCCGCGCAGGTGCGCGACGAGGGTGAGCGGGTCCGGGTAGTCGAACACGAGGGTGCTCGGCAGGGTGAGGCCGGTGACGGCGGCGAGCCGGTTGCGCAGGTCGACGGCGGTGAGCGAGTCGAAGCCGACGTCGCGGAAGGCGCGGCGCTCGGACAGCACCTCGGGGGAGGCGTGGCCGAGGACGGTGGCGGCCTCGGAGCGGACCAGGTCCAGCAGGAGGCGGTCCTGTTCGCCGGCGGGCAGCGCGCGCAGCCAGCCGGCGAACTCGCCGCCGTCGGCGGCGCGGGCCTGGGACTCCTCGGTCAGCCGCCGTACGTCGGGGACGTCCTCGAAGATGTCGGTGGGCCGCGAGGAGGTGAACACCGGGTGGTAGCGGTCCCAGTCGACGTCGGCGACGGCGAGGACGCCCTCGTCGGCGTCGAGGGCCCCCCGGAGTCCTGCGAGGGCCAGCTCGGGGTTCATGAAGACCAGTCCGCTGCGGCGGATCTGGCCGGGGTCGACGCGGCCGAGTTTCATGTCGTCGGCCCAGATGCCCCACGAGATCGCGGTGGCGCGGGCGCCGCGGGCGCGGCGGTGCTCGGCGAGCGCGTTGAGGTGGGCGTTGGCGGCGACGTACGCGGCGTGTCGGCCGCTGCCCCACATGCCGGCGGTGGAGGAGTACAGGACGAACGCGTCGAGCTGGTCGTCGTCGAGGAGTTCGTCGAGGTGGGCGGCGCCGGCGGTCTTGGCGTGCACGACCTTGGCGAAGGCGTCCAGACCGGTCTCGTCGATCGACTGGAGTTCGATGACGGCGGCGGTGTGGAAGACGCTGCGGACGGTGCGGCCCTCGGCGGCGAGCCGGTCCAGGAGCGCGGCGACGGCGTCCCGGTCGGTGACGTCGCAGGCGGCGACGGTGGCGGTGCAGCCGCGTCCGGCGAGATCGGCGACGAGTTCGGCCGCGCCGGGGGCGCTGTCGCCGCGTCGGCTGGTGAGCACCAGGTCGCGGGCACCCTGGTCGGCGAGCCAGCGGGCCAGGTGGGGGCCGAGGGTGCCGGTGCCGCCGGTGACCAGGACGGTGCCGCGCGGGTTCCAGCCGGGACCGCCGGCGGGGGCGGGCGCCGGGGCGACGCGGCGGGCGAGCACGCCGGAGGCGCGGACGGCGAGCTGGTCCTCGCCGGTGCTGCCGGTGAGGACGGCGGCGAGCCGCTGGGCGGCGCGGTGGTCGAGGGTTTCGGGCAGGTCGACGGTGCCGCCCCAGCGCTGCGGGTGTTCCAGCGCGGCGGTCCAGCCGAGGCCGTGCACCATGGCCTGCGTGGGCCGGGTGAGCCGGTCGGCGCGGCCGGTGGAGACGGCGCCGCGGGTCAGCGCCCACAGGGGCGCGTCGACGCCGGCGTCGCCGAGGGCCTGGATCAGGGTGACGGAGAGCGCGAGCCCGGCGGGCAGGACGGGGTGGAGGGTGCCGGTGTCCTCGGCGGCGGCCAGCAGCGACACCACACCGGTGGGTTCGGGCAGGTCGCGCAGGCGGGCGGCGAGGTGGCCGCGGTCGGTGTCGGCGGCGTCGAGGCGCAGCGGCACCGCGTCGGCGCCGTGCGCGGTGAGCGCCTCCCGTACGGCGGCGGTGTGCTCGGGGTCGGTGCCGTCTGCGGTGACCAGCAGCCAGGTGCCGGTGAGGGCGGCGTCGGGTAGGGCGCCGAGCGGCTTCCAGGTGGCGCGGTAGCGCCAGGAGCCGACGGTGGAGCGGTCACGGCGCTGCCGTCGCCAGGTGGACAGGGCGGGCAGGACGGGGGCGAGGGCGTCGCGGTCCAGGTGCAGGCGGGTGGCGAGGGAGTCGACGTCCTCCTGCTCGACCTCGGTCCAGAACTCGGCGTCGGCGGGATCGCCGTCGGCCGCGGCGCGCGGCGGCGCGGCCTCGGTCCACAGGTGCTCGCGCTGGAAGGCGTAGGTGGGCAGGGGTGTCCTGCGGGCGCCGCATCCGGCGTAGACGGCGGCCCAGTCGGCGCGGCCGCCGCGGACCCACTGCTCGGCGAGGGAGGCCAGGAAGCGGCCGGTGCCGTCCTGTTCGCGGCGCAGGGTGCCGGTGACGGCGACCGGGTCGCCGGTGTCCTCGGCGGTGGCCTGCACCGCCATGGTGAGCACGGGGTGCGGGCTGATCTCGACGAACACGGTGTGTCCGGCGCCGATGAGGGCGCGTACGGCGTCCTCGAAGCGGACGGTCTGCCGCAGGTTGCGGTACCAGTAGGCGGCGTCCGTGGCGGCGGTGCCGAGGATCTCTCCGGTGACGGTGGAGTGGAACGGCACCCGCGCCTGACGGGGTGTCACGGGGGCGAGCAGTTCGAGGAGTTCGTCGTGGATGCGCTCGACCTGCGGGGAGTGGGAGGCGTAGTCCACGGCGACGCGGCGGGCGCGTACGTCCCGGGCGGTGAACTCGGCGTGCAGGGCGTCGAGCGCGTCGGGGGTGCCGGCGAGGACCACCGAGCGTGGCCCGTTGACGGCGGCGACGGACACGGCGCCGCCGTGGGCGGCCAGGTACTCCTCGGCCTCGGCGGCGGGCAGCTGGACGGACATCATGCCGCCGGCGCCGGCCAGGACGCGGCCGATGGCCTGGCTGCGCAGGGCGACGACGCGGGCGCCGTCCTCCAGGGACAGGGCGCCGGAGACGACGGCGGCGGCGATCTCGCCCTGGGAGTGGCCGACGACGGCGTCCGGGGTGACGCCGTGGGCGCGCCACAGCTCGGCCAGGGACACCATCACGGCCCAGGTGGCGGGCTGGACGACGTCGACGCGGTCGAAGTCGGGCGCGCCGTCGGCGCCGCGGACGACGTCGGTCAGGGACCAGTCGGTGAACGGGGCGAGCGCGGCGGCGCACTCGTGCAGCCGCTCGGCGAACACGGGTGAGGTGTCGAGGAGTTCGGCGCCCATGCCGGCCCACTGGGAGCCCTGCCCGGGGAAGACGAACACGGTGCGGCCGTCGGTGTCGGCGGTGCCGCTCACCACCTGGGCGGTGGACTCGCCGTCGGCGAACGCGGTGAGCGCGCCGGTGAGTTCACCGGCGGTGGTGCCGAGGGCGACGGCGCGGTGCTCCAGTACGGAGCGGGCGGTGATCAGGGTGTGGCCGACGTCGGCGGGGTGCGGCTCGGCGGCGGTGACGTGCTCGGCGAGGTTGCGGGCCTGGCCGCGCAGCGCGGCCGGGGCGGCGGCGGACAGGATCCAGGGCAGGGTGCCGCCGGCCGGGAGCCTGGGCTCGGCGGTCTCGGCGGCCTCGACGGGTTCCGGGGCGGGCGCCTGTTCCAGGATGGCGTGCGCGTTGGTGCCGCTGATGCCGAAGGAGGAGACGGCGCAGCGCAGCGGGGCGTCGTCCTTGTGCCAGTCGGTGGTCTCGGTGACGAGGCGGACGGCGCCGGACTCCCAGTCGACGTGGCGGGAGGGGCGGTCGGCGTGCAGGGTGCGCGGCAGGGTGCCGTGCCGCATCGCCATGACCATCTTGATGATGCCGGCGACGCCGGCCGCCGACTGGGTGTGGCCGATGTTGGACTTCACCGAGCCGAGCAGCAGCGGCCGCTGCGGGTCGCGGTCCTGGCCGTAGGTGGTGAGCAGGGCCTGCGCCTCGATGGGGTCGCCGAGCGCGGTGCCGGTGCCGTGCGCCTCGACCACGTCGATGTCGTCGGCGGCGAGCCCGGCGGCGTTCAGGGCCTGGCGGATGACGCGGACCTGGGAGGGGCCGTTGGGGGCGGTGAGGCCGTTGGAGGCGCCGTCCTGGTTGATGGCGGAGCCGCGGACGACGGCGAGGATCTCGTGGCCGTTGCGGCGGGCGTCGGAGAGGCGTTCCAGGACGAGGACGCCGATGCCCTCGGCGAGGGTCATGCCGTCGGCGTCGTCGGAGAACGCCTTGCAGCGTCCGTCGCGGGCCAGCGCCCGCTGCCGGCTGAACGCGATGAACGACATCGGGTTGGTCATGACGGTGGCGCCGCCCGCGAGGGCGAGGCTGCTCTCGCCGTTGCGCAGCGACTGGCAGGCCAGGTGCAGCGCGACCAGGGAGGAGGAGCAGGCGGTGTCGACGGTGACCGCCGGGCCCTCCAGGCCGAAGGTGTAGGCGAGGCGGCCGGACAGGACGCTGGGGCTGGAGCCGGTGACGGCGTGCCCGGCGGAGCCGTCGTCCATGGCGACGCCGTAGTCCTGGTAGGTGGAGCCGATGAAGGTGCCGGTGGGCGTGGAGTGCACCGCGGCGGGGTCGATCCCGGCGTGCTCGAACGCCTCCCAGGTGGTCTCCAGGAGCAGCCGCTGCTGCGGGTCCATGGTGACGGCCTCGCGGGGCGAGATGCCGAAGAAGCCGGGGTCGAACTCGCCCGCGTCGTGCAGGAAGCCGCCGAGGGTGGAGTAGGTGGTGCCGGGGTTGTCGGGGTCGGGGTCGTAGAGGGCGTCGGCGTCCCAGCCGCGGTTGGCGGGGAACTCGGAGATGGTGTCGGTGCCGTCGGCGACGAGCCGCCAGAACGCGTCGGCGGAGCGGGCGCCGCCGGGGAAGCGGCAGCTCATGCCGATGATGGCGATGGGCTCGTCGGTGGCGCCCGGGCCGTCGGCGGCGGCCGGCGCGCTGTCGCCGGTGCCGAGGAGTTCGTCCCGGAGGTGGCGGGCGAGGGCGGCCGGGTTGGGGTAGTCGAAGACCAGGGTGGTGGGCAGGGCGAGGCCGGTGAGCGCGGCGAGGCGCTTGCGCAGTTCCACGGCGGTCAGCGAGTCGAAGCCCGCGTCGCGGAAGGCCCGCTTGGCGGGGACGCCGTCGGCGGAGGTGTGGCCGAGGACGACGGCGGCCTCGGAGCGCACCAGGTCCAGGAGCAGCCGCTCCTGCTCGTCGCCGGTCAGTCCGCGCAGCCGGCCGGCCAGTTCGGAGACGGCGGCGGTGGCGTCCGCCGGGGCGGCGAGGGCGCGGACGGTGTCGATCTCGTCGAACAGGCGGCTGGCGCGTACGGCGGTGAAGACCGGGTGGTACTGGTCCCAGTCGACGTCGGCGACGGTGACCGCGGTGTCCCGCTGGACGAGGGCGCGGCGCAGTTCCGTGACGGCGGTGGCGGGGGCCAGCAGGCGCAGTCCGCTGCGTTCGAGGGTGTCGGAGACGGAGTGGTGCGCGTGGGCCATGCCGATCTCGGCCCACGGGCCCCAGGCGACGGCGGTGGCGGCCAGGCCGCGGGCGCGCCGGTGCTCGGCGAGGGCGTCGAGGTAGGCGTTGGCGGCGGCGTAGGCGCTCTGCCCGGCGCTGCCCCACACTCCGGCGACGGACGAGTACAGCAGGAAGAAGTCCAGGTCGTGGCCGTCGAGCAGGGCGTCGAGATGGGCGGCGCCGAGGGTCTTGGCGGCCATCGCGGCGGCGGTGTCGGCCAGCGGGGTGGCGGACAGGGGGGCGGCCTGGCCGACGCCGGCGGCGTGCACCACACCGGTGAGCGGGGCGTCGTCGGGGACGGCGGCGAGGACGGCCGCGAGGGCGTCGCGGTCGGCGCTGTCGCAGGCGGCGAGGGTGACGCGGGCGCCCGACTCCTGGAGTTCGGCGGCGAGTTCGGCGGCGCCCGGCGCGTCGGGGCCGCGCCGGCTGGTGAGGATCAGGTGGGCGGCGCCGGCGCGGGCCAGCAGACGGGCGGTCTCGGCGCCGAGTCCGCCGGTGCCGCCGGTGACGAGGACGGTGCCGGAGACGGTGAGGGCGTCCTCGCGGGGCAGGTCGGCGCCGGGGTGGCGGACGACGCGGCGGGCGAGTACGCCGGAGGCGCGTACGGCGACCTGGTCGTCGCCGTCGCGGGCGGCGAGCACGCCGGCCAGGCGCTGCGCCGCGGGCGCGTCGAGGACGGCCGGCAGGTCGACGAGGCCGCCCGGCTGCTCGGGGCGTTCCAGGGCGGTGACCCGGCCCAGGCCCCAGTGGGCGGCGCGGGCGGGGTGGGTGAGCGGGTCGCCGGTGCCGGTGGAGACGGCGCCGCGGGTGACCGTCCACAGCGGGGCGGTGGTGCCGGTGTCGCCGCAGGCCTGGGCGAGGACGACGCCGAGGGCGAAGCCGGGCGGGAGACCGCCGGTGGCGGTGTCCCCCGGGGTCGTGCCGGTGGGGTGGGGGCCGTCGGCGAGCGGCAGCAGGTTCAGGACGCCGGCGGCGTCGGTGGCCCCGGCGGCGCGCAGGGCGTCGGCGAGCCGCTCGCGGTCGAGGTGGGAGGCGTCGAGCTCCAGGCGCCGGAGCAGGGCGCCGTGGCCGCGCAGCGCGTCGAGTACCTCGTCGGCCTCGTCGCCGGCGGTGGTGACGGCCAGCCAGGTGCCGTCCAGGACGGGGGCGCCGGTGGTGGTGGCGGGCCGCCAGGCGACCTGGTAGCGGGCGGCGTCCAGGACGGCCTTCTCCTGGCGGGCGCGCCGCCAGGACGACAGCGAGGGCAGCAGCGCGTACAGGGAGGCGTGCTCCTCGTCGCGCAGGCCGAGCAGCCCGGCGAGCCCGTCGGCGTCGCCGCGTTCGACGGCGGTCCACAGGGCGGCGTCGGCGGGGTCCGAGGCGGCGCGGCGGGCGCCGGGGGCGGTGGTGTCCGGCCAGTACGTCTCGTGCTGGAAGGCGTAGGTGGGCAGTTCGACGGTGGTGGCGCCGGTGCCGGTGTGCGCGGCCGCCCAGTCGACGCGGACCCCGCGCACGTGCAGGCGGGCGAGGGCGGTGAGGGCGCTGACGTCCTCGGGGCGGTCGGTGCGCAGCAGCGGCACGGCGTCGGTGCCGGCGTCGTCGCCGAGGGTGTCCTCGGCGAGGGCGGCCAGGGAGCCGCCGGGGCCGAGCTCGAGGAAGGTGGCCGCGCCCGCCTCGTGGGCGGCGCGCACGGCGTCGGCGAAGCGGACGGTGCCGCGGACGTGGCGCACCCAGTAGTCGGCGGTGCGCAGGTCGTCGCCGGTGGCGGGGCGGCCGGTGAGGTCGGAGACGACCGGCACGGCCGGCTCGTGGTAGGTCAGGCCGTCGGCGACCCGGCGGTAGGCGTCGAGCATGGCGTCCATGCGCGGCGAGTGGAAGGCGTGGCTGACCCGCAGCCGGCGGGTGGTGCGGCCCTGGCCGGCGAAGTGGGCGGCGACGCGCTCGGCGGCGTCCTCGTCCCCGGCGACCACGACGGAGCCGGGGCTGTTGACGGCGGCCAGGGAGACCTGGTCCGCCAGGCCGTCCAGCAGCGGCAGCACCTCGTCCTCGGTGGCCTGTACGGAGTACATGGCGCCGCCCTCGGGCAGCGCCTGCATGAGCCGGGCGCGCGCGGCGACCAGGGCGCAGGCGTCGTCCAGGGAGAGGACGCCCGCGGCGTGGGCGGCGGTGATGCCGCCGATGGAGTGGCCGAGGAGCACGCCGGGGCGCACGCCCCAGGAGCGGACCAGGTGGTACAGGGCGGTTTCGAGGGCGAACAGGGCGGGCTGGGTCCAGCCGGTCTCGTAGAGCGCGGCGGCCTCGGGGCTGCCGTCCTCGGCGAACAGGACGTCCTTGAGGGAGCGCGGCGCGGTGTCCGTCTCCGGGTCGGTGAGCAGCGGGTCGAGCTTCGCCACGACCTCGTCCAGCGCGGCGGCGAACTCCGGGTACCGGGCGTACAGTCCGCGGCCGGTGCCGGGGCGCTGGCTGCCCTGCCCGGTGAACAGCAGGGCGGTACGGCCGGCGCCGCCGGTCTCGCCGAGGACCAGTGCCGGGTCGGGCCGGTCGGCGGCGAGGGCGGTCAGGGCCCGCCGTACGTCGTCGGGGGTGCCGACGGCTACGGCGCGCTGTTCGAACGCGGGCCGGGTGGTGGCCAGGGAGAGGGTCACGTCGGCGGGCGCGAGGGCGGGGCGCTCGTCCAGGTGGGCCAGCAGGCGGGCGGCCTGGGCGCGCAGCGCGGGCCGGGTGCGCCCGGACAGGACCCACGGCAGGACGGCGGGGGCGTCGGTGCCGTCGGTGCTCGCGGGGCGGGGCGCGGGCTGCGGTGCGGGCTGCTCCAGGACGACGTGCGCGTTGGTGCCGCTGATGCCGAAGGAGGAGACGGCGGCGCGGCGGGGGCGGTCCGTCTCGGGCCAGGCGGTGTGCTCCTGGAGGAGCGCGACCGCGCCGGACTCCCAGTCGACGTGGCGGGAGGGGCGGTCGGCGTGCAGGGTGCGCGGCAGTTCGCCGTGGCGCATCGCCATGACCATCTTGATCACGCCGGCGACGCCCGCGGCGGCCTGGGTGTGACCCAGGTTGGACTTCACCGAGCCGAGCAGCAGGGGGCGTTCGGGGTCGCGGTCCTGGCCGTAGGTGGCGAGCAGGGCCTGGGCCTCGATGGGGTCGCCGAGGCTGGTGCCGGTGCCGTGCGCCTCGACGGCGTCCACGTCGGCGGGGGTCAGTCCGGCGGCGCCGAGGGCCTGGCGGATGACGCGCTGCTGGGAGGGGCCGTTGGGTGCGGTGAGGCCGTTGGAGGCGCCGTCCTGGTTGACGGCGGAGCCGCGCACCACGGCCAGGACGCGGTGGCCGTTGCGGCGTGCGTCGGAGAGGCGTTCCAGGACGAGGACGCCGACGCCCTCGGACCAGCCGACGCCGTCGGCGTCGTCGGAGAAGGCCTTGCAGCGGCCGTCGGGCGACAGGCCGCGCTGGCGGGAGAACTCGATCAGGGAGGTCGGCGTGGACATCACGGTGACGCCGCCGGCCAGGGCGAGGGAGCACTCGCCGGAGCGCAGGGCCTGCATCGCCCAGTGCATGGCGACCAGGGAGGAGGAGCAGGCGGTGTCGACGGTGACCGCGGGGCCCTCCAGGCCGAGGGCGTAGGAGACCCGGCCGGAGGCGATGCTGGGCGCGGTGCCGCTGCCCTGGTGTCCCTCGAAACGCTCGTCGGCGAGGGTGGCGGAGTAGTCGCTGTACATGACGCCGGCGAAGACGCCGGTGCGGCTGCCGCGCAGGGAGACCGGGTCGATGCCGGCGTGTTCCACGGCGGTCCAGGACGCCTCCAGGAGCAGCCGCTGCTGGGAGTCGGTGGCCAGCGCCTCGCGGGGGCTCATGCCGAAGAAGCCGGGGTCGAAGTCGCCCGCGTCGTGCAGGAATCCGCCGTAGCGGGTGTACGAGGTGCCGGGGTGGTCGGGGTCCGGGTGGTACAGGGAGTCCAGGTCCCAGCCGCGGTTCACGGGCAGCCCGCTGACCGCGTCGGTGCCCTCGGTGACCAGGCGCCACAGGTCGTCGGGGGAGCTGACGCCACCGGGGTAGCGGCAGCTCATGCCGACGATGACGATCGGGTCCTCGGCGGTGGCGGCGGCGTTGACCGCCGGGGTGGCGGCGGACGCCTCCGCTTCGGCGCCGCCGGTCAGCTCCTCCAGCAGGTGGGCGGCGAGCGCGGACACCGTGGGGTAGTCGAAGACGACGGTGGCCGAGGTGCGCAGACCGGTGACGGCGGCGAGCCGGTTGCGCAGCTCGACGGCGGTCAGGGAGTCGAAACCGAGGTCCTGGAAGGCGCGTTCGGGGTCGATGTCCGCGGCGGAGGCGTGGCCGAGGACGGCGGCCACCTGGGCGCGCACCAGGTCGGTGACGGTCTCGGTGCGGGCCTCGGCGTCGAGCCGGGACAGCCGCTGGGTGAGGCCGAGGGCGGCCTCGGAACCGGTGCGCACGGTGCGGCGGCGGGCCCGGATCAGGCCCCGCAGCAGCGGCGGCACCTCTCCCTGGCCGCGCAGCGCGGCCAGGTCGAGCCGGACGGGCAGGACGGCCGCGCGGGGCAGGCAGAGGGCGGTGTCGAAGAGGGCGAGGCCGTCCTCGGGGGTGAGCGGGGGCGTGCCGGAGCGGGACAGGCGGCGCAGGTCGTGCTCGGTCAGTTCGCCGGTCATGCCGGTGCCGGGCGCCCAGGGGCCCCAGCCGAGGGAGAGTCCGGGCAGCCCGGAGGCGCGGCGGGTCGCGGCGAGCGCGTCGAGGAAGGCGTTGGCGGCGGCGTAGCCGGCCTGGGCGGGGGCTCCGGCGGTGCCGGCGAAGGAGGAGAAGACGACGAACGCGGCGAGGTCGAGGTCGCGCGTGGCCCGGTGCAGGTGCCAGACGGCGTCGGCCTTGGGCCGCAGGACGGCGGTGAGGCGGTCGGCGGTGAAGGACTCCACGAGCCCGTCGTCGAGGACGCCCGCGGTGTGCACCACGGCGGTGACGGGGTGGTCCTCGGGGATCGCGGCGAACAGCGCGGCGACGGCGTCGGGGTCGGCGGCGTCGCAGGCCCGGAGGGTGACCTCGGCGCCGGACTCGCGCAGGGCGTCGGCCAGTCCGGCGGCGCCGGGGGCGTCGGCTCCGCGCCTGCTGGTGAGGAGCAGGTGCCGTACGCCGCGTTCGGCGACGAGGTGGCGGGCGAGGACGGCGCCCAGGCCGCCGGTGCCGCCGGTGATCACGACGGTGCCGTCGGGGTTCCAGGCAGGGGTGTCCCGCTCGGCGGGCGGACGGACGCGGGCGAGACGGGCGCCGAGGACCGCGCCGTCGCGGACGGCGGTCCCCGGTTCGTCGGCGGTGAGGGCGGCCGCGAGGGCGGCGGGGTCGGCCGTGGACGCCGGGTCGAGGTCCAGGAGGCCGAAGCGGCCGGGGTGTTCGGTCTGCGCGGAGCGGACCAGGCCCCAGACGGCCGCCGCGGCGGGGTCGGTGACGCCGCCGCCGTCGGTGGCGACGGCGCCCCGGGTGACGAAGACCAGCCGGGAGCCGGACCGGGCCGGGTCGTCGAGCCAGTCCTTCAGGTGGCCGAGGGCGCGGGAGGTGACCTCGTGCACCGAGGTGAGCACCTGGTCCTCGCCCGCGCCGGCGACGGGGGCGAGCACCAGGTCCGGCGTCCCCTCGCCGCCGTCGGTGACCGTCACGCCGGCGGCGGTCAGGGCGGCGGTGAGGCCGAAGGGGTCGGTGCCGAGCAGACCGGCGGCCGCGGGCGGGGCGGTGCCGTCGGCGGAGGCGGTGATCCGGGTCCAGTCCAGGGCGAACAGCGCGTCCCGCTCCAGGGCGGAGGCCGCGGTGGCGCGCGCGTCCGGGGCGGTGCGCAGCACCAGGGAGGCCACGGAGGCGACGGGTGCGCCGGTGGCGTCGGTGACGGCGATCGACACGGCGTCGTCGCCGGCCGGGACGAGCCGCACGCGGGCCTCGGTGGCGCCGCTCGCGTGCAGGGTGACGTCCTGCCAGGAGAACGGCAGGCCGCCGCGTCCGTCCTCGCCGAGCGGGGCGAAGGCGGTGGCGTGCAGGGCCGCGTCGAGCAGTGCGGGGTGGAGGCCGAAGGAGGGCGCGTCACCGGCGGGTCCGGCGTCGAGGGCGACCTCGGCGAAGGTCTCCTCGCCGCGCCGCCACACCGCCCGCAGGCCGCGGAAGGCCGGGCCGTAGCCGAAGCCGGCGTCGGCGAGTGAGTCGTAGAAGCCGTCCAGGTCGACCGGCTCGGCGTCGGCCGGGGGCCACACGGCCGCGTCGAAGCCGTCCTCGTGGCGGGCGCCGGGGGCGAGGGTGCCGGTGGCGTGCCGGGTCCAGGGCTGGTCGTCGTCGCCGTCGGGGCGGGCGTAGAGGCTGAGGGTGCGGCGGCCGGTGTCGTCGGGGCCGGCGATCCACACCTGGACCTGGACGCCGCCGTCCTCGGGCAGGGCGAGCGGGGCGGCGAGGGTGAGGTCCTCGACGCGGTCGCAGCCGACCTCGTCGCCGGCCCGCACCGCCAGCTCCAGGAAGGCGGTGCCGGGCAGCAGGACGGTGCCGCGCACCGCGTGGTCGGCGAGCCAGGGGTGGGTGCGCACCGAGAGCCGGCCGGTGAGCAGCAGCCCGTCGGAGTTGGCGAGGGTGACGGCGGCGGCCAGCAGCGGGTGGTGGGCGGCGCCGAGGCCCGCGGCCCGTACGTCGCCGGCCGTGCCGGTGACGCCCTTGGGCCAGTACCGGCGGTGCTGGAAGGCGTAGGTCGGCAGGTCGGCGCGGTGGGCGCCGGTGCCCTCGAACCAGCGCTCCCAGCGCAGCGGAACGCCGTGCAGGTACAGGCCGGCGGCGGTCTCGGTGAGCGCGGTGGGCTCGGGGCGGTCCTTGCGCAGGGCGGGCAGGACGGCGGTGTCCTCGTGTCCGGCGGCGTCCAGGCAGGCGCGGGTGAGCGCGGACAGGGTGCCGTCGGGGCCGAGTTCGAGGAAGACGCCGGTGCCGTGGCCGGCCAGCCAGGACACGCCGTCGGCGAAGCGGACGGGGTGGCGGACGTGGTCGGCCCAGTAGTCGGCGGAGGTGAGCTGCTCGACGGTGGCGGGGGCGCCGGTGAGGTTGGAGACCACGGGGAGCGCGGGTGCCTGCGGGGACAGTCCGGCGACGACGTCGCGGAACTCCGCGAGCATCGGCTCCATCAGCGGCGAGTGGAAGGCGTGCGAGACGCGCAGCCGGCGGGTGCGGCGGCCGAGGGCGGCGAAGTGGGCGGCGACGGCGTCGACGTCGGCGGCGGTGCCCGCGACGACCACCGCCGAGGGGCCGTTGAGGGCGGCGATCGACACCCGGTCGGCGCGCTCGGCGACCAGCGGGGCCACCTCGTCCTCGGTGGCCTCGACGGAGACCATGGCGCCGCCTTCGGGCAGCGCCTCCATCAGCCGGCCGCGGGCGAGGACCAGGGTGCAGGCGTCCGCCAGGGAGAAGACGCCCGCCACGTGCGCGGCGGCGATCTCGCCGACGGAGTGGCCGGTGACGTGGTCGGGGGTGAGGCCCCAGGACTCGACCAGCCGGTACAGGGCGACTTCGAGGGCGAAGAGGGCGGGCTGCGCGTACCCGGTGCGGTCGAGCAGGGCGGCCTCGGCGGTGCCCTCCCCGGCCAGCAGGAGGGGGCGCAGCGGGCGGTCGAGTCCGGCGTCGAGGTGGCCGAGGATCTCGTCGAGGGCGCGGGCGAAGACGGGGAAGCGGGCGTACAGGTCACGGCCCATGCCAAGGCGCTGGGAGCCCTGGCCGGAGAAGAGCACGGCGAGCTTGGGGCGGCCGCGCGTCTGGCGGACGGTGAGGCCGGGCGCGTCCTCGCCGGCGGCGAGCGCCGTGAGGGCGGCGAGGGCGGTGTCGCGGTCGGCGGCGGTGAGCGCGGCGCGGTGCTCGAAGGCGGAGCGGGTGGTCGCCAGGGCGTGGGCGGCGTCGAGGGCGGTGAGCGCGGGCCGGTCGCGGAGGTGGGCCAGCAGCCGGTCGGCCTGCTCGCGCAGGGCGTCGGTGGTGCGGCCGGACAGCAGCCACGGCAGCACGCCGGGCTCGACGGCGGGGGCCGCGGGGGCCTCCTGAGCGCCGTCCGCGGCGGGCTCCTCGGCGGGGGCCTCCTCGATGATGGTGTGCGCGTTGGTGCCGGACAGGCCGAACGAGGAGACACCGGCGCGGCGCGGGGCGTTCTCGCGGCGCGGCCACGGCACGGGTTCGGTGAGGAGGCGGACGGCTCCCTCGGTCCAGTCGACGTGGGTGGACGGCCGGTCCACGTGCAGGGTGCGCGGGAGCAGGTCGTGGCGCATCGCCATGACCATCTTGATGATGCCGGCGACACCGGCGGCGGCCTGGGTGTGGCTGATGTTGGACTTCACCGAGCCGAGCAGCAGCGGCCGCTGCGGGTCGCGGCCCTGGCCGTAGGTGGCGAGCAGGGCCTGCGCCTCGACGGGGTCGCCGAGGACGGTGCCGGTGCCGTGCGCCTCGACCGCGTCGACCTCGGCGGCGGAGAGGCGGGCGTTGACCAGGGCGGCCTCGATGACGCGCTGCTGCGAGGGGCCGTTGGGGGCGGTCAGGCCGTTGGAGGCGCCGTCCTGGTTGACGGCGGAGCCACGCACCACGGCGAGCACGTGGTGGCCGTTGCGGCGGGCCTCGGACAGCCGCTCCAGGACGAGGACGCCGACGCCCTCGGACCAGCCGGTGCCGTTGGCGGCGTCGGCGAAGGACTTGCAGCGGCCGTCGCCCGCGAGGCCGCCCTGGCGGGCGAACTCGACGAACGTGGTGGGGCTGGCCATCACGGTGACACCGGCCGCCAACGCCAGCGAGCACTCCCCCGCGCGCAGCGACTGCGCGGCCAGGTGCAGGGCGACCAGCGAGGACGAGCAGGCGGTGTCGACGGTGACGGCGGGGCCGACGGCGCCGTAGAAGTAGGAGAGCCGGCCGGACAGGATGCTGGTGGCGTTGCCGGTCAGCTGGAAGCCCTGGACGTCGTCGTCGGGACCGACGCGGTAGTCCTGCGGCATGGCGCCGACGAACATGCCGGTGCGGCTGCCGCGGACGCCGGACGGGTCGATCCCGGCGCGCTCGAAGGCCTCCCAGGAGGTTTCCAGGAGCAGGCGCTGCTGCGGGTCCATGGAGAGCGCCTCGCGCGGCGAGATGCCGAAGAAGTCCGCGTCGAAGGCGGGCGCGTCGTGCAGGAAACCGCCGGCGAAGTCGGCGGGCCCGTCGCCGATCGCGGCCTCCCAGCCGCGGTCGTCGGGCATGGGGGTGATGCCGTCCTCACCGGCGACCAGCATCCGCCACAGGTCCTCCGGGCTGCTCACGCCGCCCGGGTAGCGGCAGCTCATGCCGACGATCGCGATGGGCTCGGTGGCCGCCGCCTCCAGCTCGCTCACCCGCTGCCGCGAACGCTTCAGATCGGCGCTCGCTCGCTTGAGGTAGTCCCGGAGCTTCTGTTCCTTGTCCATTTCAACGCAACCCATCTGGAAGAAGACCGGCGGACGGCCGGCCGTCCGGTGGGGACACCGGGTGTCCGGTGCGGCCGTTCGGCGGGACGACCGGGGTGTCCGGAGGAAGGGGGAGGGCGGGGTCGGGGGCCGGCCGGGCGTGCCCGGCGCGGGACGTCACGCGCCGGGCAGCGGGGGCCATGCGTGGTGCCGGGGCCCGCCTGTCCGCGGCGGATCCCCGGCACGACGCCGGGCGGGGACCGCCGCGGCAACTCCTCCGGAGCACGCGCGCAGCGCGCGTGCCGTGCACACAGTTCCGCAGACCATGGGCCCAGTCTCGGGCGGTACGGCTGCGGAAATCCCTAGTGTGTGACGCCGGAGCGCGGGGCGGCCGGACGGCCTACCAGCTGCCGGCGGCGGCCACCAGCCGGCTGTAGTCGCGGTCGCGCGAGGCCTGGCGCAAGTCGGACTCGACCATCATGCGCATCAGCTGCTCGAAGTCGACCTCGGGCTCCCAGCCCAGTTCCTTGCGGGCGTTGGTCGAGTCGGCGCACAGCGTCTCGACCTCGGCGGGCCGCACCAGTCCGGGGTCGACCACGACGTGGTCGCGCCAGTCCAGGCCCACGTGCTCGAAGGCGATGCGGGCCGCGTCGCGCACCGTGTGCATCGATCCGGTGCCCACGACGTAGTCGCCGGGCTCCTCCTGCTGGAGCATCAGGTGCATGGCGCGCACGTAGTCGCCGGCGAAGCCCCAGTCCCGCTCGGCGTCCAGGTTGCCGAGGCTGACCTTGTCCATCAGACCCAGCTTGATCTGGGCGACGGCCAGGGTGATCTTCCGGGTCACGAACTCGGAGCCGCGGCGCGGGGACTCGTGGTTGAAGAGGATCCCGGAGACGCCGTACATGCCGAACGACTCGCGGTAGTTGCGGGTGATGTAGTGGCCGAAGGTCTTGGCCACGCCGTACGGGCTGCGCGGGTGGAAGCGGGTGGTCTCGCTCTGCGGGCTCTCGGCGACCTGGCCGAACATCTCCGAGGAGGACGCCTGGTAGAAGCGGATCTGGCCCCGGGAGCCGCCACCGGAGGACTTGCTGAGTCCGCTGACCATGCGGATGGCCTCGAGCATGCGCAGCACGCCGGTGCCGTTGACCTCGGTGACCAGTTCGGGCTGCTGCCAGGACATGGGGACGAAGGAGATGGCCCCCAGGTTGTAGACCTCGTCGGGCTGGACCAGGTCGACCGCCGAGACCAGGCTGCCCTGGTCCATCAGGTCGCCGTCCACGAAGGACAGGTCGGGGATCATCTCGGCGATCCGGTCCTTTCGCGGGTTGGCCTGCCCACGGCAGAGCCCCCACACCCGGTACCCCTGGCTCAGCAGGTGTTCCGCCAGGTACGAGCCGTCCTGTCCGGTGATTCCGGTGATCAGTGCGCGCTTGGACATCTTCTCTCTTTCCACCGCCACGGAGAGGACCGGTCGGCGGGAGTCCGCACCGCGCCCGCGGACCGGAAGCGGCGGCACTGGATGCGCGACGCGCACTCACCGGTGGACCGACCGGGCAGTCGGTCCCGTCGGATCCCGGGACGCACAGCATGCGCTGACTCACGAGCCGTCCTCGTGACCGCCATGCAAGCACCGAAAGGGCTAAGGAATTTCCGAGTCTTCCGGTTCACGGGCCGGTCTGTACGACCCCGTGGGTGGAGAACGTGACCGGATCGCCGGGGGTGAGGTCCCCGGGCGGGATGCCGGGATGGTGCCCTTCGCGCGGTACCGGGGCGGCGGTGCCGCGCGGCGGGCCGAGGGACAGCCGGGAGACGATGCGGTAGCGGTCGCCCCGGTAGAGGGAGTGGACGTACTCGACCGGGCGGTCGCCGGTGTCGGTCGTCAGGCGCTCGAAGAGCAGGGCGGGTGACAGCTCGGGCACCCCGAGGAGGTCCGCCTCCGCACGGGTCACCACGGTGGGCTCGATCGACTGGACCGCCTCGCCGACCTGCACGCCGTGGCGGTCGCGGAAGTGCTCGTACAGGTCGCCCCGTTCCAGTTCCTCACGGGTCAGGTCCGGCACCAGGTCCGCCGGGACGTGCAGGTGCTCGACGGCCATGGGGGAACCGTCGACCAGGCGCAGGCGCGCCGCGTAACGGACCGGCGCCGAGGGTGACATGCGCAGCCTGCGTCCCACCCGGGCGCCGGCCGGCAGGGTGCGCAGCTCCAGGACCCGGCTGGTCCAGGCGCCTGCGGCGCGGGGCAGGCTGAAGGAGTTGCGGTCCGAGACCAGTTCCTGGGTGATCTTCTCGGCGGCCACGAACATGCCCCGGCCGTGCTCGCGCACCAGCAGTCCGGCGGCGACGAGTTCGTCCACGGCCGCACGCAACGTCGGGCGGGAAACGCCCAGTTCGGCGCAGAGGGCGCGCTCCGAGGGGATGGCGTCGCCGGGGCGGCGGGTCTCGATGAGCTCGAGGATCGCGTCGCGGACCCGTTCGCGCTTGAGCACGGCACCCGGGGCGGAGGGATCGATCTCCATGCGGAACTCTCGTTCGTCGGCGGGGCGGGCCACTGGTACGCCCTCGACCATAACTGGTCAGCCGCCCCAAGGAGTCCGGTCGTGCGTCCCGGCTCCCCGCCCGGGGGGCTCGAGCGGGCGGCGGGCCGTGCGGCGGGCGTGCCGGGAGGGTTGACGCCCAGATTGGTCTATGCCACCTTCGTCGACATCGACTGGTAAAGCTCGGCGGGCAACTGGTCAGTCCGGAAGGGGGCGTCGTCCGCCGGTCTTCCCTCCGCGAGCACCGCAAGTGCCGCAAGTACCGCGAGCACCCCGCGCGACGGGCCGCACCGGGCCGCCCCGCCCGGCGGCACGACGTGCCGCGGCACCCGCCCGTCGCCGCACCGACGAACCACCGTGCGCCACCCCCACAGCGAAAGGACCACGGATGAGCACTCGTCCCGCCGGCCGCCGCACCCGCGCGGCCCTGGCACTGACCGCCCTCCTGGGCGGCACCGCCCTGGTCGCCCTTCCCTCCACCGCCGCCTCCGCCGCCGACGGCGACCTCGCCGTCCAGTACCGCACCGGCGCCGGCGGAGCCACCGCCGACCAGAGCGAGCCCTGGCTCAAGGTCCGCAACACGGGCTCCACCAGCGTCCAGTTGAGCCAGGTCAAGCTCCGCTACTACTTCAAGGCCGACGCGCCGAACGCCACCTACCGGTTCGCCTGTTCCTGGGCGGTGAAGGGCTGCTCGGTCATCACCGGGACGTTCGGCACCCTCGCCAGCCCCACCGCGACGGCCGACCGCTACCTGGAGATCGGGTTCACCCCGTCCGCCGGGTCGCTGGCGCCCGGGGCCGACACCGGCGACATGCAGCTCCGCTTCCACCAGGCCACCTGGCAGACGCTGAGGCAGAGCGACGACTACTCCTTCGACGCCGCACGGACGTCGTACGCCGACTGGAACAAGGTCACCGCCCAGCTGTCCGGCGCCACGGTGTGGGGCACGGCCCCCGAGGGCAACGACCCCACCGATCCGACCGACCCCACCGACCCGCCGGCCGGCGGCCAGACCCTGTTCGACGACTTCACCTACACCTCGCACACCGACCCGGCGATCTCCGCGCACGGCTGGAACGTGCGCTCCAACTCCGGCGGCCCGGGTGTGCCCGGCGCGACCTGGGACCCCTCCAAGGTCACCTTCAGCGCCTCGGGCGGCAACACGGTGATGAACCTGGAGACCTCCACCGCCGGCACCGGCGCCTCCACCCGGCACACCGAGATCCTCACCCGGAGCATGAAGTTCAGGAACGGCACCTACGCCGCCCGGGTCCGGTTCTCCGACGCGCCGAAGTACGGCCCCGACGGCGACCGGATCGTCCAGACCTTCTTCACCATCAACGACCTCAAGGCCCCGATGGCCGACGACTACGCCGAGTACGACTTCGAGTACCTGCCCAACGGCGGCTGGGGCGAGCCGGCCAACATCCTCTACACGACCTCCTGGGAGACGTACAACCCCGACCCCTGGCAGGCCGTCAACCAGCACAGCGAGAGCCGGACGAGCTTCGCGGGCTGGCACGACCTGGTCGTCACCATCGACGGCAGCGCCATCACCTACTACGTGGACGGCCGGCACTTCGGCACCCACGACGCCGCGTACCTGCCCGAGCGCCCGATGTCGATCAACTTCAACCAGTGGCTGATCGACCTCGACGGGCAGACGTCGACGACGCCGCGCGCCTACGACCAGCAGGTGGACTACGTCCTGCACGTCAAGGACCAGGTCCTGACCCCGGCCCAGGTGACGGCGAAGATCAACGCCTATCGCGGTGCCGGCACGTCCTTCGTCGACGAGGTCCCCGCTCCCTGAGCCCTCGCGCGGCGGCGTGATCCGCGCCCGTCCCGCCAACCCGCCGGCCGGGTCCGCTCCGTGCGGACCCGGCCGCATTCCGGTGGGGCGCCCGTCCGTTCCCCCGCGTTCACGCGACCTTCCCGGGGCTTCCGCCGACGAGCCACGGGAGCCGGACCGGGGTCGCGGGACGGTGGTCACCCCATCGTGGGCAGTGCGCGGTGAGAGTGCCTTCACGGGGTAGAGGAGCTGCGACCAGTGACCGCTTTCCCGTGAGGAAGGGACATCCGAACATGACCGACGACGCCTACCTGGTCCTGCTCGACGACGCGGACGGACCGCTCGGCGTCCCCCTGGCCGCCGTGGGGGAACTCGCCTGCCTGGACACCCCGGCGGTGCGGGCCTGGCTCGACGCGCAGGGGGTCACCGTCACCTCCCCCCGGTTGCGCCTCCTCCCGCCCGAGGAGACGGGGGCCATTCCGGAGGGCACCGAACGCCTTCCCGTTCCGCTCGGCGCCGAGGAGCTGAGCCGCCTGCGCGGTGAACTCGCGCCCCCGGACCAGGCGCGGGTGGAGGAGGAACTGCTGGCCTACCGGTCCTGCACGAACGGGCGGGACGGACTGCTGACGCGGGCGCTGGCCGCCGGGGTGCCGGCCCACCGGATCGCGGAACTGACCGGTGAGGACCTCACGACGGTGAAGGCGGCGGCCCACTGAGCGACGCGGCGCCCGGCCGCGGCGGGAAGCGGTGAGCGACGCCGGTCTTGCCTGCGGCGGGCGTCCGGCGCAGGCTTGTCCCATGGGTGCGGGCCCGACGCTCATCAACTCCGTGCAGCGTGCCCTCCGGCTGCTGGAGGCGGCGAGCGCCCATCAGAACGGCGCGCCGGCGAAACAGCTGGCGCGTGAGACGGGACTGCCCCTGGCCACGGCCTACCATCTGCTGCGCACGCTGGTGCACGACGGCTACCTGCGCAAACTGGACGACGGTGGGTTCGTCCTCGGCGACAGACTGCGGACGCTGCACACGGTCGGAACCGGACAGGCGCTGCTGAGCCGGGTCCGGCCGGCCCTGGCCGCCCTGCGGGACGAACTCTCGACCGCCGCCTACCTCACCTTCTACGAGGACGGCGAGATCCGCATCGCCGAGATTGTCGACGGCCCCCGCACACCGCGGGCCGACCTCTGGGTGGGCTTCGAGGACGCCGGGCACGCCACCGCTCTGGGCAAGACCGTGCTGCGGGAGCTGGACGGCGAGGCGCGCAGGGAGTACCTCTCCCGGCACTCCCTCAACGACCTCACCCCCCGGACGATCACCACCGCCCCGGAACTGATCCGCCGGATCGACTCCGCTCCCCTGGCCCCGGCCGTCACGGACCTCGAGGAGTACGCCCTCGGCACCGTCTGTGTCGCCGTGCCCGTCTACAGCGGACACGTCCTGGGCTCGCTCGGTGTGTCCATGCCGGCGGACCGGCTGTCCCGGCTCCGCGAGGTCCGCGAGCGGCTCCTCCCCGCGGCGGGGCGAGTGACCAGGAACCTGTCTCTCACCATTTGAAATACCCACCCTTGTGACGCTGCATACGATCATCTTTCCTGTTTAAGTCAGACATTTTGGTCGGCACACGCCGCGTACAGGTGAGGACAGCGGACAACACATGAGTCACGCCCGACAGCCAGGACGCGACCATCGGCCGGTACGGAAGTGCCTGCGAAGGGCGGGACACGCGGCATCGCCCCGGGTGCGGAGGCTCGCGCACCTGGCCGCCGGTACGCCCGCACTGCCCGTGCTGATCGTCTGCGTCATCGTGCTCGTCGACCTGGTGGACGGCCGGGGGCGGATCTGGCTGCCGCTGCTCGCCACCGGGCCCGCGCTGGCGGCGGCCACCAGCGGTGTGTGCAGCGTGGTCGGTGTCGGTCTCCTCGCCGCGCTCCTGGGCGCGACGATCGGTGTCCGGCACGGCGTACCGGCCTCCGCCCTGGCCGTCGTGCTCGCCGCGCTGGTGACCGTCACCCTGGCCGGCGCCCTGGCCAGCGCGCTGCGCGCGCGCCGCGAGCGGGTGCTCGCGGCCGTCCGCTCCGTCGCGGAGACCGCGCAGCACGCCCTGCTCAAGCCGGTCCCGGAGGCCGTCGGGCCGTTCCAGGCGGCGGTCCACTACAGCGCCGCCGCGGCGGAGGCCAGGATCGGCGGGGACCTCTACGCCCTGATCCCCACCCCGCACGGCGTCCGGCTGATCGTCGGCGATGTCCGCGGCAAGGGCCTGCCCGCCGTGGGGACCGCCGCTCTCGTGCTCGGTGTCTTCCGGGAGGCGGCGCACGACGAGCCCGATCTCCTGGACGTGGTCCGCCGGATCGAACGGAGTCTGGCCCGCAATCTGGGGTACGACGACTTCGTCACCGCCGTGGTCGCCGGATACCCGGAGCCCGGACGCCTGGAGATGGTCAACTGCGGCCACGCACCTCCCCTGCTGGTCCGGGACGGCGAGGTGGCCGCGGTGGAGACCGACCGCCCGGCGCCCCCGCTCGGGCTGCGGGCCCTGTCGGACGAGACCCCGAGCCTGCAGGTGCTCTCGTTCGCCGAGGGGGACCAGTTGCTGCTCTACACCGACGGCGTCACCGAGGCCCGCGACGAGGGCCGCGAGTTCTACCCGCTCGCCGAGGGCCTGGCCCGGCACCTGTGCGACGAGCCGGCCCGCACGCTCGCCGCCGTGCACGAGGAGCTGCTGGCCCATGTGGGCGGCCGGCTGCACGACGACGCGGCCCTGCTCCTGCTCCGCAAGCCCGTCGCCGGCCGGGCGGACCGCGGCGCGCGCCCCGACGGCCCCGCGCCCACCGGCATCCCCGTGGTCCGGCCGCTGGTGGACCTGGCGGGACCGGACGCGGGCGACGCCGCCGGCGACCGGGAGGGCGCCGTCTGAGACCGGTGTCCGGGTGGCGGCCGGCCGGGATCGGCCCGGTCCGCCTCCGGGCGCGCGGTGGTCACTTGACGGAGCCCCCGGTGATACCGGCGGCGATGTACTTCTGGGCGAGGACGAGCAGGACCGCCGCCGGGACGGCGGAGAGGACGGACGCGGCCATCACGGCGCCCCAGTCGCCGACGTGGGCGCCGATGTACTGGTAGATGCCCAGCGTGATCGGCTTGACGTCGTCGGTGGTGTTCAGGGTGAGCGCGAACATGAAGTCGCTCCACGAGAACAGGAACGCGAACAGCCCGGACGTGATCAGGGAGTTGCGGCTCATCGGGAGCACCACCCGCAGGAAGGTCCGTACCGGCCCGGCGCCGTCGATCTCGGCGGCCTCGATGACCTCGCCGGGGATGGACACCATGAAGGAGCGCATCAGCACGATGGAGAACGGGATGCCGAGCGAGGCGTCCGCGAGCATCAGGCCGAAGTAGGAGTTCACCAGGCCCAGATCGACGTACGAGGTGTACAGGGCGTTGGCGATGACGATGCCCGGCACCATCTGCGTGATCAGGGTGCCGAACACGATCGTGCGCGAGCCGCGCAGCCCGAACCGGGCCAGTCCGTACGCCGCCGGGGCGGAGATCGCCAGGCAGACGGCGACGGCGCCGAACGAGACCACCAGGGAGGTCAGCAGGTGGCCGCCCTGGTCGCCGAGGGCCCTGGAGAACCCGGACAGGTCCAGGCCGCCGGGTACCGGGTCGACCTCGAGCAGGCCCGACTCGGGCTGGAGCGCGGTGTTGAGCATCCAGTACAGCGGGAAGAGCATCACGGCGAGGACGAGCACACCGGTGACGGTGGAGCCCCAGCGGCGGCGTGACGCGGTGGGTGCGTGGGCGGCCATGCGGGTCACTTCCCCTCGGTGCGGTTGGCCCGCAGGTAGAACACCGCGAACACCGCGGAGATGAGGATGAGTACGTTGCCGACGACCGCGCCGGCGCCGAAGTCCAGTTCCACGAAGGAGTTCTGGTAGGTGAGCGTGCCCAGGGTCTGGGTGGCGTCGGCGGGGCCGCCGTCGGTGAGGGCGAGGATCAGGTCGAGGATCTTGACCGTCGACATGAAGCCGAGCACCAGGACGACCGTGACCACCGGCCTGAGCAGCGGCAGGGTGACGGAGCGGAAGGTCCGCCAGGCCGAGGCACCGTCCAGGGAGGCCGCCTCGTACAGCTCCCTCGGGATCTCCTGGAGGCCGCCGTACAGGATGACCATGTTGAACGGGATGCCGATCCAGATGTTGACCAGGACCACCGAGAGCAGGGCCATGTCCGGACTGGTGAGCCAGGGCGTCTGACCGCCCAGGCCGAGGGTGTCCAGGAAGGTGTTCAGCACGCCGGTGTCCTGGTCGAGGATGCGGCGCCACACGATGCCGGACACCACCATGGGCACCAGCCAGGGCAGCAGGATCAGCGACCGCAGGACTCCGTTCAGGGGGAACCTGCGGTTGAAGAAGACGGCGAGGGCGAGGCCGATGCAGAACTGGCCGAGCAGGGAGCCGGCGGTGAAGACGAGGGTGTGCCACAGGGCCTTGCCGAAGAGGACGTCCTGGAAGACGGACGACCAGTTGTCGGTGCCGTTGAAGGGGGCCTCGCCGGTGAAGAACGTCTTCGGCGTGTAGTGCTGGAAGCTCATCACGACGTTGCGGACGAGCGGGTAGCCGAAGAACAGCAGCATGAAGACGACGGCGGGGGCGACGAAGCCCCACCGGGCGATCCCGCGGCGCAGGCGCGCCCGGCCCGGGCCGGGCGCGGCGGCCGTCCCGGACGTCTTCGCGGACGTCGCGGCGGTGACGGTGGACGTGGTCATGGGCGCGTACCTCGGTTCCCGCTCGTTGCCCGCTGCTGGGCGCGCTTCAGGGCGGCCTCGCTGGACTCGCCGGTCAGGGCGGACTGGAAGGCGCTCTGCAGGGCGAGGGACACGCCCGACCAGCCGGCGCCGAGCTTGGCGGTGCGGGACCGGGCGGCGGCGACCTGGCCGGCCAGCGCGTCCAGTTCGGGCACGCGCTCGCGCCATTCGGCGGCGGCCTTCTCGTTGGCCGGGACCATCCAGCTGTTCAGGGCGTAGGTGAGCTGTTCCCTCTCCCCCGCCAGACAGGCGACGATCCGGCCGGCCGTCCTCTCGCGTTCGCCGTCACCGGTACGGGGCACGGTGAGCACCGCACCGCCGAGCGGCCCCACCGAGTCGGCCCCGGGCCTGGGGACGGGGATCCGGGCGATCTCCCAGTGCAGCGACTTCTTGGTGTTGAGGGTCTCGACCTGCCACGGGCCGTTGATCATCATGGCGGCGTTGCCCGCCATGAACTGGTCGTTCACATCGGCCTGGGTCCAGTTGACCGTCGACTTGGACAGCGAACCGTCCTGGAGCAGCGCCTTCCAGTAGTCGAGCGCCTCGACGACCCGCGGCCCGGCGAGATCGCTCTCGTCTCCGCCGTTGGACCACATGAACGGCGTGAACTGGAAGACGCCGTCCTCGGCGCCGCCCGCGCTGAGCGCCAGGCCGTACCGCTCGCCCCGGGTGAGCCGCTTGGCGGTCCTGCGCAACTCCTCCCAGGTGGTGGGCACGGGGACACCCGCCTCGTCCAGGACGTCCTTGTTGTAGAAGAGCGCGAGGGTGTTCACGGAGCGGGCCGCTCCGTAGTACGTGCCCCGGTAGGAACCGAAGTCGACGATGCCCTCGGGGACGTCGTCGGTGCCCAGACCCAGGGTGCGCAGGTCGACGAGGCCGCCGGCCTCCGCGAAGGTCGGCATCTCGGAGGCGTCGAACTGCACGACGTCCGGCAGCGACTTCGAGGAGGCCATGCGCAGCGCCTTCGTCATCACCTGCGCGGCCGGAACGCTCTGCTGCTCGATGCTCACGCCCAGCCGCTCGCCGCAGCGGGCCATCGCCTCGGCGTCCCAGCGGTGGTAGGTCTCGTCGGTCGAGGAGTTCATCACGGTGTACACGCCGCTGTCGCGCTGCTGTGCGCAGCCGGTCAGTGCCGCTCCGAGGACGAGGACGGAGACGGTGGCGAAGGATGTGACGGCTCCGCGCGAGCGTCCACGCGCGCGGTGTGCGGCAACCGGGGGATGTGCTGTCACGGTGGGGGCCCTTGTGTGGGACCGGCACGGCATGCGCCGAGCCGGTGGCTCTTCCAGGGAGGAGGTGAAGCGCTTCGACTACGTGCGGCTCAAGTCGAGGTGTTGCCAAGCGCTACACCGGGTGTAATTTGTTTTGCCTGATTACTAATACGTCAGCGCGAGCCGGTCGCGCTAGACCCCGAGCGGCGCGATCTGCTCGCGCCAAGGCGTGACAGGTCCTGTAACGCCTGTCATAGTTCCTGGTCAGAGGCTTCCTCCCGCGCCTCTTCCGCCCTCCCCCGACGAGGAAGATCATGAAATTCACCGACGGTTTCTGGCGCATCCGCGACGGCGTCCGGCTCGCGTACGCCACCGAAGTACGTGATGTACGTCCGGAATCGAAGCGCTTCACCGGGTATGCCGCCGTGAACAAAGTGACCCACAGGGGCGACACCCTCAACGCGCCGCTGCTCACGTTCGAGTGCTTCTCCCCCGCCGAGGGCGTCATCGGCGTCCGGGTCACCCACCACGCGGGCAGGCGCCGCCCGGGCCCGGACTTCGTCCTCACCGGCGAGGCGGGCGGCGCGGGGACGGTGCGCCGGGACGGCACGGTCACGGAACTGACCAGCGGTCCGCTGACCTTGCGGCTCGACGGGGAGGGTCCCTTCGCCCTCACCTTCCACGACGCGGACGGACGCGAGCTGACCCGGGCCGGCGCCAGGAGCACCGCCTTCGCGACCACCGACGGGGGAGCGCACCATGTGCTGAGCCGGCTGGCGCTGGGCGTCGGCGAGCAGATCTACGGCCTGGGCGAGCGCTTCACCCCGTTCGTCAAGAACGGCCAGACCGTCGACGTCTGGCAGGCCGACGGCGGCACGAGCAGCGAACAGGCCTACAAGAACGTCCCGTTCTATCTCTCCTCACGCGGCTACGGCGTCTTCGTCAACCACCCCGGTGCCGTCTCCTTCGAGGTCGGCTCGGAGTCCGTCGGGCAGGTGCAGTTCAGCGTCGAGGACCAGTCGCTCGAGTACTACGTCGTGGCCGGCCCCACCCCGAAGGAGGTCCTCACCCGCTACACGGCGCTCACCGGGCGCCCGGCCCTCCCGCCCGTCTGGTCCTTCGGGCTGTGGCTGAGCACCTCCTTCACCACCTCCTACGACGAGGAGACGGTGACGTCGTTCGTCGACGGCATGGCCGAGCGCGGCATCCCGTTGTCGGTCTTCCACTTCGACTGCTTCTGGATGCGCGAGTACCAGTGGTGCGACTTCCGGTGGGATCCGGACGTCTTCCCCGACCCGGACGGCATGCTGGCCCGGCTGAAGGACAAGGGCCTGCGGATCAGCGTCTGGATCAACCCCTACATCGCCCAGAAGTCGCCGCTCTTCGACGAGGCCGCCGCCCTGGGACACCTGGTGCGCCGCCCCGGCGGCGACGTGTGGCAGTGGGACCTGTGGCAGGCCGGAATGGGTCTGGTCGACTTCACCAGCCCCGACGCCAGGACCTGGTTCCAGTCCAAGCTCAAGCCCCTCCTGGACCAGGGGGTGGACTGCTTCAAGACGGACTTCGGCGAGCGCATCCCCACCGACGTGGTGTGGCACGACGGCTCCGACCCGGAGCGGATGCACAACTACTACACCCAGCTCTACAACCGGACGGTGTTCGAACTCCTGGAGAAGGAGCGCGGACAGGGCGAGGCCGTCCTCTTCGCCCGGTCCGCCACCGCGGGCGGACAGCAGTACCCCGTGCACTGGGGCGGCGACTGCTGGTCCTCGTTCGAGGCGATGGCCGAGTCGCTCAGGGGCGGACTGTCCCTGTCCCTGAGCGGGTTCGGCTTCTGGAGCCACGACATCGGCGGCTTCGAGGGCACGCCCGACCCCTCGGTGTTCAAGCGCTGGCTCGCCTTCGGACTGCTGTCCTCCCACAGCCGGCTGCACGGCTCCTCGTCCTACCGGGTGCCGTGGGAGTTCGGCGACGAGGCGGTCGACGTGGCCCGGCGGTTCACCCTGCTCAAGCACCGCCTGATGCCGTATCTGTACGGCGCCGCCGCCGAGGCCCACCGCACCGGCGTCCCGGTGATGCGGCCCATGGTGCTGGAGTTCCCGCACGACCCGGCGTGCCGCCCGCTCGACCGCCAGTACATGCTGGGCCCCGATCTCCTCGTCGCGCCGGTGTTCGGCGAGGACGGCGAGGTGGAGGTCTATCTGCCGGAGGGTACCTGGACCCATCTGCTCAGCGGCGAACGGGTCACCGGCCCCCGCTGGCGCACCGAGCGGCACGGCTACGACAGCCTTCCGCTGTACGTCCGTGAGGGCGCCGTGCTGCCGCTGGCGGGCGACGACTCCCGTCCGGACGGCGACTGGCTGGACGCCCCGGTCCTGCTGGCGCACCCGTCGGCCGCGCCCGG
Source organism: Streptomyces sp. NPDC016640 (assembly GCF_043076215.1). NCBI lineage: Bacteria > Bacillati > Actinomycetota > Actinomycetes > Kitasatosporales > Streptomycetaceae > Streptomyces > Streptomyces sp. NPDC016640. The sequence continues at coordinate 33,832 of NZ_JBIBRG010000013.1, forward strand.
CTACGCGGCGGAGGTCACCGTGCCGGACGCCGCCGGGCTGCCGGCCGCGACGTTCCGGCTCCGGCGGGACGGCGGCGTCCTGCGGGTCACGGCGTCCGGGACCGACCGCCCGTTCACGGTGCGCGTCGCCGGCGGGGCCGAGGCGCGGGGCGCGGGCGAGGTGACGGTGCCCCTGGGGTGACCGCGTGGCGGTGCTCGTGTCAGTCGTCCGGGTGGCTGCCCGGGCCGTGTCCGGGGCCCGCCAGGGGGGTCGGTGAGAGGGCGGCGGGCTCCTCACCGGCCTCCAGCAGGGTGTCCGCCGAGCCGACGATCAACGGGTCCGGCTTGCCCAGCGCCCCGTGGTCCTTGGCGGGATAGTCGCAGCGGTCGAGGAGGGAGCGCATGGCCTCCAGCCGGCCCCGGCGCTTGTCGTTGTTCTTCACGACCGTCCACGGCGCGTGCGGGGTGTCCGTGGCCCGGAACATCTCGACCTTGGCCGTGGTGTAGTCGTCCCAGAGGTCGAGCGAGGCGAGGTCCATCGGCGACAGCTTCCAGCGCCGTACCGGATCGACCTGGCGGATGGCGAACCGGGTCCGCTGCTCGGCCCGGGAGACGGAGAACCAGAACTTCACCAGCATGATGCCGTCGTCGGTGAGCAGCCGCTCGAACATCGGCGTCTGCTCGAGGAACTGCTGGTACTCGCCGTCCGTGCAGAAGCCCATGACCCGCTCGACGCCGGCGCGGTTGTACCAGGAGCGGTCGAAGAAGACGATCTCGCCCCGGGCCGGCAGGTGGGCCACGTAGCGCTGGAAGTACCACTGCCCCGCCTCGCGCTCGGTCGGCTTCCCCAGGGCCACCACGCGGGCGCCGCGGGGATTGAGGCGTTCTATGAACCGCTGTATCGTGCCGCCCTTCCCGGCCGCGTCCCGTCCCTCGCAGACCACCACGATCCGCTGACCGGTGTCCTTCACCCAGCGTTGCATCTTCAGCAGTTCTATCTGCAGGATGCGCTTGGTCCTGTCGTACTCCGCCCTGCGGATCCGGTGGTCGTAGGGGTGGTTCTCCCGCCAGGTCTCGATCGGGGTGCCGTCGGCGTCGAGGAGCACGGGCCGCTCCGGGCGCCGGTCGTCCACCTCCAGTCCGTGGAGCAGATCGTCGCCGGTCGTGCCGGAGCGTGCCTCCTCGGCCTCCGTCCGGCCGTCCGGCTCTTCCTCGTACTCGGCCGTCACGTCGTCTCCCACCTCTCGGAGTGCGCTACAAGAAGCGTATGCCCATCGGATCCCTTGTGATGATCCGGTCACTCGGGATCGGGAAGCAGCAGGCCGAAGCGGGGGCGTGCGTGTGCGACCGATCCGGCGGCGACGGCCGATCGAGCCGGAGGAGAGCGCGCACGTGGTCGTTCGTCTCCGCTCCGGCCGGGCGTCCGCCACCACCGGTGGGGCCCCGTGCGTCGACGGCGGCTGCGTCGACGCGATCCTGCCGTGACAGCGGGAACGGCCCCGCACCGTCCGGCGCGGACGCCGGACGGGGCGGGCCGGGTGGCGGCTCAGACGGCCGGGAAGCCGTCCGGGCTCCTGATGCGGTCGCGGACCCAGACACCGGCGGGCTTCAGCGAGGACGTGCCGGTCCAGGGGCCGTCGCCGGCGCAGGTGCCGGTGGTGAAGACGGCGCCGGAACGGTGGTCGTCGGAGAAGTTCCAGTTGGTCCAGCTGATCTTCCTGCTCGCCATCAGGTCGAGGTAGCGCTGTGCCATGGCGAAGTCGTCCTCCCCCTCACCGGCGTAGTTCTGGGTGCCGAACTCGGTGACGAACACGGGGATCCGGTCCGCCGCGCGGGAGAGGGCCGCCAGGTACTCGTCCCGGTGGGAGGCGGCGTAGAAGTGGAAGGTGTACATGATGTTGGAGGCGTCGACCGGGTTGTTCACGACCTCCGACTCGTCGGCGCCCTCGGAGACGCCGAGCGAGGACCAGGCGCGGGTGCCGACGAGGACGGGGGCGTCGGGGTCGACGGCCCGGATGACCGGGATGATCCGCTCCGCGTAGCTCTTGATCCGCGACCAGCTCACCCCGCTGGGCTCGTTGGCGATCTCGTAGAGGATGTTGTCGCGGCCCTTGTTGCGGTTCGCGATGTCGGTGAAGAACGTCCGGGCGCTGTCGAGGTTCAGGTGCGGGTCGCCGGGGTCGAGCATGTGCCAGTCGACGATCACGTACATGCCGCGGTCGCTCGCCTGGCGGATCAGCGAGTCGGCCAGGCCGGTGAAGTGCGCGGGGTCGGTCTCGTAACCGCCCTCCTGCACGTACGTGGAGACGCGCAGGACGTCGGCGCCCCAGTCCTCGGCCAGCGCGTCGAGTGAGCCGCCGGTCAGGCACTGGGGGTACCACTGGGTGCCGTGCGTGCTCATGCCGCGCAGCTGGACCGGGGTGCCGTGCTCGTTGCAGAGCCGGGTGCCACAGACCTCGAGCTGTCCGTTGACGGCCACGGGAGTGCCGGCCGCGGGCAGGTCCGCGGCCGGGCCGGCCGGTGCCCGCCGGTCCCGGGTGGTGGACCGGTGGCCGTCGGCCGTGGTTCCGGCGGGCGGGTCGAACCCGGTCGTCCGGCCGTCCGCCGCGGTGTCGCCGCCGTGGGTGGGCGTCATGTCGTCACCGTGTCCGCCGTCCCGCGCGGACGTGCGCGTGATCTGTGCCGGGAGCCGGGGGTCCGCCGCGTGCGCCGTCCGCGCGGTGGCGGCGGGGGCGCGGGTGGGGACCGGCGCCGCGGTTGCCGGGGACGCGGTGGTCAGGGTGAGGAGGAGGGCACTGGCGAGGGCCGCGGCGGCCGCGGCGGGGCGTAGCGGGAGGCGTGCCGGTGGCATGGGGGCTCCGTCCGGACTGGATGGTTAGGAAAGTTTCCTAACCAGATGGAACTAGAGCCGGCCCCGGTTTGCAAGGTGCACGACAAGTGCGGCCGTGGGACGGGGCGAAAGCGCCCGGTCAGCGGAGCAGCAGCTGGGCGAGGGCGACGGTGCCGATCGTGACGATGAGGGCGCGGAGCACCGCGGGGCTGAATCTGCGGCCCGTCCGCGCGCCGAACCGGCCGCCCAGGGCGGAACCGACCGCGATGAGGGCGACGGCCGTCCAGTCGAAGTCGGCGACGAAGAGGAAGAAGGCCGCGGCGACCGTGTTGACGACGGCGACGAGCACGTTCTTGACGGCGTTGAGGCGTTGCAGTGGCTCGTCGAGCAGCAGCCCCATCAGCGAGACGTAGATGATGCCCTGCGCGGCGGAGAAGTAGCCGCCGTAGACGCTGGCCAGGGTCAGACCGACGAACAGCGGCCGTCCGCCGTCACGCCGGGGGGCGTGCCCCTCCGGCCGGCGGCCGCGTACCGCCCTGGTGATCAGGGGCTGGAACGCGACGAGGACGAGGGCCAGTCCGACCAGGGTGGGCACGATGGTCTCGAACGCCTCGGCGGGCAGGGCCAGCAGGGCGGTGGCGCCCGCGAGCCCGCCCAGCGCCGCGCCGACGCCGAACCTGCGGATGCGCCGTCCCTGGCCGGCGAGTTCTCTGCGGTAGCCGATGGCTCCGCTGATCGAGCCGGGAATCAGACCGAGGGCGTTGGAGACCGTGGCCGTGACGGGGGACATCCCGGTGGCGAGCAGTACCGGGAAGGTGACCAGCGTCCCCGAGCCGACGACGGCGTTCATGGCACCGGCGCCGACGCCCGCGGCGAAGACGCCGGCCATCTCCACCGGCGTCACGCCGCGGTCCCGGTCACGTCGTCGCCGGCCGCTGACGGCCGGGGCCCGGAGGAACGTTCATGGGACGAACCCGGCCCGGGGACCCTTCGGCGGTCGCCGAAGGGTCCCCGGGCGCGCGCCGCTCGGCGTTCCCCCGGTGGTCCGGCGGGCCGGCCGGCCCGCCCGTCCGTCTCAGTCCTGCCGCGCGGCCTGGCCGCCCAGCAGTTCCGAGGCCGTCTCGAGCGGGGAGAGGTCGCGCACGGGCGGCGCGGCCTCGGGGTGGTCGTGGCAGGTGAACCCGAGACGGGCCATCGCCCGCACGACCTCGCCGCTGGTGAAGTCGCGGCGGTCCTGGCGGGTGATGATCTGCCCCACCTGCTTGACGGGGTAGCGGCGACGTCCGATGGTCACGGACTCACCCGTGACCGGTTCGGGCGTGATGCCCTTCATCGACTCCAGGACTCCGGCCTTGGTCAGGTCGAACGGGTATCGGGCGATGACACAGCGCATGTTGCCTCACAGGAGGAGAAAGGAAGACGGGCCGACCCGGGTGGGTGAGTGGTCTGCGGCGGACTGGATGCGGTTCGGAGCGAAAGCGACGGGCGGCCGGGGCCGCCGGCTGCACGGCCGTGTCGCCATGCCACCATGTCGCTTTCTTGTCATGACGTCGGGGAACGGCGCGCCTGGTGCTGTGGCCGGAAAGGTCTGCCGCGAGCCGGTGGACCTTTCCGGCCGCAGCACTAGGCCGCGCGGTCCGTGGCCGACTCCGTCCGCGTCCTGCGGCGCGGAGCCTCGCCGGCGCGCCGTCCCTGGCTGGTCCGGCCCTGGCTGGTCCGGCCCTGGCTGGTCCGGCCCTGGGCCGTGCGCTCCGCGCCGGTGCGGCCGCCTTGGGCGGTGCGGCCCCCTTGGGCGGTGCGGGCCGGGGCCTCGCGCTTCTGCCCGGTGCCGGTCTGCCCGGTGCCGCCTTCCGCGGTACGGCCCCGTACGCCGCGGCCCCGGCGGCCGCGTGACGACGAGGACGCGGCGCGGCGCGGGCGTTCCACGACCGGAGCGGCGATGACGACCGGTACGCCGGAGGGGGCCTGAGCGCCGGTGATGCGGCTCAGTTCCTCGTCGCCCGACCGCACCTGGGTGATCCGCGGGGTGATACCCGCCTGCGTCATCAGCCGGCTCATCTCGCGCCGCTGGTCGCGCGTCACCAGGGTGATGACGCTGCCGGACTCGCCGGCGCGGGCCGTGCGTCCGCCGCGGTGCAGATAGTCCTTGGGGTCGCTGGGCGGATCGACGTTGACGACCAGGTCGAGGTTGTCGACGTGGATGCCACGCGCCGCCACGTTCGTCGCCACCAGCACCGTCACCTGCCCGTCCTTGAACTGGGCGAGGGTCCGGGTGCGCTGGGGCTGGGACTTGCCGCCGTGCAGGGCCGCGGCGCGGACGCCGCTGCTCAGCAGGTGCTTGGTCAGCTTGTCCACCGCGTGCTTGGTGTCCAGGAACATGATCACCCGGCCGTCCCGAGCCGCGATCTCGGTCGTCGTCCGGCGCTTGTCCGTGTCGTCGACGTGGAGCACGTGGTGTTCCATCGTCGTGACCGCACCCGCGGACGGGTCCACGGAGTGGACCACCGGGTCGGTCAGGTAGCGCCGCACCAGCTGGTCGACGTTGCGGTCGAGCGTGGCCGAGAAGAGCATGCGCTGGCCGTCGGCCCGCACCTGGTCAAGCAGCCTGGTGACCTGGGGCATGAAGCCCATGTCGGTCATCTGGTCGGCCTCGTCGAGGACGGTGATCGCGACCTCGTCCAGCCGGCAGTCCCCGCGGTCGATGAGGTCCTTGAGCCGCCCGGGGGTGGCGACGACGACCTCGGCACCCGCCCGCAGGGACCCGGCCTGCTTGCCGATCGACATCCCGCCGACGACGGTGGCCAGCCGGAGCTTCAGGGAGCGGGCGTACGGCGTGAGGGCGTCGGTGACCTGCTGGGCCAGCTCACGGGTGGGAACGAGGACGAGGGCGAGCGGCTGCCGGGGCTCGGCGCGCCTGCCCGCCGTGCGGGCCAGCAGCGCGAGGCCGAAGGCGAGGGTCTTGCCGGACCCGGTGCGGCCGCGGCCGAGGACGTCACGGCCGGCCAGGGAGTTCGGCAGGGTGGCCGCCTGGATGGGGAACGGCACCGTCACCCCCTCGTGGCCGAGGGCGGCGAGCATCTCCTCGGGCAGGGCGAGTTCGGCGAAGTCCCGTACGGCCGGGAGGGCGGGCGTGACCGTCGTCGGAAGGGCGAATTCGCCCTGTACCGAGGACGCTCGGCCCGCGGGGCCTCTGGAGCGACGGGAGGCACCGGAACGGCCGGATGCCGCGGCTCCGGTGCGGGTGCGGGTGGAACGATCACTGGTACGGGCGCGATTCAAGCGGAACCTTCCTTGATGTGGCACCTGCCAAGGAACGCCCACAGCACGATGACCGGCAGCGAACCGGGGCCTGCATCGCCATGATGCGGGCCCCGGTTGCGAGTGAACGTCATGAGGGAGAGGAGCGTTCCTGTCGCCCCTCGAGCCTTTCGGCTACCACAACTGCTAGTGACATCAGACTACACGGCCCGCGCAACCCCCTGGATCCGCCCGCGAACGAGTCCCGCGGGACGGCCGGGGGAGCCGGAACGCACCGGCGTGGACGCCGCTGCCCTCGGGGACCGGTGCCGGGTCCGTACCGCACCGCCGCGGGGCGGTCGGCGGACCGGGGCCGACGAGGTACGGTCCGCCGACGGAGCGCGCGGCCTCGGCGCGGGTGCGGAGGGCCGGGCGGACGCCCGCGCGGGCACGGCCGGCCGTGCCCCGTTCCGCCGGCCCGGAGCGGGGGCCGGACGCGGCGCGCGACTCCGGCTCCGGCTCCGGCTCCGGCTCCGTGGGGATGCCCGTGCCGACGCCGGGGAACCGGCCGGCGCCCTGCCCGGCGAGCCGGCCGGCGGCCCGCCGCGCGAACCGGTGGTTGCGCCGGGCCGCCGCCGGGGAACCAGGCGTGGACGCGGACCGGGTGCGCCCTGCCGGTGTCGGTCCGCGGCCGGCCGGGGGTGCGCCGGCCGGCATGGCGGACTTCGTCCCGGAGTTGTCCGGCGGTGCCCGACGGTCATCCGGTCTCGCGCCGACCGATGCGCACAGGGCCGGAGTTCACCCGTCAGACGGAGCCCGGCGGCGGTGCCGTGCTGTCGCGCCGCACCAGTCGCGCCGGGACCAGGGTGGTGCCCCGCTCCGGGCCGGCCTGGCGCATCTTGCGCAGCACCGCCCGGACGCAGAGGCGTCCCACCTCGGCGAAGTCCTGGTGGACGGTGGTCAGCGGGGGCAGGAAGGAGGACGCCTCGGGGATGTCGTCGAAGCCGATCACGCTGACGTCCTCCGGTACCCGCCGGCCACGTTCGTGCAGGGCGCGCAGCAGGCCCAGCGCCATCTGGTCGTTGGCGGCGAAGACGGCGGTGCAGTCGTCGTGGGCTGCCAGTTCGAGGCCTGCCCGGTAACCCGAATCCGCCGACCAGTCGCCCCGGACGAGGGGCGGCGGCACCCGTCCGGCCTCGGTGAGGGCGGCGCGCCAGGCGTCCGTGCGGCGCTGGGCGGCGAAGGAGCCCTCGGGGCCGCCCAGGTGCCACACGGTGCGGTGGCCGAGGTCGAGCAGGTGCCGCACGGCGGCGCGGGTGCCGCCGGCCTGGTCGGTGTCGACGACCGTGTAGTGCTCGCCGGCGTCGGAGTCGACCACCACGACCTGGACGTGCGGGGGCAGTTGGACGGTCGCCGCGTCCAGGAGGTGGACCTCCATGATGACGATGACGGCGTCGACGGCGAGTTCCTCCAGCCGGGAGAACGCGCCGCGCACCTCGTCCTGGGTGGGCACGGCGACCGGCAGCAGGGTGACCGCGTACCCCTCGCTCGCGGCGGAGGTGGCGATCGCCTCCAGGGTCCGCACGTTGCCGGTGGTGGACAGGGTGAAGGTGATGACGCCGATGGTGCGGAACTCGCCGCGTTTGAGGGCGCGGGCCGCGCTGTTGGGCCGGTAGCCGAGTTCCTTCATCGCGGCCAGCACCTGGCGGCGGGTCTCCTCGGTCACCCCGGCATAGCCGTTGGACACACGGGAGACGGTCTGCGAGGAGACCCCCGCGAGCCGCGCCACGTCCGCCATGGAGGCGGTGGCGCGGGCACGGGCGCGCCGCCCGGCCGGAGCGCCGTCCGTCACCGCCCGGTCGGTCCCGGCCAGCTCGGTGGCGGGGCCGGCCGGCGGCGCCGGCGCCCCCTCGACCGTGTCCACTCGACGTCAGCCGCCTTCCTGTGGTTACTCGTGTCACGGCTCCCCGGGAGGACCCTTGACCGTCGTCGTCGGGGCGGTGTAGACATTCCGCCATCGGATGTTTACGTAAACATAACAGCTCCGCCCCTCTTTGTGATGGCTGATGTTTGCGTAAACATCTCGTGCGGGGCATGGCACCCGGCTCCGGGCCGGGGCAGCCGCCGGTTCCGGAATGGTGACGAGCGAGGAACGACATGACGACGCTGCAACCGCCGGCGGCCGCCGAGCCGCGGCCGGCCCCGCCCCCGCCGGGACGGGACCGCCGCTCCTGGACCGGGTGGGGGTTCATCGGTCCCTTCGTGGCCGTGTTCGCCCTGGTGTTCCTGGCACCGATCGCGTACTCGGTGTATCTGAGCCTCTTCCGTGACCAGCTCATCGGCGGGACCGCCTTCGTCGGCTTCGACAACTACCGGCAGGCGCTGGGGGACGACCGGTTCTGGGCCGCCCTCGGCCGGGTCTCGCTCTTCCTGTGCGTCCAGGTGCCGATCATGCTCGGCATCGCCCTGCTGGTGGCCCTGGCGCTGGACAGCGGCCGGCTGTACGGCAAGAACTTCTTCCGTGTCTCGGTCTTCCTGCCGTACGCGGTGCCGGCCGTCGTCGCCACGCTCATGTGGAGCTACATGTACGGCACCCGCTTCGGCCTCGTCGGCGACGTCAACGACGCCTTCGGCGTCTCGCTGCCCGACCCGCTCTCCCCCGGCCTGGTGCTGGCCTCGATCGGCAACATCGTCACCTGGGAGTTCGTCGGCTACAACATGCTGATCTTCTACTCGGCGCTGCGCGTCGTCCCGAACTCCCTCTACGAGGCGGCCGAGATCGACGGCGCCGGCCAGATCCGCGTGATCACCGCCATCAAACTGCCCGCGATCCGGGGCGCGCTCGTCATCGCGACGATCTTCTCCGTCATCGGCAGCTTCCAGCTGTTCAACGAGCCCAGCGTCATGCAGAAGCTGGCGCCGAACGCCCTCACCACCGACTACACCCCGAACTTCTACACGTACTCGCTGTCCTTCTCCGGCCAGCAGCACAACTACTCCGCGACGGTCGCCATCGTCATGGGGCTGATCACCATGGTCATCGCCTATGTCGTCCAGCTGCGCGGCATGCGCAAGGGAATGTGAGGCAGCGATGACCGGTACCGTCACCCCCGCCCCCGGCTCCGCGGCCCCGCCGTCATCCTCGTCCGGTTCCGCCGTCCGGCTGCGCACGCCCCGGCGCCGGCACTCCCCCGGGCGGCCGCGCCGCAGTGTCCTGCTGACCGTGCTCACCGGCCTGGTGCTGCTCTACAGCCTCGTACCGCTGGTGTGGCTGGCCGTCAGCGCCACCAAGACCCAGGAGGGGCTGTCCCGGTCGTTCGGCCTGTGGTTCGACGGCGACTTCGCCCTCTGGGACAACGTCGCCGAGACGTTCACCTACGACGACGGCGTCTTCACCCGCTGGCTGCTCAACACCCTGCTGTACGTGGTGGTGGGCGCGGGCGGTGCCACCTTCCTCGCGGTGCTGGGCGGTTACGCGCTCGCCAAGTTCGACTTCCCCGGACGCCGGGCGGTCTTCGCGGTCGTCATCGGCGCGGTGGCCGTGCCGGGGACCGCGCTGGCGGTGCCGACCTTCCTGATGTTCAGCAACATGGGCCTGACCAACACCCCCTGGGCGGTGATCATCCCCTCGCTGATCTCCCCGTTCGGCCTGTATCTGATGTGGGTGTTCGCCAGTGAGGCCATTCCGACCGAGCTGATGGAAGCGGCCAGGATCGACGGCGCCGGCGAGGTGCGCACCTTCTTCCAGGTCGCCCTGCCGCTGCTGGCACCGGGCATCGTCACCGTCTCGCTGTTCACCATGGTCGCGACCTGGAACAACTACTTCCTGCCGCTGATCATGATCAAGGATCCCGACTGGTATCCGCTCACCCTGGGCCTGAACAGCTGGAACGCCCAGGCCGAGACCGCCGGTGGCCAGCCCGTCTTCCATCTGGTCGTCACCGGCTCACTGATCACCATCGTCCCGCTGATCGCCGCGTTCCTGCTGCTGCAGAAGTACTGGCAGTCCGGACTCGCCGCCGGAAGCGTCAAGGAATAGCGCCACTGCCCGTTGTCCGCCGCCGCGCGGCTCGTCCGCCCCGCCCGGACGGGCGGCGTCCGCGCGGTGGCTGTCCCTGCCCCTCCCCTCCCCTCCCATCGGTCACGGTTTCGGCCACGAAGAAGTGGAAGCACGACCATGCACAAGCACTCCCGCCGCCTGCTGCGCGGCATCGGCCTCGTCTGCGCCCTCGCCCTGGGCGCCACCGCCTGCGGCGGATCCGGCGACGAGGGGTCCGGCCCGAAGACGGTCTCCGGCCCGGACGTCCGGGCCGCACTGGAGAAGGGCGGCACGGTCACCGTCTGGGCGTGGGAACCCACGCTGAAGCAGGTGGCCGCCGACTTCGAGAAGGAACACCCGAACGTCGAGGTGAACCTCGTCAACGCGGGCACCGGCAACGACCAGTACAAGGCGCTGCAGAACGCCATGTCCGCGAAGAAGGGGGTCCCGGACGTCGCCCAGGTCGAGTACTACGCCATGGGCCAGTACGCGCTGACGAAGCAGCTCACCGACCTCAAGGGCTTCGGCGCCGACAAGCTCGCCGGCCGGTACTCCCCCGGCCCCTGGAACGGCGTGAAGGCCGGCGGCGAGGGCATCTACGGCCTGCCCATGGACTCCGGCCCGATGGCGCTGTTCTACAACAAGGCGGTCTTCGACAAGCACGAGATCAAGGTGCCCACCACGTGGGACGAGTACGTGGACGCGGGCCGTGCCCTGAAGAAGGCGGACCCGAAGGCGTACATCACCAACGACGCCGGCGACGCGGGCTTCACGACCAGCCTCCTGTGGCAGGCCGGTTCACGCCCGTACGAGGTCGACGGCACCAAGGTGGGGATCGACTTCTCGGACGAGGGCGCCAAGTCCTACACCACCACCTGGCAGAAGCTCCTCGACGAGAAGCTGGTCGCGCCCGTCACCAGCTGGTCCGACGACTGGTACAGGGGTCTCGGCGACGGCACCATCGCCACCCTGGCCATCGGCGCCTGGATGCCCGCCAACCTCGCCTCCGGCGTGAAGGACGCCGCCGGTGACTGGCGCGTCGCCCCGCTGCCGCAGTGGCAGGCGGGCGGCAGGGCGAGCGCGGAGAACGGCGGCAGCGCCCTCACCCTGCCCGAGCTCGGCGGCAACGAGGCGCTCGCCTACGCCTTCGTCGAGTACGCCAACTCCGGCAAGGGCGTGGACACGCGCGTGGAGGGCGGCGCCTTCCCGGCCACCACCGCGCAGCTGAACTCCCAGGCGTTCCAGAACACCGAGTTCCCGTACTTCGGCGGACAGCAGGCCAACAAGATCTTCGCCGAGTCCGCCGCGAACGTCGCCGACGACTGGTCGTACCTGCCGTACCAGGTGTACGCCAACTCGATCTTCAACGACACCGTCGGCAAGGCCTACGTCTCGGGCACCACGCTGACCGAGGGCCTGAAGACCTGGCAGGACGCCTCCGTCGAGTACGGCAACGAGCAGGGCTTCACCGTCGAGAAGTAGCCGTCGAGAAGCAGCACGCCGGGCGGCGCGCACACCCCGCGCCGCCCGGCGGCCCCCACACCGGAAGGACCGCCATGATCTCCACCCTCCTGTCCCGCGCCGGCGGGGCGGACGGTGATCCCGCCCCCCGTCTCGTCTACGGCGCCGACTACAACCCCGAGCAGTGGCCCCGCTCCGTGTGGGAGGAGGACGTCCGGCTGATGCGCGAGGCCGGCGTGAACCTCGTGTCCGTGGGGATCTTCTCCTGGGCCCGTATCCAGCCGGCCGAGGACACCTGGGAATTCGGCTGGCTCGACGAGGTCCTGGACCTGCTGCACGAGGGCGGCGTCGGAGTCGACCTGGCCACCGCCACCGCCTCCCCGCCGCCGTGGCTCACCACGGCCCACCCGGAGATCCTCCCCGTCACGGCCACCGGCGAGACGCTGTGGCCGGGGGCGCGCCAGCACTGGCGTCCCACCTCGCCGGTCTTCCGCCGGTACGCCCTGCGCCTGGTGCGGGAGCTGGCCACCCGCTACGCCGGCCACCCCGCGCTGGTCGCCTGGCACGTCAACAACGAGCTGGGCTGCCACAACGTCTACGACTACTCCGACGACGCGGCCCGCGCCTTCCGGGACTGGCTGCGCGCCCGCTACACCACGGTGGACGCGCTCAACAGCGCCTGGGGCACGGCCTTCTGGTCCCAGCGGTACACCGACTGGGACCAGATCCTGCCGCCCCGCCTGGCCGCCTCCCATCCCAACCCCACCCAGCAGCTGGACTTCAAGCGGTTCTCCTCGGACGCGCTCAGGGACCATCTGCGCGCCGAGCGGGAGATCCTGCGGGAGATCACGCCGGGCGTCCCGGTCACCACCAACTTCATGGTGATGGGCGGCACGAAGGGCATGAACTACCCCGACTGGGCCGACGAGATCGACTTCGTCTCCAACGACCACTACGTGCACCCCGGCCCGCACGACCGCGACGAGCTGTCCTTCTCCGCCAACCTCACCAGCGGCATCTCCGGCGGGCGCCCCTGGTTCCTGATGGAGCACTCCACCAGCGCCGTCAACTGGCAGCCCGTCAACGTGCCCAAGCGCCCCGGTGACCTGGCCCGCGACTCGCTGCTGCACGTCGCGCACGGAGCGGACGCGGTCTGCTTCTTCCAGTGGCGGCAGTCGGCGGCGGGCGCCGAGAAGTACCACTCCGCGATGGTCCCGCACGCCGGTGCGGACAGCGACCTGTTCCGCGCCGTGGCCGAGCTCGGCGCCACCCTGAAGTCGCTCGCCCCGGTCGCCGGGACCGAGCGGGAGCCCGCGCGGATCGGCATCCTCTACGACTGGGAGTCGTGGTGGGCGAGCGAGCAGGACTCGCACCCCACCTCCCTGCTCGACTACCGGCAGGAGGCGCTCGACTGGTACGCGGCCCTCCTGGCCCTCGGCATCCGCGCCGACCTCGTCACCACCCGGGCCGATCTGCACCGCCACCAGGTGCTGGTCGCGCCCGTGCTGCACCTGGTCCCCGCCGGCCTGGCCAAGACGCTCACCCGGTACGCCGAACAGGGCGGCCACCTCATCACCACGTACTTCTCCGGTGTCGTCGACGAGCACGACCACGTCTGGCTCGGCGGCTACCCGGGCGCCCTGCGGGACCTGCTCGGGATCCGCATCGAGGAGTTCGGCCCGCTGCTCCCCGGCGTCGGCGTCGAACTCGACGACGCCACGACCGGCACGCTGTGGACCGACCGGATCACCGTGACCGCCGCCGACACCGAGGTCGTGGCCCGCTACCGCACCGGCCTCCAGGCCGGCCGGCCCGCGGTCACCCGGCGGCCGGCGGGCTCCGGTTCGGCCGCGTACGTCTCCACCCGGCTCGGCGTCGACGGGCTCACCTCCCTGCTGCCCAGGCTGCTGGCGGCGACCGGGGTGGAGAGCGAACTGCCCGCCGAGATCCGCGGGCTGGTCGAGCCGGCCGTGCGCCGGGGCCCCGGCGGACGGTTCCTGTTCCTGGTGAACCGGACCGACGGGACCGTTCCGGTCCGGGGCCTCGCCGGAGAGGTACTCGTCGGCACCACCGGCGCCGACGGCGCCCTCACCCTCGGGCCCCGCGCGGTCGCCGTACTGCGGCAGCCGGTCGCCTGAGACCCCTTCGGCTCCCCGGGACGGCACGCACCCGTCCCGGGGGCCGTCCCCTCCCGCCGGCGGCCAACCCGGCGGGAGGGTCCACCAGAGCGTGACCACACACCTCGATGTCGGGGGCACACCGATGGCACGCCGCACCCGCAGCAGACGGCTCCTCACCGCCGCCGGCCTCACCGCCCTGGCGACCGGGGCCGCCGAGTGGATCATGTCCACCACGGGCGACGGCACCCGGACCCTGGTCAACGCGGCCACCGGACGCCTCCTGGAGGTCGGCGGCCAGGCCACGCACGAGGGCGCCGCGGTCACCACCTGGCAGCCCAACTCCGGTGCCCATCAGCGCTGGAGGGTCACGGACGTGACGGACTGACCGGATCGCCTGCCCGCCGGTGACCGGTCCGCGTCGGCCGCCGGGTACCGCGCGCACCGGGCCGGGCCCCGCCGCCGCTCACCGGGCCCCGGCCCGATGGTCACGGCGCGGGCCCGGTCGGGCGGGTGGTCCGGGACGCGGCCGGGGTTCCCGAGCCGGAGGTGTCGACGCCGATGACCACCGGCACCCGCGGCGGGGTGCGCCGCGGGCCCGGCAGGACGGCGCCGGGCGCATCGGCGGGCGAGCCGAAAGTTAACGGATCATTGGCGCCGGGGCGGTGTGAAAGGACATCGGCACCTGGCATTGTCTTGTCATGCACCTGCGGCCCGGTGGTCGGACCGCAGCTCCATGGAGGTTTGGGATGACCCGCAGAATCGCCACCGCGCTCGCCGCCCCGGCCCTGGCCCTGGCCACGGTTCTCGCCACCGCCACGGCCGCCGACGCCGCGCCCGCCGACAAGGCCCAGGTCCTCGCCGGCTGGACGCAGACCAGCGCGTCGAGCCACAACCTCTGGGCCGCGGCCCGGGCCAACCAGTCCGCCTGGGCCGCCTACGGATTCAACTGGAGCACCGACTACTGCTCGACCTCCCCCGACAACCCGTTCGGCTTCCCCTTCTCGGCATCGTGTGCCCGGCACGACTTCGGCTACCGCAACTACAAGGCCATGGGCACCTTCGGCGCCAACAAGGCGCGCCTGGACAACGCCTTCCACGAGGACCTCAAGCGCGTCTGCGCCCGTTACAGCGGCGCGACGAAGAACGCCTGCGACAGCACCGCGTGGACGTACTACCAGGCCGTCAAGGCCTTCGGCTGATCCTCCCGCTCACCGTGCCGGCCGCCGCCGCCCGACGGACCGGCGGCGTCCGGCACGGGTCACCCACGACGCCGGCGCCGTCGTGCGCCACGGTCGCGTCCGCGGCCGGCAGCGCGTGACCACGCAGGTCCGGGGCCGTCTCCTCAGCAGGAATCGCTTGGCCGGGCTGCCCCAGCCTGATTTCCGTTACCGGGCGGTGACCTGCGACAACGCCGGAGCGTTGCCGTCGGGCCGCCGTCAGAAGGCGTACCGGACACCGAGCCAGGGCGCGTGCCGGGTGACCAGCTCGCGCAGTTCCGCGAGGGCCCGGCGCTTGACGTCGGCGCGGTAGCGGAGGTTCAGGGCACCGTTCTGGGAGCGCTTGGTCTCCTGCGTCTCGGGCTGCCACAGCACGTCCTCGCCGCGCGGGTGCCAGCGGAGGTTGACCTCGTGCAGGTCCGCGTTGTGCGTGAGCATGATGACCTCGGCCAGCGCCTGCCGCTTGACGCGCTGCGGCAGTACGTCGTCCATGTACCGCAACAGCTGCGCCCAGTCGTCCTGCCAGCCGGGGCGGACGACGACGGGTGAGAGGTTGAAGTGCACCTCGTACCCGGCGTCGAGGAAGTCCGCGGCGGCGGCGATCCGCCGGTCGACGGCGCTGGTGCGCAGGTCCAGCAGGCGCGAGTCGTCGGCCGGCATCAGCGAGAACCGGACGCGGGTGCGGCCGCGCGGGTCGAGTCCCAGCAGGTCGGGGTTGACGTACTTGGTCGCGAAGGACGCCTTGGCGGTGGGCCAGTCACGGAAGGCACGCACCAGGTCGGCCGTGTTGTCGCAGATCAGGGCGTCGACGGAGCAGTCGCCGTTCTCCCCGACGTCGTACACCCACGCCTCGGGGTCGCACTGGTTGGGCTCCCGCTTGGGCCCCTGGGCGGCGATGTGACGTCCGAGGTGGGCGATGATGCGGTCGATGTTGGTGAAGACGGTGATCGGGTTGGCGAAGCCCTTGCGGCGGGGGACGTAGCAGTACACGCAGGACAGGGCGCAGCCGTTGGACGGGCCGGGGGCGATCCAGTCGGCGGAGCGGCCGTTGGGGCGCGTGGTGAGGGTCTTCTTCACGCCGAGCACCAGGGTCTCGCGTTTGATCCGCATCCAGCGGTCGGCGCTGCCCTCGTTGCCGTGCAGCTCGGGGACGCGCCAGTGGGAGTCCACCTCGATCAGCCGGGCCTCGGGGAAGCGGGCGATGATCTGCCGGCCGCGGGGGGACGCGGCGGCGGCGGGCTCGGCGTGGATCTCCCGGATCGCGAGGAGGCGGCGCGCCTGCGCGGAGTCCCGGAAGGCGCCGCCGGACGGGGCCGGCTCGGGCCGGGGACCCCGCGCCATCGCGTCGAGGCCGAAGAGCGGTTCCTGGGAACCGTGGGGCGGGGAGGGGTGGGAGTGCATGTGCGCGCCGGCTTCTCGGACGGGGAGGCGGTACGGGATGCCCGCCGGCCGGCCGTGGCGGAGCCGGCGGGGCACGCCCGTCCCTCCCACTGTACGACGGTGAGGCGATGCCCCGCGGTCCCGCCGTGCGGCGGGGCACTCCCCCCCCCCGCCGTGGAACGGCGCCGCGGGAGCGGCCCCACCGCGCCGCCGACCGGACGCGGCGCGGAGCGGCGCCGGCACTCCGCGTGGGACGCGGGGCGTCAGGACCCGGTGGCGAAGCGCTCCCAGACCCGGTGCGAGGCCAGCAGCTCGCGGACCCGCTCGAGGGCGGCGGGGCCGGAGTCGGCGATCACGATGCCGGGTGCGCCGGCGGGGACGCCGGCCGCTTCGAGGGTGGCCTCGCCGCCCGCCCACGCCCCGATCGCCTTGCCGTGCCGGAACGCCTCGGACAGCAGCAGAGTGATCCGCGGGTCGGTCGCCGTCAGCTGCGCGGCGGAGGGGACGCCCTTGGCGTCGCGTGCGCCGTAGGCGTCGTCGCCGACGGCCGGCGTGCCCGCCAGCAGCACGGCGTCGAACTCGACGGACCGCGCGGTGACGTAGCTGCGCTGCGCCGTCAGCGCGCTCCGGCCGGTGCCGAGCGTGCCTCCGGTCGGCGCCACGACCAGGGGGATCATGCCCCCTTCGAGCACCGCGTCGCGTACCGCGTGGACACCGTCGAGGTCGCCGTCCGGGGCGGCGACGATGCCGATGACGCGGCCGTCCACCGGCCAGGTCCCCCCGATCTGCGAGAGGGCCGGGCTCGGCCGGACGTCGGCGAGCGGCACGGTGGGCTCCGGAGCGGGCAGGCCCAGGCCCGCGGCGACACCGGCGCACAGCTCGGGATCGATGTTGGCCAGGACCTGAAGCGTCCGTTCCCTGATGGCCTGTTCGTAGCACTTGGCCAGTTCGAAGGTGTAGGCGCCGATGATGTGCTCCCGCTCCACGGGGCTCATGCTCAGCCAGAACCGGCGGGGCTGGCTGAAGTGGTCCGCGAACGACTCCGGTGCCTCGCGCACCTTCGACGCCTCCGGGATGCGCACCGGCGCCTCGACGAACGCGCCCGCGTCCGCGCCCGCGGTGAACGGGCAGCCGCCGTCGAGGGAGTTGGGCCGGTACGGCGCCACGCCCCGGTGCACGGCCGTCTGGTGCATGCCGTCGCGCAGCATGTCGTTGACCGGCGCCTGCGGCCGGTTGATGGGCAGTTGCGGGAAGTTGGGGCCGCCCAGGCGCGTGATCTGCGTGTCGAGGTACGAGAACAGCCGCCCCGCGAGCAGCGGGTCGTCGGTGACGTCGATACCGGGCACGAGGTGGCCGACGTGGAAGGCGACCTGCTCGGTCTCGGCGAAGAAGTTGGACGGGTTCCGGTTCAGGGTCAGCAGCCCGACCGGCTGCACCGGGGCGAGTTCCTCGGGGACGATGTTGGTCGGGTCCAGCAGGTCGATGCCCTCGAAGGTCTGCTCCGGGGTGTCGGGGAAGATCTGGATGCCCAGCTCCCACTGCGGGTACGCGCCCGCCTCGATCGCGTCGGCCAGGTCCCGGCGGTGGAAGTCGGGGTCGACGCCGTTGATGAGCTGTGCCTCGTCCCACACCAGGGAGTGCACGCCCAGCTTCGGCTTCCAGTGGAACTTCACCAGCGTCGTGGCGCCCTCGGCGTTCACCAGCCGGAAGGTGTGGACGCCGAAGCCCTCCATCATCCGGTAGGAGCGCGGGATGCCGCGGTCACCCATGAAGAAGAGGGTGTGGTGGGTCGCCTCGGTGTGCAGCGAGACGAAGTCCCAGAAGGTGTCGTGCGCGCTCTGCGCCTGCGGGATCTCCCGGTCGGGATGCGGCTTCGCGGCGTGGACGACGTCCGGGAACTTGATGGCGTCCTGGATGAAGAAGACGGGGATGTTGTTGCCGACCAGGTCGAAGACGCCCTCGCTGGTGTAGAACTTCGTCGCGAACCCGCGGGTGTCGCGGACGGTGTCCGCGGATCCCCGCGAACCGACCACCGTGGAGAAGCGCACGAACACCGGTGTCTCGACGTCCGCGGCGAGGAATCCCGCCTTGGTCACCGGGGCGGCCGTGCCATAGCTCCGGAAGACCCCGTGCGCGCCCGCGCCGCGGGCGTGGACCACGCGCTCCGGGATGCGCTCGTGGTCGAAGTGCATGATCTTCTCGCGCAGGTGGTGGTCCTGGAGCAGCACGGGGCCGCGCGGGCCCGCCTTCAGCGAGTGGTCGGTGTCGTACAGCCGCGTGCCCTGCGCGTTCGTCAGCCGGCTCCCGGACTGGGCCACCCGGGCCTGGTCGGCCCCGGTGGGCCGGCCGGTGGGCGACACGGTGTCCGGGCCGCTCTGGTCCGGCTTCGGCGGCAGCGGCTCGCGGGGCTCGGTCGGCTCGGCCACGCCCGGCGACTCGGAGGCCGGCCTGCCGGGGATCCCGTCCGCCGGCGAGGAGCCGGCTTCCCGCAGGTTGTCGGTGATCTTCTTCGCTGCCCGCTTGACGGGATGGGCCTCGCTCATGGGGTGACACTCCTCCGCTTCGGGCCGGGCCGCGGACGGCGGCCCGGGTGTTCGGTTGCCGACTGCGGGCGGCCCGACAGGGCGTACGGCATGAAAAGGGCATCGGTTCGCGTCGGCATCTCACGGGGCGGCCACCGCCGCAGCGGCGCCCGCCCCGCCGGGGTGGACCGCCGGCCCCGCAGCACCCGCGCCCCGCACACCCCTGTCCGCCCTCCCTCGCCGGATCCGGCCGCCACGCCCGCCTACCCCGGGGCCGGGAGTCAAGGCATGAAGTTTTGGACCGCCGCGACCGGCCGGACGGGAGCCGGTTCACCAATTCCCGTCCAGGGGCTTGCCCGGGCAATGTCTCACCACTTAAATCAAAGCCTGAACTAAGCGGCCGTGCGGTCGTGTTCGTCCTCCGGCATGCCCTCACCCACGAAGAGCCGGGCGCTCGCGCCACCCGCCGCCCGGACGGCACGGCCCGCGCGCACGCGGGCTCGCCCGCATCCCCGACACCGCACCAGCGGAAGGCTGACGCATGAGACATCCGAAGCAATCGAGCCGTCTGAGACGCGGAGCCCTCGGAGCGGCGCTGGTCGCCACGGCGGCGCTCGTCACCCTGCCCGCCGCACAGACCCCGGCCGCGGCCGCCGAGGCCCTGCTGTCCCAGGGCAGGACGGCCACCGCCTCCTCGACCGAGAACGCCGGAACGCCCGCGAGCGGGGCCGTGGACGGCGACACGGGCACCCGGTGGTCGTCGGCCGCGAGCGACGACCAGTGGCTGCAGGTCGACCTCGGCACCGTGGCGTCCGTCTCCCGGGTCGTCCTGAACTGGGAGGCCGCCCACGGCAAGGACTACAGGATCCAGCTCTCGCAGGACGGCAGCGGCTGGGCCGACGCCGGGACCGTGACCGGGAGCGACGGCGGCACCGACACCGTGAACGTGTCGGGACAGGCCCGCTACGTCCGGATGCAGGGCCTGGACCGGGCCACCGCCTGGGGCTACTCCCTGTGGGAGTTCCAGGTCTTCGGCACCGGCGGCGCCGCCCCGCCCGCCGCCTGCTCGGCCGCCGACGCGGCCCGGGGCAAGCCCGCCGCCGCCTCCTCCACGGAGAACGCGGGCACCCCCGCCTCGGCCGCCTTCGACGGTGACGCCGGCACCCGCTGGTCGAGCCAGGCCTCGGACCCGCAGTGGGTGCGGGTCGACCTGGGCCGGGTGCAGGACCTGTGCAAGGTCGACCTGAACTGGGAGGCCGCCTACGCCAAGGACTTCCGGATCGAGGCCTCCGCCGACGGCCTGAACTGGAGCACGCTCACGTCCGTGACCGGCGCCACCGGCGGCCGGGCCTCCTACGAGGTGAGCGGCTCGGGCCGGTACGTCCGCGTCCTCGGCACGGCCCGCGCCACCGGGTACGGCTACTCCCTGTGGGAGGTCGCCGTGCACACCGCCTCGGACGGCACCGGTCCGATCGAGGGCGGCGGCGACCTGGGACCCAACGTCATCGTCGTGGACCCGTCGACGCCGGGTCTGCAGCAGAAGTTCGACCAGGTCTTCGCCCAGCAGGAGGAGAGCCAGTTCGGCAGCGGGCGCTACCAGTTCCTGCTGAAGCCGGGCACGTACGACAACATCAACGCCCAACTCGGCTTCTACACCTCGGTCTCCGGGCTCGGCCTCAACCCCGACGACGTCCAGATCAACGGTGACATCACCGTGGACGCCGGCTGGTTCAACGGCAACGCCACGCAGAACTTCTGGCGTTCGGCGGAGAACCTCGCCATCAACCCGGTCAACGGCACCAACCGGTGGGCGGTCGCCCAGGCCGCCCCGTTCCGCCGGATCCACGTCAAGGGCGGTCTCAACCTCGCCCCGAACGGCTACGGCTGGGCCTCCGGCGGCTACATCGCCGACTCGAAGATCGACGGCACCGTCGGCCCGTACTCCCAGCAGCAGTGGTACACCCGGGACAGCAGCGTCGGCGGCTGGACCAACGGCGTGTGGAACATGACGTTCACCGGCGTCCAGGGCGCTCCGGCGACCAACTTCGACACCGGCCCGTACACCACGTTCGACACCACCCCGATCTCCCGCGAGAAGCCGTTCCTCTACCTGGACGGCAACGAGTACAAGGTGTTCGTGCCCGCCAAGCGCACCGGCTCCCGCGGTGTGTCCTGGCCCGCCAACGCGGGCGGCACGTCCCTTCCGCTCGACCGGTTCTACGTGGTCAAGCCGGGCGCCACGGCGGCGACCATCAACGCCGCGCTCGACCAGGGCCTCAACCTGCTGTTCACGCCGGGTGTCTACCACATCGACCGGACCATCGAGGTCGACCGGGCCAACACCGTGGTGCTCGGTCTCGGGCTGGCGACGATCATCCCGGACGGCGGCGTCGACGCCATGCACGTGGCGGACGTGGACGGCGTCCGGCTCGCCGGCTTCCTGATCGACGCCGGACCGCAGAACTCGGACACGCTGCTGCGGATCGGCCCCGACGGCGCCTCCGCCGACCACTCGGCCAACCCCACCACGATGCAGGACGTCTTCGTCCGCATCGGCGGAGCGGGTCCCGGCCGCGCCACCGACTCGGTCGTGGTCAACAGCGACGACGTGCTGATCGACCACACCTGGATCTGGCGCGCCGACCACGGCGAGGGCGTCGGCTGGGAGACCAACCGCGCCGACTACGGCCTGCGCGTCAACGGCGACGACGTCCTCACCACGGGCCTGTTCGTCGAGCACTTCAACAAGTACGACGTCGTCTGGAACGGAGAGCGCGGCCGTACGATCTTCTTCCAGAACGAGAAGGCCTACGACGCCCCCGACGAGGCCGCCATCACCCATGACGGCATCGTCGGATACGCGGCCTACAAGGTCGCCGACTCGGTGAACGAGCACGAGGCCTGGGCGCTCGGCAGTTACTGCAACTACACCTCCGACGACACCATCGTGCAGCACCACGGATTCCAGGTGCCGGTGAAACCCGGCATCAGGATGCGGCACCTGCAGGTGGTCTCGCTCGGCGGCAAGGGGCAGTACCGCCACGTCATCAATGACACGGGCGCGCCCACGTCGGGCACGGACACCGTCCCGTCCAAGGTCACCCGGTTCCCCTGAGGGTGACGCCCCGCGCCGGACTCAGAACAACTGCCCCTGTTCGGCGGGGGCGGTCCGGCGCGGGGCACGGCGGGAGTCGGTGCGCCGCGCCGGGGTCGCCTCCCCGAACAGCGGCGCCGTGCCGCACTCGTCCGGCTCGGCCGGCACCACGACGGGGCCGGTCCCCACATTGAGGCACAGCGGAGCGTCTCGGTCGAAATCCCCGGGCGTCATGTCCGTCCAGTCGCGCTCCCGACGCTCACTCACCGACGCTCCGCTCCCCGTTCACGCGGCCAGGCTATCGGTCGTCCGGTGCCCGGCGGTCGGCCCGGCGCACGGCACCGGCCGACGAAGAGACGTACGTCACACTCGCATTCCTGTCACACCTCGCGGATCCGGTCCGTCAGTGCGGTGTCACCACACAGTCGGCAAGGAGATCCTCATGAACGCGCGTGTCAACTTCTTCGGCAACCCCCTCGCGGCCAAGGTGCTGAAGCACATCAACTCGGCGGGCAGGGCGGTGACGGACTCCCCGCTGCCGTCCGTCACCCAGGAGCTGGTGAAGATCCGCGCCAGCCAGATCAACGGCTGCGGCGCCTGCACCGACATGCACACCAAGGACGCCGCCGCCGCCGGGGAGACCTCGGTCCGCCTGAACCTGGTGGCCGTCTGGCGGGAGGCCACGGTCTTCACCGAGGCCGAGCGCGCCGCGCTGGAGCTGACGGAGCAGGGCACCCGGATCACCGACGCGGCCGGCGGAGTGAGCGACGGGGCCTGGGCCGCCGCCGCCGAGCACTACGACGAGGACCAGCTCGTCGCCCTGATCTCCCTCATCGCCGTCATCAACGCCTACAACCGCATCAACGTCATCAACCAGCAGCCGGCCGGCGACTACCGGCCGGGGCAGTTCGGCTGACCGGCGCTCCGCCCCCGCTCCGCACGGGGGCGGAGCGGGAGCGGAGCCGCTCAGACCTCCGCGCGCTTCGGCAGACGCCAGTCGGGGCGTACGAAGTGGCAGGTGTAGCCGTCCGGGTAGCGCTGGAGGTAGTCCTGGTGCTCCGGTTCGGCCTCCCAGAAGGGGCCCGCCGGCGCGACCTCGGTCACCACGGGACCCGGCCACAGCCCCGACGCGTCGACGTCGGCGATCGTGTCCTCGGCGACGCGCTTCTGTTCGTCGTCGAGGTAGAAGACGGCGGAGCGGTAGCTCAGCCCGATGTCGTTGCCCTGCCGGTCCCTCGTGGTCGGGTCGTGGATCTGGAAGAAGTACTCCAGGATCGTGCGGTAGTCGGTGACGGCGGGATCGTAGGTGATCTCGATCGACTCGGCATGGGTGCCGTGGTCGCGGTACGTCGCGTTCGGCACGTCACCGCCGCTGTATCCCACCCGCGTGCTCAGCACGCCCGGGAACGTGCGGATCAGCTCCTGCATGCCCCAGAAGCAGCCGCCCGCGAGCAGTGCCCTCTCCTCGGTCCTCGTCATCTCGTCGCCCTTCTCCCTCTCCCACGTGTCCTGCGGCGTCCACCGGTGAGAACCCCGTCGCGGACACCATTGTTCCGGCCGGGCCCGGTCCGGTGAACAGCGGGCCGGAACACGACCCCTCCGGGCCCTCGCACACACGGCCCCGGGTGGCCGGGGAGCTGTCGGCCGGCGAGCGCGTCGAGGAGGCGGTGCGGCTGCACGGGAGCCGGGACGGGGGCCGGGTGCCGTCGCGCGTCGGCCGTCGGCGCGGCCCGTCACTCGATCCGCCCAGTGCGGCCCGGCGGATGCGCCGGTGCGCCCGGTGCCCGTACGACGGGACGCGCGGGGCCGGCCGCGCGCGGGGGCGCCGGGGCGGCCGCCCCGACCGTTCGCGCCCGCCCGAGCGGCGATGCTAGAAAAGTGTCATGGCCGGTTTCCTCGGCCGCCTCCGCCCGGTGGTGACCGCGCGCCCCGTCGCCCACCAGGTGTTCGCCCTGCAAGTGGTGATCGTGCTCCTCCTCGCCCTCGCCGCGGCGGCGGCCCTCGTGCTCCAGGCGCGCGCCGACAGCGAGCGCGAGGCCCGCGACCGGGCCCTCGCCGTGGCGTGGACCTTCTCCCAGGCTCCGGGGGTCCGGAGCGCGCTGACCGCGGAGGATCCCAGCGCGGTGCTGCAACCGCGGGCCGAGGCGGCGCGCAGGGCCGCGGGGGTGGACTTCATCGTCGTGATGACCCCCCGCGGCATCCGCCACACCCACCCCGATCCGGAGCAGATCGGCCGGCGCTACATCGGCACCATCGGTCCCGCGGCGGACGGCGGCACCGTCCGGGAGACCGTCACGGGCACGCTCGGGCCGTCCACACGGGCGGTGGTGCCGGTCACCGGCTCCGACGGGGCCGTGCTCGGGCTGGTCTCCGCCGGCATCACCCTGGAGCGGATCAGCGAGACCGCCGATCACCAGGTGCCCCTCCTGCTCGGTGCCACCGGCGTCGCCCTCGGGCTGTCGGTGCTGGGGACGGGCCTGGTCAGCCGGCGGCTGCGGCAGCAGACGCACGGGCTGGAACCGGCCGAGATGACACGGATGTACGAACACCACGACGCCGTGCTGCACGCGGTGCGTGAGGGCGTGCTGATCGTCGGCGGCGACCGCCGGCTGGTCCTGGCCAACGACGAGGCCCGCCGGCTCCTGGACCTGCCCCCGGACGCGGAGGGACGCACCGCGTCGGCCGCCGGGGTCGACCCCGACCTGGCCCGGCTGTTCGCCGAGGGCCGCGCGGCCACCGACGAGGTGTACATCGCCCGGGGCCGGCTCCTGGCCGTGAGCCAGCGCCCGACCGACCGGGAGGGCGGACCCTCCGGCACGGTCGTGACCCTGCGGGACACCACCGAGCTGCAGGACCTCGCGGGCCGGGCCGATGTGGCCCGGCAGCGGCTGCGGCTGCTGTACGACGCCGGCCTGCGCATCGGCAGCCGCCTCGATGTCGTCCACACCTCGCAGGAGCTGGCGGACTTCGCCGTCCCGCGGTTCGCCGACTACGCCGCCGTCGATCTCGCGGAGCCCGTGCTGCGCGGGGAGGAACCCTCGGAGGGCGACCCGGGGCTGCGCCGGATCGCGTTCCGGGGCGTCCGGGACGACATCCCGTTCCTGCCGCTCGACGAGCTGATCCGCTTCTCCCCCGCCACGCCCCAGGGCGCCGGTTTCCGCTCGGGCAGGTCGGTCCTGGAACCCGACATGACCGGCTTCGGCGGCTGGCACGAACCGGACCCCGAGCGGGCCCGGAAGGTCGTCGAGTCCGGCATCCACTCGTTGATCGCGGTGCCGCTGCGCGCCCGCGGCGTCGTCCTGGGCGTGGTCACGTTCTGGCGCTCACGCCGGCCCGAGCCGTTCGACGGGGACGACGTGGCGCTCGGCGAGGAGCTGGTGGCCCGCGCCGCGGTGAGCATCGACAACGCACGCCGCTACACCCGCGAGCACGCCATGGCGGCCACGCTGCAACGCAGCCTGCTGCCCCGCGCGCTGCCGGAGCAGAACGCGCTCGAGGTCGCCCACCGCTACCGGCCCGCGCAGGCGGGACGCGGCGGGGTCGGCGGCGACTGGTTCGACGTCATCCCGCTTCCCGGCGCCAGGGTGGCGCTGGTGGTGGGCGACGTGGTCGGCCACGGGCTGCACGCCGCCGCCACCATGGGCCGGCTGCGCACGGCGGTGCACAACTTCTCCACCCTCGACCTGCCCCCCGACGAGCTGCTGTGGCACATGGACGAGCTCGTCACCAGGATCGACCTGGACGAGAGCGGGGAGGGCGACATCGCGCCGGTCACCGGGGCGACCTGCCTGTACGTGATCTACGACCCGTCGACCGGACGGTGCACCCTGGCCCGCGCCGGACACCTCCAGCCCGCCGTCGTCCATCCGGACGGGCGGGCCGAGTTCCTCGACGTACCCGCCGGTCCGCCGCTCGGTCTCGGTGGTCTCCCGTTCGAGACCGCGGCGCTGCGGCTGCCGCCCGGCAGCAGCCTGGTGCTGTACACCGACGGGCTGGTGGAGGACCGCCACCGCGACATCGACGAGGGTCTGGAACTGCTGCGGCGGGCGCTGACCGGCTCGGCCGGCGACCCGGAGGAGACCTGCGACGCGGTGCTGCGGGAGCTGCTGCCCGAGCGCCCCCGTGACGACGTCGCGCTGCTGATCGCCCGTACGCGCGCGCTGGACGGCGACCGTGCCGCCGCCTGGGACGTGCCCTCCGACCCGTCCGCCGTCGGCGTGGTGCGCGCGGCCGTCAACCGGACGATGGCCGGCTGGGGCCTGGAGGAGGAGGCCTTCGTCACGGAGCTGATCATCAGCGAGCTGGTCACCAACGCCGTCCGCCACGCGTCGCCTCCGATCCGCGTACGCCTCATCCGGGACCGCTCCCTCATCTGCGAGGTGTCCGACGGCAGCAGCACCTCCCCGCATCTGCGCCGTGCGACGACCACGGACGAGGGCGGGCGCGGGCTCTTCCTCGTCGCCCGGTTCGCCGACCGGTGGGGCACGCGGTACACGGCGAACGGCAAGGTCATCTGGACGGAACAGCCGTTGCCGGCCGAGCGCCGGTCCGACGGCGGGTGAGCCGGCTCCTGCGCCGGCCGGGGCTCAGGCGAGCAGGGAGATGCGGGCCGTGATGCTCTTGCCCGCCGGTTCCCGCCGTACGTGCAGGGCCTGGGTGACGGCCATCACGATCTCCAGTCCGTGCTGGCCGACCCGGCCCGGGTCGGCGTCCCGGGGAACCGGCGGCACGGGGTTGCCGTCCCGGACGATCACCTCGATCACGTCACCGGAGATCCGCAGGTCCAGCCCGACGGGGCCCGGCGCGTACTTGCGGGCGTTGGTGACCAGCTCGCTGACCACGAGCTGGGTGATCTCCATGGCGCGCGTGGACACCGGAACGCCGTCCTCGGCGCACGCCCGGGCCAGGAACGCGGCGGCGAACCGGCGGGCCTGGGCTATCCAGGCGCCGTCCTCCTCCAAGGCGTACGAAGCCCGCGGCCCCGGTGTGCCCTGCACCCTGCCCCCTTGGTCGACAGGAACAACTGGTTCCATCCGGTCCGCCCTCACTCACCGATCACATCGCGCGACTACCCGGATCGCTCCCCCGCACGCCACTGAAGTGTGACAGGTGTCCCGGACATCACGGGGCCCGGCCGACAGCCGGATCGGCCGGCGGCGCCGGGGCCGTGGGAGTGGGCGCCCGGGCGGTGTCCGGCGGGGCGGGGGGACACCGGTCACGCCGGCCGGACGCTCCGGGCGGGAGACGGCCGCCGCGGGTCTCGGCGGCCAGCACGGCGGTGCCGGCGACCAGGCCCTCGCGCCGCGCCGTCCGCCGCAGCCGGTGCGCCGCGCTCCCCTCCCGCAGGGCCTCCTCCAGCAGCCCGCGCACGGTGGCGAGGTCGGCGGACGCCTCGAGGGCCGGGCGCAGCCGGTGCAGCATGGCGCGCAGCACGTCGGGGGCGGGGGCCGGGCGGCGGGTCCGCGGATCGACGAGCGGTCCCTCGAGGCCGGAGCGCGCCGCCCGCCAGGCGGCGGCGCGCAGCCACTCGTGGTGTCCGTCGCACCGGGGGGCCTCCCCCCGCTCCAGACGGTCGAGGGCGTCGCGCACCAGGGCACGGAACAGGCCGGCGACCAGCACCACGGTCTCGACCCGTGGGCAGGCGTCGCAGATGCGCAGTTCCAGTGTGCGCTGATGCGCCGACGGCCGTACGTCGTGGTACAGCATCCCGGCGTCGGTGATGACCCCCGAGCCGATCAGCTCGTCCACGGCGGCGTCGTACTCGGCGGCGCTCCCGTAGCAGCCGACGGGTCCCGCGGTCGGCCAGCGCTGCCACAGCATGGTGCGCCAGCCGGCGTATCCGGTGTCGGTGCCGAGCCAGAACGGTGAACTGGCCGTCAGGGCGAGCAGCGGCGGGAGCCAGGGCGACACCGGGCACATGGCGCGCACCGCGGTGTCCCGGTCCGGTACGTCGACGTGCACCTGGGCGCTGCAGATGAGCTGTTCGTCGACGACCCGGCGGTAGTCGTCGGCCATGCGCCGGTAGCGGGGGTCGTCGGTGACGTCGCCGGAGGTCGTGCCGGCCAGCGGGACGGTGCCGGCGGCCACGGGTGCCAGCCCCAGGGAGGCGGCGGTCGAGGCCAGCCGGCGCCGGGAGCGGGACAGGTCCGCGTGGAGGTCGTCGAGGGTGTCGTGCACCTGGCTGTTGTGCTCCACCACCGTCCGGTGCAGCTCGCGGGTGAAGCCGGATCCGCCGAGCCGTGCGAGCAGCGCGTCGGCGCGGGGCATCGGGAGGCCGGTCTCCACGTCCACCACGTGGAACTCCTCCTCGGTCCCGATGCGTACCGTCACCGCCGGCTCCTCGCCGTAGTCCCGCACCGCCTCCCGCCGGTCCTCGGGTGACCGGCTGTGGATGCGGCATGGTGCCGGGTGCCCCGGCGCGCGGTGGGCACGCCCACGGATCGCGGGCCTCCGGTCCGAGGTGCGGCGGCCAGGCGGTCGATGTCCCGGCGGGGAGCGCTGGAGGAGTCGGTCACCCGGCGATCACAGATATGCCGGAGGAGGCGATCGGTCAGGCGTCCCCGGCGACCCGGACCGGCCCCACGCCTCCGTGAATGTCGAACACCTGATCGAGTCCGGCCATCTGCAGCAGGCGCCTCGTGTTGGCCGGTACGGCCACCAGGGACATCCGCCCCCCGGCCGACACGACGTGGTTGCGCACGGCGATCAGCGCGGTGATGCCGCTCGAGTCGCAGAACGCCAGCTCGCCCAGGTCCACCGTCAGGAACCCGGCGGACGGCAGGGCACATGCCTGCGCCGCCCGGCGCAGCTGCTGCGCGTTGGTGTAGTCGAGGTCCCCGGCGACCTCGATGACGGGGCCGGTGGGGACGTGCGACGTGGTGATCGTCAAAAGCTTCATGCCGATGTGTCGAATCCCGTGTCGGTGCGGGCGGGGAGGCCGATCGCGAGCAGGGCGGTGTCGTCGTCCAGTCCGTCGCCGAAACCCCGCAGCAGCTGCGTCAGGGCGTCGATCACACGGCTCGGACCCGAGGCGGCGAGACCTTGGGCGAAGGACTCCAGCGCCTCGTAACCGTAGAGTTCACGTCGGGGTCCGGTACGGGCCTCGGTGAGACCGTCGGTGTACAGCAGCAGCGTGTCGCCCGGGTGCAGGGTGACGTGGGCCGGGACGAACTGTGCGGCGGCAAAGGCGCCCACGAGCATGCCGCCCCGGGTGGAGAGGTACTCCGCGCGGCCGTCCCCGCGCAGGACCAGCGCGGGGGGATGACCGCCGGAGGCCAGGTCGACGCGCAGGGTGTCACCCGCGCGTTCCAGCACGCCGACCACGGCGGTGCAGTACCGCGGATCGTCACCGGTGTACCGGTCCAGCAGGGCCGCGTTGAGCATGCGCAGGTTGGCGACGGGGTCCGCGTCGTGGAGCGCGGCGGCGCGCAGGGTGTAGCGGGTGAGGGAGGTCAGCGCGGCGGCCTGCGGTCCCTTGCCGCACACGTCGCCGAGGAAGAAGGCGAACCGGTTGTCGTCGAGGGGGAACAGGTCGTAGAAGTCGCCGCCCAGATCCATCGCGGAGGCCGTGTGGTAGTGGCAGGCGGTCTCCACGCCGGGGATGACGGGCAGCATCGCGGGCAGCAGGCTCTGCTGGAGCACGGCCAGTGCCTCGCGCAGCCGCTCGCGGTCGTCCTCGGCCTGCCGGCGGGCCTCGTCGGCCGCGCGGCGGGCGCGCAGCAGTTCCTGCTCGTAGGCGCGCCGGTCGGTGGCGTCGAAGACGGTGGTGCGGATCAGCATCGGCTCGCCGTCGTCGCTCCGCTTGACGGTCGAGGTGACCAGGACCGGCAGCCGGGCCCCCTGCGCGGTCTTCATCTCCAGCGCGATGCCGCCGAGACGCCCCTGCATGCGCAGCAGGGGGGCGAAGTGCGTCTCGTGGTAGAGCTTGCCGCCGACCGTGAGCAGGTCGCTGAAGCGCATCCGGCCCACGACCTCCTCGCCGGAGAGACCGAGCCAGCCCAGCAGGGTCGCGTTGATCTTGGCGATGGTGCCGTCCATCAGGGTCGACAGATAGCCGCAGGGCGCCGATTCGTACAGATCCTCCACTGAGTCCTCCAGCAGCGCGCTGAAGGCGGCGCGGGTGACGGGTACGTCCGTGCCCGACCCGTCGGGCCCACCAGCCGCTCTGTTCATCGGGTGAGGTCCGCCACGAACTCCGAGATCGCCGACGCGGTGGCCTCCGGGGCACTCAGTTGCGGGCAGTGCCCGGTGGCGGCCAGCGTGACCAGCCGGCTGCCGGGTATCGCGGAGTGGACGTACGCGCCGACCTCCGGGGGTGCGATGGCGTCCTGTTCGCACTCCAGGATGAGCGTGGGCACGGTCACTCCCGCGAGGTCCTTGCGGCTGTCGGACAGGAACGTCGTGCGCGCGAAGACCCGGGCGATGTCCGGGTCGGTGGCGCAGAAGCTGTTGGTGAGTTCCTCGCCCAGCTCGGGCCGGTCCGGGTTGCCCATGATCACCGGCGCCATGACCGCCGACCAGCCCAGGTAGTTCGACTCCAGCGATTCCAGGAGTTCGTCGATGTCCTCGGCGCTGAAGCCGCCGCGGTAGCCGTCCTCGTCGATGTAGTTCGGCGACGGGCACACCATGACCAGCGAGCCGATCCGTTCCGGGGCCGCGGCCCCGGCCAGCACGCCGACCATCGCGCTCACGGAGTGACCGACCAGGACGGCGTCCCGCAGATCGAGTTCCTCGCACACCTCCACCACGTCACGGGCGTAGCCGTCGAGGGAGGAGTAGCGCTCCTCGGTCCAGGCCGACAGGTCGGAGCGGCCGGCGCCCACGTAGTCGAAGAGCACCACCCGGAAGTCCTTGGCCAGGGCCGGCTCGACCAGACGCCACATGTTCTGGTCGCAGCCGAATCCGTGGGCCAGGACGACCGTGGGGCCGGAGGTGCGTCCGGTCACACGGATGTTGTTCCTGCGATGGATGCTCATTCCCCCATGCTCGCACGCCGGCCGGGAAACCCAACCGGAGCCCTGCGTTCCGGCCGGACGTCCACTGCCGGCGGGACTCGGGGCCGGTCGTCCGCGGAGGCGTCCGGGTGCGCGCGGATCGCTCCGGCACTCCTTCCCGGGAGGTGAGGGGCAGCTCGTCGGCGAGGCGGTGGGCCGGACGGTCCGCCACGCGGGCGACCGCGTGGCCCGCTTCCCGGCCGCGCTGCCGGAGCCGACGCCGGGTGGACCGTTCGCCGAGACGGTCCGGCAGCGGACCGACGAGTACCGGGCCACCGGCTTCGGCGGGGGCTGTCCCGTCGCCGCCGCCCCGGTGGACCGCGCGGACTCCGCCGAGTCGACGCGTGAGGCCGCGTCCGCCGCCTTCGCCCGGTGGACGGGCGCGGCGGCCCGGGCCCCGTCGGACACCGGGCGTGCCCGCCGGGCGCGCCCAGCCGCTCGCCGCACTCATGATCGGTTCTCTCGGGGGGACGGTCCTCCTCGCCCGCGCCGAACAGGACGTGCGCGCCCTGGAGGGGGTCTCCCGCGGACCTGGCCCCCTCCGGTACGCGGCGGCGACCGGAACCGATTTCCGGGGTCGGGCCGGAGAACGACGCCGTGTTGATTAAGGTAAGGGCGCCCGTATCCGGCACTTCATGGACCAGTGAGGTAATCGCGAACCATGCCGACCGAAACGTTTGAGTTCCAGGTAGAGGCCCGTCAGCTGCTTCAGCTGATGATCCACTCGGTCTACTCGAACAAGGACGTCTTCCTGCGCGAGCTCGTCTCCAACGCCTCCGACGCGCTCGACAAGCTGCGTCTGGCCGCGCTGCGGGACGACGCCCCCGACGCCGACGTCTCCGACCTGCACATCGAGCTCGAGATCGACAAGGACGCCCGTACGCTCACCGTGCGGGACAACGGCATCGGCATGTCGTACGACGAGGTCGGCAAGCTCATCGGCACGATCGCCAACTCGGGCACCGCCCAGTTCCTGCGCGAGCTGCGCCAGGCGCAGGACACGGCCGGGGCGGAGGGGCTGATCGGCCAGTTCGGCGTCGGCTTCTACTCGGGCTTCATGGTCGCGGACGAGGTCACCCTGCTCACCCGGCGCGCGGGCGAGGGGCAGGGCACGCGCTGGATCTCGCGCGGCGAGGGCACGTACACGCTCGAGGCGGTGGACGACGCGCCGCAGGGCACCTCGGTCACACTGCACCTCAAGCCGGCCGACCCCGACAACCAGCTGCACGACTACACCTCGGTGTGGAAGGTCAAGGAGATCGTCAAGCGGTACTCCGACTTCATCACCTGGCCGATCCGGCTCGTCGGTGAGCGGGGTGAGGACGGCGAGGCGGCCGCGCCCGAGACGCTGAACTCGATGAAGGCGCTGTGGGCACGCTCGCGCGAGGAGGTGTCCGAGGAGGAGTACCACGAGCTGTACAAGCACATCGGCCACGACTGGCGCGAACCGCTGGAGACGATCCAGCTGCAGGCCGAGGGCACCTTCGAGTACCAGGCCCTGCTGTTCGTCCCGTCGCACGCCCCGCACGACCTGTTCAACCAGAACTTCAAGCGTGGCCTGCAGCTGTACGTGAAGCGCGTGTTCATCATGGACGACTGCGAGGAGCTGCTGCCGCCCTACCTGCGCTTCGTGAAGGGCGTCGTCGACGCGCAGGACCTCTCGCTGAACGTGTCCCGCGAGATCCTCCAGCAGGACCGGCACATCCGGATGATGCAGCGCCGGCTCACGAAGAAGGTGCTGTCGTCGGTCAAGGGCATGATGGCCGACGACGCCGAGCGCTACGCCACGTTCTGGCGGGAGTTCGGCGCGGTGCTGAAGGAGGGGCTGGTCACCGACCCGGACAACCGTGACGCGCTGCTCGCGGTGACCTCGTTCGCGACCACGCGGGACGAGGACGGCACGGTCACGCTGAAGCAGTACGTGGAGCGGATGGCGGACGGCCAGGACGACATCTACTACATCACCGGCGAGTCCCGGGAGAGCATCGACAGCTCCCCGCACATGGAGGCCTTCCGGGAGCGCGGCATCGAGGTGCTGCTGCTCACCGATCCCGTCGACGAGGTGTGGGCCGACGCCGTGGGCGAGTTCGAGGGCAAGCGGCTGCGGTCGATCGCCAAGGGCGAGATCGACCTCGGCGCGCGCGAGGACGACGAGGACGGGGGCGAGCGGGAGAAGCAGGCCGAGGAGTACGCGGGTCTGCTCGGCTGGATGCGGGAGCGGCTGGAGGAGGACGTCAAGGAGGTGCGTCTGTCGACGCGTCTGACGGTGTCCCCGGCCTGTCTCGTCGCCGACGCCGACGGCCTCACGCCGGCGCTGGAGAACATGTACCGGGCCATGGGCCAGGAAGTGCCGCGCGCCCTGCGCATCCTCGAGCTGAACCCGGACCACGCGCTGGTGAAGGGTCTGAACGAGGCGTACGGGGAGCGTGAGGACCGCTCGGACCTCACCGAGACCGCCGAGCTCCTGTACGCCCTGGCCGTGCTGGCGGAGGGCGGCCGGCCGAAGGACCCGGCGCGCTTCGTGCAGCTGATGGCCGGCCGGCTGGAGCGCACCCTGTGAGGTGAGGGCGCACCGCCGGGCCGGTGGTCGGACGCGCGCCGGCCCGGCGGGGCCCGGCCCCCGCCGCGGCCGCCCGCAGGCGCCGGCCGCGGCGGGTCGGCCCCCAGGGCTCGAGGACCGGGATCACCGTCATGAAGAGGGAGGCGGAGAGCGAGGCGGCCGGCCCCGTCAGGACACCGCCCCCGTCGGGCAGGGGGTGGCCGGCGGACACGGCCGTCGCGGCGGCGTTCACGCCGCGGGGGTACTTTTCGGCCGGATGGAAGGCGTGCCTCCGGTCTGCTCCGGGCACACGTGAGCGGTGACCTCCCCCGACTTCTTCTTCGCCCTCCTCGGAGCCGGTGCCCTCGGCGCGGCCGTGCTGCCCCGGGTGGTGGCCCGCAGACCGCTGTCGTTGCCTCTGGTGTTCCTCGTCTGCGGAGCCGGTCTCCAGCTGCTGCCGCTGCCGTTGCCCGACATCGACCCGGTGTCGGGCCGGGCGTGGGTGGAGCACGTCACCGAGGTCTGTGTGATCGTTTCGCTCATGGGCGCCGGTCTCGCCCTGAACCGGCCCTTCGGCCGCCGGCACTGGCGGGCCACCTGGCGGCAGCTCGGCATCACCATGCCGCTGACCATCGCGGCCGTGGGCGGTCTCGCCTGGGGCCTGCTGGGCTGGCCGCCGGCCGCCGCGCTGCTGCTGGCGGCCGTGCTCGCGCCGACCGATCCGGTGCTCGCCTCGGAGGTACGGGTGGGCGCGCCCACCGACGCGGAGCACGACGAGGACGAGGTGCGCTTCACGCTGACCAGCGAGGCCGGGCTGAACGACGGCCTCGCCTTCCCCTTCGTCCTGGCCGCCGTGGCGCTCGCCGCCGCCGCGGGCGGGCGGATGACCGGCGGGGGGATCGCCCACTGGGTCCTGGTCGACGTCGGGTACAAGTGCGTGGTGGGCGTGACGGCGGGCCTTGCCGTCGGCTCGCTGCTCGGCTGGCTGTTCTTCCGGGCGGGATGGCGGGCGATGCGGCTGTCCGAGCATCACGAGGGTTTCGTCGCCATCGGCGCCACGTTCCTCGCCTACGGGGTGACGGAGCTGGTGCACGGCTACGGCTTCCTGGCGGTCTTCGTCACCGCCTGCCGGATCCGTGCGGCGGAGCGCGCTCACGGCTTCCACGGGGTGCTGCACGACTTCGTGGAGCAGGTGGAGCGGCTGCTGACCGCCGCACTGCTGTTCCTGCTCGGTGTGTTCGTGGCCCAGGGCGGTCTCGCGCCGCTGACCTGGCAGGGCGCGGTCGTCGGACTGCTGCTGCTGCTGGCGGTGCGGCCGCTGGCCGCGTGGGCCGCCCAGTTCCGTACCCCCGCCGGTCCCCGGGAGCGCCTGGTGATCGCCTTCTTCGGGATCCGCGGCATCGGCTCGCTGTTCTATCTGGCCCACGCGCTCGGCCACCCCGGCTTCGGCGTCCCGGCCGGGCAGCTGTGGGCGGTCGTGACCTTCACGGTGCTGGCCTCCGTGACCCTGCACGGGGTGAGTGCCACCCCCGTCATCTCGCGCCTCGACCGGCTGCGGCTGCGCCGGGCCCAGGCGGAGGGCGCGGGACCGGAGCCGGACGAGGACGAGGTGGCGGTCAAACGGCTGTGAGCCGCGCCGGCCGGCGGACGCCGCGGTTCAGCCGGTCAGGGTGAACGTCTGGGCGGCCGAACCGGAGCAGGGCTGCTGGGACAGGCGTGCGCCGTCGGCGGTGGAGCCGTTGTCGACGGTGAGGCACTTGCCGCTGTGCCGGGCGACGAAGCGGTACCGTCCGGCGGTGCCGGTGCTCTCGGGGCGCCACTGCTGGTTGGTGCCGCCCGCGTACGCCCACAGATGGACCCGGGTGCCGTCGGCGGTGGCGCCGGGGCCGCCGTCGACGTCCCAGACCTTGCCGTTGTGGCGGTTGACGGCCTGGTAGTGGCCGTCGCCGGTGGGCCGGAACTGCCAGAACTGGTTGGCGCCGGTGCCGCAGGCCCACTGCTGCAGGGCGGTGCCGTCGGCGGTGCCCCAGTCGGCGGCGTCGAGGCAGGCCCCGCCGCCCGCGTTGGCGACCCGGTACCAGGCGGCGGGGTCGATCGGGCCGGCCGGGGTGTCGGTGCCGTTCCAGGTGAAGGTGGCGACGGCACCGGCGGGCAGGGTGTAGGTGAGGGACTTGCCGTTGTCGGTGAGGGAGAACCGCTGGGCGCTCGCGGCGGTGTTGACGACGTAGGCGGCGCGGGTGCCGTCGGGGTTCTGGAAGGCGACGTTCTGCACGCCTCCGGCGCCCTGGCTGGTGGAGCCGATGCGGGTGGCGCCGGGCTTGACGAACTTGGTGACGTGCCCGAGCACGTAGTACTCGGCGTTGCGGGTGACGTCACCCCCGGCGATCTCCACGACGCCGTTGCAGCGGTTGGTGCAGTGACCCTGGTGGGGGCCGCCGTCCCGGTCGAGGGCGAGGTTCCAGTTGATCACGGTCTCGCCGCCGCCCCGCATGTTCTGCACGACGAGGTTCTCGGCGTGCCAGCGCAGGGTGTCGCCGAAGGTGGCGGCGGCGTCGGCGCTGTCGGTGCCGGAGCACTCGGTGAAGAACACGCGCTTGCCGGCGTTCACGATCTGCTGCTGGGCGCCGACCTGGCCGCCGTAGCAGTGGAAGGCCGCGCCGATGACACGGCTGATGCCCGAGGTGCGGGAGAAGACGTCCAGCGGGTAGTTCGGATGGTCCCAGTTGTGGTCGTAGGCCAGGATGTTGGTCGGCAGCCCGGCCGCGGTCAGCTTGGGGTCGAGGACCTTGAGGAAGTCCGCCTGCTGGGCGGAGGTCATCGACGTCGACGGGTAACCGGTGGCGAACTCCGGCTCGTTCTGCACGGTGAGGTCGGTGAGGGTGATGCCCTCCTGCGCGTACGCCTTGATCGCCTTGACCAGGTAGTCGGCGTACGCCCCGTAGTGCTCGGGCTTGAGGCTGCCGCCGTTGAGGGAGTTCCCGGACTTCATCCACGCGGGCGGCGACCAGGGCGAGCCCATGAACCGGATGGCCGGGTTGACGGCGGTGGCCTGCTTGAGGACGGGAATGATCTCGGCCCGGTCCCGGTCGATGGAGAACCGGCCGGGGGTGTCCTCGTAGGAGTGGTGGTCGTTCGTGGCGTCGAAGTCGGTGCTGCCGAGCGGCTGGCGCAGGTAGTTGAGTCCGATGCCGTCACCGGCGGTGGAGAACAGCGACCGCATCAGCTCGCCGCGCCGGTCCTGCGGCAGGCTCTGGACGAGGCGGGCGGAGGCGCCGGTGACGGAGGCTCCGGCGCCGGTGAACCGCTGGCCCCTGCTGCCCGCGTCGACGCGGATGTCGACGGGCTGCGGACTGCCGGTGAACGGAAGACTGCCCTCCGCGGTGAGCTTCTTGGCGCCGTCGGGGGTGGTGACCCACACCTGGGCGACGGGGTCGGCGGCCCGGGCGGTCCCGGCACCGGTGAGACCCAGCCCGGCGGCGGCCAGCCCGAGGGCGAGCGCGGCGGCCCGGGCTCTGGGCGGACGCGGCCGGGCGGTTCCGCGGAGCGGCCGGGATGAGAGGAACGGCAGGGATGGCACGGTGCGGCTCTCCTTCGTCGGGTGACGCGTGGGGTACGCCGGCCGACCGTCGGGGAAGCACCGGGCGGGGCTTTCGGGTGCGGTGCGCGAGGCTTCGGAGCCGGGGTCCCCGCGGCCGGGTCGGCGGCGTTCCGTCGGAATGACGGCGCCATGAAAGCACACCCACTAAGTGGTTAGTAAGTGGTCTGCATCACATAGAATTCGGAGGGTGGGAGAAGATCGACGACGTCGGGACGACGCGGCCGTAAGCTGTCGCGGATGAGCGACCAGCCGAGGAGGCGGCCCGCCCGCGGGGCCGAGCCCCGCACACCCCGCAGCCCGCAGGCCCGGCGGCGGCAGCGGGACATCCTGCACATCGCCATGGACACCTTCGCGGCCCGCGGCTACAACAACGCCTCGCTCGCGGAGATCGCCGACCGCGCGGGACTCACCCAGGCCGGCGTCCTGCACTACTTCCGCTCCAAGGCCCTGCTGCTGACCAGCGTCCTCGAACTGCGCGACCGGACCGACATCGAGCATCTGGGATCCGAACGCCCGCAGGGGCTCGCCTTCCTGCGCCATCTGGTCGACACCGCCCACCGCAACGCCGAACGCGAGGGCATCGTGCGGCTCTACGCCGTCCTGTCCGCGGAGTCCGTCACCGACGACCATCCCGCGCAGACGTACTTCCGCGACCGGTACACCGGGCTGCGCGCCTTCGTCACCGACGCGCTGATCGAGTCGTGCGGGCTGACGGAGGCCGACCGGGGGCGGGCGCACGACGCGGCGAACGCGATCATCGCCGCCATGGACGGCCTGCAGGTCCAGTGGCTGCTGGCGCCCGGCTCCGTGGACATGGCGGCCTCGACCGACCTGGTCATCACCTCGCTGCTGGCCGCACTGGCCCCGGACCGGTCCGCCCGCCCCGGCGGCTGAGGGCCCGCCCGCGGGCGGCCCGGGCGCACCCCGCCGATGCGCGCGGTCGTCGCGTTCGGTGGAATCCGGGGATCCCGCGGCGCAGGCCCCGGAGCCGGAACCGCCCCGGGAGGCCGCCCGGCAGGTCGAGCGGACGGCGCAGGTCCGGGGTGGCCGGCGGAACGTACCCGTGGTCCGGATGTCCCGGCGGCACACCGCAATTGGGCCCCACATTGGCATAGACCTGACACTGCCGGCTCGCTAAGCTCTGCTCGATCCGCCGAGAGCGCTCTCACACTGCGGTTGTTCCACCCCCACCTTGCTGGAACGACGAAGGGCACAACTTCCATGAGACGCACCAGACTCACGCACGCCGGTGTGGCCGCCCTGCTCATGATCGGCAGCTGGACCGCGGCCGGCACCCTGCCCGCCGCGGCGCAGGACGCCCCCGACTCCCCCACGGCCCGGACCGCCGGCTCGGCGCCCGCCTCCGCCGGCCTGCTGCAGGCGATGCAGCGCGACTTCGGCCTGACCCGTGCCGAGGCCGAGGACCGCCTGGCCGCCGAGCGCAGGGCCACCGACCTCGCGCCCACGGCCCGCAGGACCGCCGGACCCGCGTACGGCGGCGCGTGGTTCGACGCCAAGAGCGAGAAGCTGACCGTGGCCGTCACCCCGGACGCCGACGCGTCGACGGTCCGCGCCCTGCGCGCGTCCGGCGCGGCCGTCCGCACCGTCGAGCACAGCGCCCGGCAGCTGGACGCCGCCAAGTCCCGCATCGACCGCCTCGACGCCCCCTCGGGCGTCAACAGCTGGTCCGTGGACCCGACCGCCAACACGGTCGTCGTGAACGTGGTCGACGAGGAGCGGACCGACAACGATGTCCGCGCGTTCGTGGCCAAGGCCCGCAAGGCCGGTCCGGTCACCGTGCGGACCGTGCAGGCCCCCGCGGAGACCTTCGCCGC
Organism: Streptomyces sp. NPDC016640; assembly: GCF_043076215.1. Taxonomy (NCBI): domain Bacteria; kingdom Bacillati; phylum Actinomycetota; class Actinomycetes; order Kitasatosporales; family Streptomycetaceae; genus Streptomyces; species Streptomyces sp. NPDC016640. Next base: position 72,676 of record NZ_JBIBRG010000013.1, read on the forward strand.
CGGAACGGTGGGCGGCGACCCGTACTACACCGGCAACGTCCGCTGCTCCATAGGCTTCTCGGTGCACGGCGGCTTCGTCACCGCCGGACACTGCGGCGGGGTCGGCTCCCAGGTCAGGGGCTGGGACAACTCCTACATCGGCAACTTCCAGGGCTCCTCCTTCCCGGAGAACGACTACGCCTGGGTCAACGTCGGCAGCGGCTGGTGGACGGTGCCGGTGGTGCTGGGCTGGGGCACGGTCTCGGACCAGCTGGTGCGCGGTTCCGCGGAGGCCCCGATCGGCGCCTCGATCTGCCGCTCCGGCTCCACGACCCACTGGCACTGCGGCAATGTGCTGGCCAAGAACGAGACGGTCAACTACAGCCAGGGCGCGGTGCGCCAGATGACCAAGACGAGTGTCTGCGCCGAACCCGGTGACTCCGGCGGCTCGTTCATCAGCGGCGACCAGGCACAGGGCGTCACCTCCGGCGGCTGGGGCAACTGCTCCGGCGGGGGCGAGACGTGGCACCAGCCGATCAACGAGATCCTCAACCGCTACGGGCTGAGGCTGCACACGGCCTGACCGGCCCCACCGACTGCGAGCGGGCCCCGCCGGACGTCCGGCGGGGCCCGCTCCCGCGTGCGTCCGGCGGCTCGCGGGCGGGCCGGCGGCGTCCGGCTGCGCGAGCGTGCGGGCGCGGCGCTGACGCGGACGGACGGCACGAGCCCCGCCCCGGGAAACCGGGGCGGGGCTCGTGGACGGAGCGCCGGGCAGGCCTTGCACCTGCATCTCCCCACAGGAAGTGGGGCGTCTTTCCTTGGACCACCAACGCACGGTCCGGCTGCGGGTGTCCCCGTCGCCGTGACGTGCCTCAACCATAGCGGCATTAGCCCCAGCAGTCACATCGGTCACATGAGCGCTGGGGCGGGAGGCATCCCGTGCGCGTCGGGCGGTGGTCCGTCAGTCCCCGATCAGGACGGCTCGCGGCGCCGGTACCGGCTGCCCGGCGGCCGCCTGGGCGAAGTTGTCCTCGACCTCCGCCTTCTCCGCCGCGTTCGGGTACGGGTTCGTGCACGCCACACCCGCGGTGGAACCGGACATCAGACTGGAGCAGGGCCCGGGCTTGCGGTCGGGCAGGCCCAGGATGTGACCGAGCTCGTGGGACGAGATGCGGACCGTGTTGTATCCCTGGTTCACGGCCTGGCGGCCGATGTAGACGGTGCCGTTGCCCAGGGAGCCGGGCAGGGCGCGCGGCCAGCCGTTGTCCGCCAGGACCCGGATGTTGGCGCGCTGTCCGGACGCGACCGGACGCAGTTCCACGGCGTCGACGCTCTCGTTCCAGATCGCCGCGCCCCGGTCGACCGCGGACCGGAACTCCGCGGAACCGCTCGCGTCATAGGTGAGCACCCGGGCGGCGGCCGGTCGCGCGGTCTCGCCGGACGGCGCGGCCGCGGCCTGGCCGCCCAGCAGGGCGAGGGACATCGTGACAACCGCGGCCAGGCCGCCGGTCACCTTGCGAACGCGCATGGTCGACCTCCTTGTGGGGGAAAGAGCAGTCGTGTGCATGACACACCTGGCGTTCCTGCCCAACCGGCGCGGCCGCCAATCCCTCGTTCCGGCCGACCCGAGCGAGAAGCGGCACCGCCGCGTGCCGTGGAAGGGACCGGCCGGACTTCCCGATCACTCGGGAGCACCCTCGGCGGAAGTCCACACCATGCCACGGGGCACCCCCGGCCGCACCACCGGAGACGCCCCGATGAACCACGTCAGCGATCCCGGGCGCCACGACGGCACCACGCGCTGCCGGCGCACCGGGCGCTCGGGCCTCGGCCTCCCCCTGCCGTCCCTGGGCCACCGGCACGACTCCGGCGACGGCCGGCCCTTCCGGACCCGGCGCGAGCTCGCCCCGCGCGCCTTAGGCCCCGGCATCACCCACCGCGGCCCGGCGAACGACTACGGGCCGCCCTACGGCGCCGCCGAGGCCGACACCGGCCCGGGCCACGCCCTGCGTGACCGGCGGGTCACCTCGCTGGTCATCGGCGCCTCCCGCACCGAGCAGCTGGAGCAGAACGGCGCCGCGCTGGAGAAGCCCGGCTTCGACGGCGAGGAGCCGGCCGGGATCGACACGTACGCCACCGGGGGCGGCGTCGGCCTCCGGCGCGGGGCCCGGCTGGGCACTCCGGGCCGAACCGGAGGGGCCGTGCGGGGTGTGCGCGGCCGCGGAAGGGGAACTGCGGTCCGATGAGCCGCGCGTCCCGCCCGCGGTGGTTCCCACAGTTCGGACGGTCGGATGCAGACCTTTCTGCCGTACCCCGATTTCTGCGAGACGGCGCTGGTGCTGGACCGGCGCCGGCTCGGCAAACAGCGGGTCGAGGCGCTCCAGGTGCTGCGCGGCCTGATCGTGCCGGGCTACGGGTGGCGCCGCCATCCCGCGGTCCGCATGTGGACCGGCTACGAGGAGGCGCTGGTCCGCTACGGCCTGGAGATCTGCCGGGTCTGGCGTGACCGGGGCCATCAGGACAGCTGCGCCGCCACGCTCGTCGCCGACCTCGCCGGGGTCCGGCCCGGCGCGCCGGTGCGCGCTCAGCGGGAGCTGGCCGAGGCAGGTGAGCTGCCGCCCTGGCTCGGGGACGACGCCGTGCACCGCAGCCACCGCTCGGCGCTGGTCCGCAAGGACCCGGCGGTCTACGCGGATCTCTTTCCCGGGGAGCCGGACGACCTGCCGTACTTCTGGCCGTCGTCCGACCGTGACCCGGAGGCGGTCGCCGACTGACTCGCCGGGGTGGCCGGCGGACCGTCCGCCCCTGCGGGACCAGCGGGCCCCGTGGCCTGCCGCCCGCCTCGGTCAGCGGGGGTGCCGCGCTCACCTCCCCCACTCGGAGGGTGATCCTCCCCGCTCGGGAGGGTGATCCGCCTCACACATGTCACAAACGGCCGGTCGCGCGGTGTCTTGAGGGCGAAGGAGACACGAGCGAAGGAGACACCATGACCGGGAACACCGATGTGGTCGTGATCGGCGGCGGTTACGCCGGCGTCATGGCGGCCAACCGCCTCACACGGCGCGACGACGTGACGGTGACGCTGATCAACCCCCGCCCGGCCTTCGTCCACCGGGTCCGCCTGCACCAGCTGGTGGGCGGGTCCGACGGCGCGGTCGTCGCCTACCGGGACGTCCTGGGCGAGCGCGTCCGGCTGGTCGTCGACACGGTGACGGGGATCGACGCGGCCGGGCGGGGCCTGGCCCTGGCGTCGGGCGGCACCGCCCGCTACGACTACCTGATCTACGCGGTGGGCAGCGGCAGCGCCGATCCGAGTGTGCCCGGGGCGGCGGAGTTCGCCTGTCCGATCGCCACCCTGGAGGAGGCGGAACGACTGCGGCCGGTTCTCGACGCCGAGCCCGCGACGGCCCCGGTGACGGTCGTCGGCGCCGGTCCGACCGGCATCGAGACCGCCGCCGAGCTGGCGGAGGGGGGCCGCGCCGTCACCCTGGTCTGCGGCGGGGTGCTCGGCCCCTACCTGCACGCGCGGGGGCGGCGTTCGGTGGCCCGGCGGCTGGAGGGGCTCGGGGTGAACGTGGTCGACGGCCCCGGCACCGAGGTGACCGCGGTGTCCCGCGATGCCGTACGGCTCGCCGACGGCCGCGAGCTGCCGAGCAGGGTGACCGTCTGGACCGCCGGGTTCGGCGTGCCGGACCTGGCCTCGCGCAGCGGGCTGAGCACCGACGCCCTGGGCCGCCTGCGCACGGACGAGACGCTGACCAGCGTGGACGACGTGCGCATCGTGGCGGCCGGGGACGCGGCGGCGCCCTCGGACCTGCCGCTGCGGATGAGCTGCCAGGCGGCGATGCCGCTGGGCGCGCGGGCCGCCGACACGGTGCTCAGCCGGCTCGCCGGCGAGCGGCCCTCGCCCCTCAGCCAGCTGTTCGCCGGACAGTGCATCAGCCTGGGCCGGCGCGCCGGCATCTTCCAGTTCGCCCACCGGAACGACGTCGCGCTGTGGTTCCACATCGACGGCCGTCCCGGCGCGAGGCTCAAGGAGCTCGTGTGCAGGGGCGTCGTCAAGCACCTGGCCGACGAGGCGCGCAAGCCCGGCTCGTACGCGCTGCACCGCGTCCCGGGAGGCGCCAAGCGCGGGCGGCTGCTGCGGACCGGGCCGGGCCCGGCGCAGGCCTCCCGCTGACGGGCGGCCCCGGCGGTCCGGCCTTCCTCATCCACCTGGCGGGCCGGCTCGGCGGCGTCGTCGCGGTCCGTGTCGAGGACGCCCGCGGCACCGGCCCCCTCCTCGCGCGCACCCCGGAGAAGCCGCCCCGTCCCGCGTCGGGAGCCGCGCCCACCCTGCGGTGGGGCGGGGAGGGCGCATGCCGCGGCGGCCCCCTCCCGGGGGACCGCCGCGGCATACCGGCGGCCGCCGACCGCTACTTCGAGGACAGGTAGTCCTCCACTCCCGGAACGGTGTGCGCCTCCTCCACGTTCACCACGCCGCCGACCGCCTTGGCGTCGGGCTTGAGCACATACGTCTCCACGCTCGCGGGCCGGTCGACGTCGGAGAAGTCCTGCGCGGTGCCGAGGCCGGTGTCGGCGTTCTTCTGCGAGCGGTGCGCCGTGACGACGTCCTCCCGGGTGAGACCGCCCGCCTCGCAGGCCTTCTTCAGATCGGCGCCCATGAGCCGGGCGGCGTTGTACCCGGACAGCACCCCGGAGTCGACCGGCGAGTCGGGGTACTTCTTCGTGTACGCCGCCACCATGCGCTCGACACCGGGCAGGTCGGAGCCGACCGCGGGCGCGGCGCTCACCACGTTCAGCATGGTCTCGAGGGCCGGCGCGGCGGGTGTCCTCATCAGCTGGGGCGCGAAGCCGGGGGCGCTGCTGACCACCGGGACGCGCAGGCCCCGGGAGGCCGCGACGCCGACCAGGGAGGCGGTCTGAGCGGGTCCGGCGCTGATCAGAACGGCCTTGACGCCCTCCGCGCGGAGCGCCGAGACCTGGGCGGACAGATCGGTGTCCGTCGCCTTGATCTTCTGGCCGGACACCTTCAGGCCGGCCTTCCCCGCCGCCCAGGTGGAGCCCTCCAGCGCGTTGGCGCCGTAGTCGCCCTCGAAGTAGACGTGGCCGATGGTGTCGCCCTTCTTCAGGCCCTTGGCGCGGGTGAGGAACTCGACCGCGGCGATCATGTCGACGTCGTAGGTGGTGCCGAGCACCTGGATGGCGTCCTTGCCGAGCAGGGAGGCCGCCCAGGCCTGCGGGAAGGTGAGCATCCGGTCGCGCTCGATGTCGTCGAGCAGCGCCGCGACCACGGGCGAGCCGATGACCTGGGGCAGCGCCACGACGTCCGGGGCGATGTCGGCGTAGGCGGTGACCGCCTTCTGCACGTCGTAGCCGTGGTCCTTGACGACGATCTCCACCTCGCGGTCGCAGATGCCGCCCTGGGCGTTGGTCTCCTCGGCCCACATCCGCTGTGCCTGCACGATGCTCTTGCCCAGCGTGGCGTAGGGGCCCGTCAGGTCGGTGAGGGCACCCAGTCTGATGGTCCTCGCGCCGACGCCGGGGCCGGTGCGGATGCCGTCGGCGGCTTCGCCGCCCCCGTTGCCGTCGTCCGCCTTGGAGCTGCATCCGGTGGCCGCGAGCAGCAGGGCGAGGGCTCCGGCGAGGACGGTTCCGGCGGTGCGGTGCCGGTTGCGGTGCCTGTGGTGCGTGGTGTTCACGGGGTGTGCTCCTTGGGTTGTGCGGCTGCGGCCGGTCGCGGGGGCGGGGGGACGACGGTTTCCGTGGCGGGGGTACGGGGGCGGCGGCGTACGCGGTCCCGGGCCCGGCGCGCCAGGCCGTGCAGTCCGTCCGGTGCGTACAGCAGGACCAGGACGATCGCCGCGCCGTACAGGTAGCGGGCCGCCTCGGTGGGGCCCACGGCGCCCTCGGTGGAGCCGGGCGCGGCCACCAGCGGGAGCTGGTCGGCGTAGCGGGTCATCAGCAGCGGGAGCGCGGTGACGAAGACCGCTCCTGCGGTGGCTCCGGCGACGGACCCGAGGCCGCCGATGACGATCATGGCGAGGTAGTCGACGGAGAGGGCGAGCGAGAAGTAGTCCGGGACGACCCGGCGGAAGGCGAGCGCCAGGAGCACTCCGGCCAGTCCGGCGTACATCGACGACACCACGAAGGCCGCCGACCGGTGCCGGGTGACGTCGACGCCCATCACGGCGGCCGCGGTCTCGCTGTCGCGCAGGGCGGCGAGCGCCCGGCCGGGGCGCCCGCGCAGCAGGCCGCGTGCGGTGAACCAGGTGAACGCGAACAGGGCCAGGCCGAGGAACCACAGCCGTTCCTCCGCGCCGAACGGCACGCCGAGGACGGTCAGGTCCGGGTCGTCCGCGCCGAAGGTGAACCCGCCGAGCGTCAGCGGCGGCACGGAGCGGCCGTTGAATCCGCCGGTGACGGAGTCCGCGGTGAGCAGCACGTGGTGGCCGAGGAAGACCAGGGCGAGGGTGGCGATGCCCAGGTAGACGCCCTTGACCCGGCCGGCGACGGGACTGAACAGCCCGCCGGCCGCTCCGGCGAGCAGCACCGCGAGGAGTGCGGCGAGGGCGGGCGGCAGTCCGGGGCCGGGCTCGCCCGCGAAGTAGGCGTAGCCGTAGGCACCGACCGCGAGGAAGAAGGCGTGGCCGAGGGAGAGCTGGCCGGCGGTACCGCTGAGCAGGGCGAGGCCGATGGCGCCGATGGCCGCCGCCATGGAGAACAGGCCGATGCGCAGCCAGAAGGCGTCCAGGTAGAAGGGCGGCAGGCACAGGACGGCGGCGAGCGGCGTGAGCCGGGCACCGCGGTGGGCCAGGACGCCGAGGAGACGGTCAGACACGGGCCGCTCCCCTCGCGCCGAACAGCCCGGTGGGCCGTACGAGGAGCACCAGGAGCATCACGGCGTACGGGGCCACGTCGCCGAACCCCTCGCCGAGCACGTGCAGGTCGGACTGGTAGCCGACGACGAGGGCCTCGGTCAGGCCGATGATCAGGCTGCCCGCGAGGGCTCCGGCCGGGGAGGCCAGTCCGCCGAGGATCGCGGCGGGGAAGGCATTGAGGGCGATCTGGCCGGTGGTGCGTTCCAGGCCCGGCGCCGGGAAGGCGGCGAGGAACACGGCGGCCAGCGCGGCGAGCGCGCCCGCCAGGCACCAGGCGCCCGCGCGCACCCGGCCGAGCTGCACGCCCATGAGCGCGGCGGCTTCCAGGTCCTCGGCCGCCGCCCTGAGGGACAGCCCCCAGGAGGTGAACCGGAACAGCGCGAACACCGCGCCGATGACCACGGCCGACACCACGATCGCGGCGAGCCGGCTGTCGGCGACGGTCACCGGCCCCAGCTCGGTCACCGAGTCGCCCCAGGGGTCGCCGAGCGACAGCAGGTCGCCGCCGATGCGCCGGGCCAGGTCGGTGAGCAGCACGATGTCGATGCCGATGGTGACGATGGTCTGCACGTGGGCGGCATGGGCGTCGTGACCGCCTCGTTGCAGCAGGAAGCGGTCGAGCGCGCCCGCGAGGGCGGCCGTCGTCAGGACCGCCGATGCCAGCGCTCCGGCGAAGCCGAGGTCGTCGTGCAGGACGGCGGTGAGGTAGCCGCCGAGCAGCAGCAGGGAGCCGTGGGCGAAGTTGAGGACGCCGGAGGCCTTGAAGATGACGACGAAGCCGAGCGCGACCAGCGCGTAGACCGCGCCGAGCGCCAGTCCGCCGAGGACGTTGTCGAGAAACCCGGTCATGCCGCGTCCTCCCCTGGTGTGTCGGTGCCGAGGTAGGCGCGCAGCACCTCGGGGTCCCGGCGGACCTCCTCGGGAGTGCCGTGGGCGATGGGCCGCCCGAAGTCGAGCACGGTGACGTCGTCGGCGAGGCGCATGACGAGGCCCATGTCGTGCTCCACCAGGACGATGGACAGGCCGAGTTCGGCGCGCAGTTCACCCACGGCCTCGGCCGTGCGGGCGCGTTCGGCGGCGTTCATGCCGGCCACGGGTTCGTCGAGGAGCAGCACCCGCGGCTCCAGGCAGAGGGCGCGGGCGAGTTCGACGCGCTTACGGTCGCCGTACGGCAGCAGCGCGACGGGGCTGTCGAAGTGGGCTCCGAGGCCTGTCAGTTCGGCGATCTCGCGTGCTCTGGCGAGATGTTCGCGCTGTTCGCGCACGGCGCTCGGCAGCCGCAGCGCGCTGGCCGCGAAACCGGCGCGGGACAGGGCGTGGCGGCCGAGCATCAGGTTGTCGGCGACGGTGCCGTGGGTGGTCACGATGTTCTGGAAGGTGCGGGCCACGCCGAGCCCGGCGATGCGGTGCGGGGCGAGCCGGGTCAGCTCCGTGCCGCCGAGCGTCACGGTGCCGGCGGCCGGGCGGCACAGGCCGGACAGCACGTTGAAACAGGTGGACTTGCCGGCGCCGTTGGGTCCGATGAGCGCGTGCACCGAGCCGGGGGTGACGGTGAAGGAGACGCCGTCGAGGGCGGTGAGGCCGGCGAAGCGCACGGTGACGTCCCGTACGTCGAGCACGGGCGGCGCGGTGGTGCGGTCGTTCACGCGGCCCCCTGGTCCCCGGCCGTCTCGCCCAGGTAGAGGCGGCGTACGGCGTCGGTGCGGGCGAGTTCGTCGGCGGGGCCGGACAGGCGGGTCTCGCCGACCTCCAGGACGTGGGCGTGGCCGGCGAGGGAGAGCGCCATGCCGGCGTTCTGCTCGACCAGGAGTACGGCGGTGCCCTGGGCGTTGATCTCCCTGATCACCTCGGCGATCCGGTACACCATCCGCGGCGCGAGGCCCAGGGAGGGCTCGTCGAGCAGCAGCAGGCGCGGGGCGGCCATCAGGGCGCGGCCGATGGCGAGCATCTGCTGCTCGCCCCCGGAGAGCAGGCCGGCGGCCTGGTGGGTGCGTTCGGCGAGCCGGGGGAAGAGCGTGAGGACCCGGTCCCGGGCCTCCTGGACCTGGGCGCGCCCGCGCCGGCCGAGCCCGAGTCCGCCGGAGCGCAGGTTCTCCTCGACCGAGAGACCGGCGAACACCCGTCGTCCCTCCGGGACCTGCACGACTCCGGCGCGGACCGCCGCGACGGGGTCCTTGCCGTCGAGCACCGTGTCGCCGTAGCGGATGCGGCCGGCCGTGATTGCGCCCCGGTGCAGACGCAACGTACCGGACACGGCCCGCAGCAGGGTCGTCTTGCCGGCACCGTTGGCGCCGAGCAGCGCCACGACGGCGCCGTGCGGCACGGTCAGGGACACGGAGCGGAGGGCGGACAGCGCGCGCCCGTACGTCACGTCGACACGCTCGACGTGCAGCGCGGGGCGGTCGTCCGGTGGTGCTTGGGGCATCACGACTCCTCGGGGCCGTACCGCGCGGCGGCGACGGCTTCGGGGGAAGGGGAGCTCACGACAGCACGGGCGCGGACCGCCGGTACACCCTTCGGCGCCCGCTCGCTGCGGTGTACCAACGGGGGCGGCCGGGGGTTGTGCGGGTGCCCAGGGGGCGTACCGGGGGCGGTCGGCGTCCTGGAAGGGGGGTGGTCCGCCGGCGCCGTCGCCCGGGGAAGGCGGGGGCCGCCGGCGCCCGGGGGCAGTGCGGCCGTCAGCGCCCGAGGAGGGTGCGGGCCGTCAGCGCGAGGCTCACCTCGACCAGGTCGGAGGGGCGGGAGAGGGAACGGCCGGTCAGCTGCTCGTAGCGGCGGAGGCGGTTCAGGACGGTGTTGCGGTGGCAGTAGAGGCGCCGGCTCGCCCGCTGGGCCGAGCCGTCACAGTCCAGCCAGGTGGCCAGGGTGTCCAGCAGGACCTCGGCGTCCGCGGGATCGAGGTGGGCCAGCGGGCCGAGCAGCCGGTCGGCCAGCGCGGCGCCGAGTTCGGGGCTCGAGGCCACCAGCGCCGCCGGCAGGTGCTCGGTCAGCCGGACCGTGCCGCCCTCCTCCGGGCACAGGTTCAGCGCGGTGTCCGCCAGCCGCCGTGCCTCGCCCGCGGCGGCCAGCCCCTCCACCGCGCCGCTCACGCCCACCCGTGCCCCGGGCGGCTGCTCCCGCTCCACGACCGTCTCCTCACCGTCCCCGGCCAGGACGATGCCGTAGTCGGCGTCCACGCCCGTGTGCCAGTGCACGCGCACACCCGGGGCGAGGACCGCTTGGGCACCCGGGCGACCGGGCCGGCCGCCGGCGACCGCGACGACCACGTACCGGCCGTGCTCGGGCAGGTCCAGCGCCTGCGCGGCCTCGGGCAGGTCGGCGATCCGGCTGGTGCCGTCCAGCAGGGCCGCGGCCAGCAGGCGCACCCTGTTCTCCCTCCGCCACGCCAGCTGCCGCTCGGTCTGCCGGTAGGCGTCCGCGACGAGGGTGCAGTGCTCGTCGACGAAGTTCCACACGTCGGACGCCACGTGCACCAGCAGTCGTACGTCCTCCGGTGCCGTCCGGGACGTCTCGTCGACCAGGCCCTGCCACACCAGCGAGCCGCCCAGCCGGAAGGCGTGCAGCAGCGCGTCCAGCGGCAGCCCCTGCTCGGCGCGGGTGGCGCCGATCCTCCAGGAGCAGCGGCGCGCCCCGTCCCGGGCACCCCGCGGGTCGAGCAGGGAGGAGATGCTGTGCCGCAACGAGCGGTGCACCTCCTGCCAGCTCGCGGTGGCGTCGCCCTCCACCGCCGCCCGGTAGGCGGGCTCCTGTTCCTGCAGTACGGCGAGCAGGCGGTCGGTGAGCTGGGGCAGGTCCTCCAGCAGCACGCGGGCGGCCCGGTGCAGTACGCGCAGCGCGTCGGCGTCGATCAACGACCGCACGCGCGGTGTCCGCGGCCGCGGCGCGGGCACGGGTCCGGAGCGCGGCAGAGTACGTGGCCGTACGGCGTGTTGCATCGCGCATCTCCCCCAGGGTCGGCTTCCCGGCGGCGCCCGCGGGGCGGTGCCCCCGGCCGGCGCCCGGCCGGCCGGGGAGCCCGCGGACCGCCCGCCACCTGACTCGTCCTGCCCCGAAGGATGGCATACCGTCCGGTCGGTCCCTAGAGTCGTGCACCGGTCTTTTCCGCCTGCCCGACCAGCCGGACCAGCTCGACCCGGGATCGGACACCGAGGGTGGCGAACACGTTCCGCAGGTGGTAGTCGACGGTGCGGGTGCTGACGGACAGGCTCAGGGCCACCTCCCGGTTGGTGGCGCCCTCGGCGACGCGCCGTGCGATGCGCAGCTGCTGCGGGGTCAGCCGGGACAGCTCGCCGCCCCCGGACTCCGCCGGGGCCGCACCACCCGCCCGCAGTTCGGCGGCGGCCTGTTGCGCCCACAGGTGCGCGCCGCAGCGTTCGAAGCCCATCAGCGCCTCCCCGAGGCGGGCACGCGCCTCGCGCAGGCGGCGCCGGCGCCGCAGCCACTTGCCGTAGAGCAGTTCCGTGCGCGCCCGCTCGAAGTCGCCCGCCGTCTCCTCGTGGCGGTCCAGGGCGCGCAGGTACAGGTCGTCGGCCGCGTCGCCGGTGGCCAGCAGCGCGCGGCAGCGCAGGAGTTGGGCGGGGGCCTGCGGGTCGGCCCCGCAGGCGGCCCACAGGGCGAAGTCCTCGACGACCGTCGGCGCGTGCTCGGGCCGCCCGGCGAGTGCGGTGGCCTCCACGAAGCAGGGGACGGCGAGCATCCACACCGCGAAGTGGCCGCGCCGCGCACCGGGGCGCACCAGCGGGCCGAGCCGGTCGGCGGCCTCGCGGGGGCGCCCGGCGCCCAGGTCGGCGCGGGCCGCCGCCCACTGGGCGAGCATCGCGGCCTGCGCGAGCCCGTGCCGCCGGGTGGTGTGCAGTGCCGCCGCCACGTGCTCGGCGACGACCTCCTTCTCCCCCTCGATGGAGGCGGCGAGGGCCAGTACGGCGTGATGGTGCGCGGCCGTGTTCCGCTGCCCGGTCCGCGAGGCCGTGCGCAGTCCCTCCTCCGCGTGGGTCCGGGCGAGCTGGTGGCGTCCGGCCCGGAGTTCGGCGTAGGCGAGGTATTCCAGTGCCCTCGGCTCGAGGGCGGCGCGCCCGAGGGTCCGGGCCGCGGCGAGCGCCCGCGCCCCGGCGCGGCGGGCGGCGGTCACCTCGCCGAGCATGAGCGCGGCCGCGGCGGAGCGCAGCAGTGGTTCCGGCTCGTTCCCGTGCAGCCCCCGCTCGACCACCCGCCGCAGCGGGGCCGCGGCGAGATCAAAGCGCCCCAGCAGCACGGCCCGCATCCCGTCCCGGTGATCACGCAGCAGGGCGGAGCGGCCGGCCGGAGGCGTGACCGCACCGGTGGCACGCCCACTCCCGGCGCCCCCCTCCACCGCCGCGGCGCCGACGCCGTCACCGGTCGGTGCGAGGGCGACGGCCGTACCGGCCGGGCCCGCGCCGAGGGCCGCGGTGGCCGTCCCGGTGGGGGTCAGGGCCTGGAGGCACGCCGCCGGGTCGCCCGCGGCCCACGCCGCGTCCGCCGCGCCCAGGACCGCCGTGTCGGCGGCCTCGCGGCGGCCGGTGGCCAGCAGGGCGGCGGCGAGCAGGAAGGACTCGCGGGCGTCGTCCACCGGCCCGTCGGCCAGGAGCACGGCACCGCGCAGGAGCTCCGCGCCGCCGCGTACTGCCGCGGGTGCCGTCTCGCTCCGGGCGGCGTCGAGCAGTCGCAGCGCCTCGGGCGGGTGACCGGTGAGGAGGGCCTGCTCCGCGGCGGCGGTGTACCGGTGCGCCCGCTCCGCGTCGTCCGGCGTCAGTTCGGCGGCCCGGGTGAGCGCCCTGCGGCGCAGACCGGGCGGCAGTCCCGCCGCCGGGTCCGTCGCCGCCGCCGCCAGTCCGTCCGCGAGGTCGCGGGCGCGGCCCGTGACGCTCCACGAGCGGTGCAGCAGCGCGGGGACGCCGCCGGGGTCCGCCAGGGACTCGGCCAGGGCGCGGTGCGCGGCACGGCGCCGGTCGGGCGGCGCACCGGCGTACACCGCCCTGGCCAGCAGCGCGCTGCGGAACCTGATGCGGCCCCCGGCCCGCACCAGCACCTCGGGCAACGGCCCTGCGGCACCGGCCTCTTCGGCCCTGCCCGCCGCCCGCAGGACGAGGTCCGCGTCCGCGTCCGGCTCGCCCGTCGCCCGCGCTGCCGCCGCCGCCGTCAGCAGCAGCCCGGCCCGGTCCGGCGGTACGCCGGTCAGGCATCCGCCGGCGACAGCGGTCAGCACCTCCCCGTCGGCCAGCGGCCGGGGCAGTTCCCGGCGTCCGCCGAGCTGGGCGGGCGACAGCCGGTGCAGCAGCGCCAGCAGCAGCGCGGGGTTGCCCTCCGCCTCCGTCACCAGTTCCTCGCGCACACCGGGGTCGACGGCACCGTCCGTCGCGTCGTCGACCAGCCGTGCGGCCTCCGCCGGTGTGAGCGGGCCGAGCCGCAGCAGGGGCAGCGCCGCCCACTCGCGGTCGACGGGCCGGTGTCCGGGAACCGTCAGGAGCAGCCCCGCCCGGATCCCCGCCGCGTGCACCCGCGCGGCGGCGTGCGCCAGCGCGGCGCGCGACGCGGCGTCCCAGAGGTGCGCGTCGTCCACGCAGACCAGCAGCGGGGATCCGCCTGCCGCCGCACGGAGGGCGTCGGCCAACACCTCCCCCGCCGTGCCGTCCCCGAGTGCGCGCGCGCCGCCGCCGAGGGCCCGCAGCACGGTGCGCAGGCCGCTCAGCGGCCGGGCGGAGGAGGCCGCGTCGGCACGCAGGTGCCGTACCGGCCCGGCGCGGAACGAGCGGGCGGCGTGTTCGAGGAACGCCGTGCGGCCGCAACCGGGTTCACCGGTCACGACGCGGATGCCGCCGCCGGTGCTCAGTACGTCCAGCAACTGGGAGACCGCCTGCCGCCGTGAGGTCGTCTGTCCGGTCATCTCCGCTACATTACTCACGCGTAAGGTGGTGCGGAAGGTGGGCGTCCATACGCGGGGAACCACGCAACTGCCGCTTCACCGGCGGCTTTCCCCGCGGCCTCGGGGGGAGCGGATTGTGCCGCGGCCCAACGCAGCGGGCGCTCCGCAGGGCACACGCACAACGCCGGTGGCGGCCCGCGCCGTGCGCGGACCGCCACCGGGTGGCCGTTCGGTGGGACTCGGCGTCTTCAGGAGGTGTGCGGGCAGTTGCCCCGGGACTCCTCGATCGTGAGGCTCGGCCGCGGCAGCGGGCACAGGAACTGCTCGTAGCGGGTGTCGTTGTCGATGAACCGCTTCAGCCAGGAAATGCTGTACTTCGCGATCGTCGTGTTCGACGAGTTGGGCGTGAAGTGGGACGCGCCGTTCAGTTCCAGGTACGCCCGGTCCAGGGAGGACGGCAGACCGGTGTACAGGGGCTCGGCGTGGCTGGAGACCGGTGCGACGGTGTCGCCGTCGGCCCCGAAGATCAGCGTGGGCGTCCTGACCTCGGGCCAGCTCTTGTCGAGGTTCCAGGGCGTCAGCGGGATCGCGGCCTGGAGCGAGGACCGGTCCTTGGCGGCCTCCAGGCTGCCGCCGCCGCCCATGGAGTGGCCCATGACGCCCAGCCGGCTGCTGTCGATGCGGCTGCGGACGGCGCTGCGCTGGGTCAGGTAGTCCAGTGCGGCGAGCAGCTGGTCGCCGCGCGAGTCGGGCTGGTCGACGGTGGTGTTGGTGTCGATGGTGAAGACCACGAAGCCCTGGGAGGCCAGCCGCGGTCCCAGCCAGGCGATGGAGGACTGGGAGGCGGTGAAGCCGGGCGAGATGGCGATCGCGCCGAAGGTGCCGTCGGCGGTACTGGTCGGGTAGTAGATCGTGCCGCCGCCGAAACCGGTGACGGAGAGCGAGGAGACGGAGGTCTCCGACACGGCGTACGGCCCGCGCAGCGCCTCGATGCTGGTGTTGGTCGGTGCCGGGCCGCGCTCGTAGGGGTTGTCCGCCGCGTGGGCGCCGGGGCCGCTCAGGGTGGTGAGACCGACCAGGGCGGCGACCGCCGCGGTCAGTCCGGCGAACCTGCGGGTCCCGCGCCTGCTGGTGTGGGGGAGCTGCTGCACGGCGAGTGGTCCTCTCTGTCGCGGCGGGCCGCCCGGCCGGTGCACGGGACCACGGCGTGGACTGGGCCGTGCCCCGGCCGGGGCGCCGCCGATTGGCTGGCGGTGCCACTGTCGGAGAGGAGGGGGCCGGTGCGGACCGGCAATCTCACCGGTCTCGTGCGCCGCACCGCGCCGGAGGAGGGCGCGGGGGCGGCCGCGCGCACCGCATGCCGCGGAGGGGCGGGGGTAGACGCAGGGGCGCGGTCACCGTCGGAGTCGGCGCCGGCGGTGACCGCTTCGCGCGGGGTGAGCAGGTGCCGTCCGGGTGCGCCGGCTGACCGGTGAGCGGGTTGCGCGGCGTCGTGGACGTGGGCCCGGCCGCCCGGGCCGGGCGGCGGGTGCACCACGATGGGGCGCCCTCGTCGTCCTCCCGGGATCCGCCCGGCGCGGCCGATGCGCGTCCCGGCCCCACGTCACCCGAGTGCCGCACCGGACGAGCCGGGCGGACGCGGGCCGTGCTCGTATGGAAGCGGCCTCCATGCCTACCCGGAGGGAACCGGACATGCATGAGATGTGGTGCGGTGCAGACATGTCGGGGGAGCCGGTGTGGCACGTCCTCACCCCGGACAAGACCTCCACCCTGTGCGGGGTGGAGAAGGAGAAGGAGGAGGATTCGCCCCGGCGGCACACGACCGACCGGCACTGCTTCTCCTGCATGGAGACGTTCCAGGCCGTCGTGGCGTCCCGCTGAGCCCTCCTGCGGACGGGCGCCGCACGCCCCGCGCGACGAGGTGCGCGACTCCTCGCGCGGGGAGGACACGTACTCATGTCCGTCCCGGCTCCCCTCCCGTCGTCCCGTGCTCCGGGAAGTGTCCGGCCGGGCGGTGTCCGTGCGGGGAACCGTCCCCGGACGATCCGTCCGGTCGAGCGCGCCCGGCGCCGTGGGTCCGCGTGCTCCAGGGCCGCGGGGAAGGCGGCGAAACGAAATACCGGCCCGGAGGACGACGGGAGCGGCCGGGCCCTGCCGCTCCCGGTCCGAGCCGGCCGGCGCCGGGTGCGTTCAGTGGCACGGACGGCCGTCACCGGGCACCGCCGCGGGGCGGGTCCCCAGCCGGCAGAAGCAGGACGCCTCGATCGGTACGTCCGCCAGTGCGGCCGCCTGCCTGAGCTGCGGAGCGACGATCGCCGCCTCCCCGGTCCTGCCGGCGCGCAGCAGGCACTCGTGGAGCCCGTGCAACGCCCAGACGTTGTTCGGGTGTTGCAGCGGCCGGGGCAGGGTGGCGTCGAGGCCCAGGTCGGCGCGGTAGACCGCCTCGGCCTCCGCGACCCTGCCCTGCTCCAGCAGCAGCGCCCCGTAGGCGTGCCGGGTGGGCTGCATCCAGCCCCAGGGCTCGTCGTAGGGCAGGTTGTCGTCCAGCTCCACGGAGCGCTCCAGTGCGGCGAAGGCGATGTCGTACTCGCCCTTGCGGTAGGCGAGTTCGCCGTCCAGCATGGCCGCCGCGACGGCGAGGACGTCCCGGCAGGTGTTGTTGAACAGCATGCGGGTTCCGGGGACGCGGCTCACGGCCGTGCGGAAGGCGTCCCGTTCGGCCTCGGCCCCGTCGATGGCGCCGGTGGCGGAGAGGGCGACGCCGCGGGCGTAGTGGAGCATGGCGGTGGTGACGCAGTGGAGCCCGGGATCGGCGGGGAACGGCAGGGCCAGGATGTCGTTCCAGCGGCCGAAGCGGATCAGCACGTGGAAGCGCATGGCCAGGAACCCCTCGAGCCAGTCGGCCATGGGCGGGCTCTGCACCCGGAGCAGTTCCTGCGGGACGGCGGCCTCCAGCCGTGCGGCGGCCTCCAGGGCGGTCCGCGACCGGCCGGCGAACATGGCGCCGTAGATCGTGAAGTGGTGGTTGTGGACGCGGTAGAGCGTGTAGAAGTTCATGGCGCCCGCCCGCTCGAGGTACTTGTCGTCGGCGGCGACGGCGGCGGTGTTGTCCGACACGACCCGGCGGTAGTCGCCGCACAGCACCTCCAGGTGCGACGGCATGTGGTGCAGGTGCCCGGCGTCGGGCACGGCTCCGCGCAGCCGGTCGGCGACGGTCAGGGCCGCTTCGGGCGTGGGGGACATCTCCATCAGGTGGATGTACAGGTGGAGGACTCCGGGGTGCCGGGCGCCGGCGCCGGTGGCGAGCGCGCCGTCCAGTACCGCCCTGGCCTCCAGGGTGCGGGCGCCGTCGGCCGGGCGGCCCGTCCTCAGGTCCCACAGCTGCCAGGGGGTGAGGTTCATCAGGGCGTCGGCGCAGAGCGCGGCCACGTCCGGGTCGTCCGGAGCGTTCCGGTGGACCGCGAGCATCCGGTCCGCGTACGGCTCGTTCCACACCGAGCAGTCCTCCGCGGCCCGCGCCCGGGGGTAGCGGGCGCGCAGGGCCTCGACGAGGGCGCGCTCGACGGGCGTGGCGCGCGCGGCCTTCTCGTGGGCCCGCTCCACCGCGTGGTGGGCGCGTTCGACGGTACGGACGAGTTCATCCCCGTCGAAGGCTTCCCAGGGCTTGTTGTAGTTGGGTCCCAGGGCGTAGGCGATGCCCCAGTGGGCCATGGCGCAGTCCGGGTCGGCCCCGGCCGCCCGCTCGAAGCAGGCGACCGCCTCCTCGTGGTTGAACGCGTAGGTCCACATCAGCCCGCGGTCGAACCAGAGCTGGGCCTCGGCGGCGCGGGTCGTCACGGACCGGCGGTAGGTGCCGAGGTCGTAGTAGTCGTCCATGGGTGCCTCCGGAGGGGGCGGATGGGCCGGCCGCTGGGCCGCCGGCGAGGAACGTCCCACTGGGACGAAATCGACGATAGCGGGGCACAAGCGCGCGGGGGAGTCGGTGCGGACCGCCCCGGCGGTCCGCGTGTCGGGCGCCGGTGAGCCGCCGCGGGGACCGGCGTCCCGGTCACCGTCCCGGTCCGGCGCGCCTGCCGGAGGGCCCCGGACGGCGGGCGGAGACCGGGTCACCCGGAGCGGGTTCCGCCGGCCGCCGCACAACGGCGCCGTCCCGGCCCCGGAACGGGGAACCGTCACCCGGGGCACCCGGCGTGACACCGTGCGTCACCCCGGCGGTCGGCGTGCCGTTCGTTCGACACCCCGTTCGCCTACCGGCTGGCACCGGCCGCACCGCGCTCCCTAGGATGTACTCCCTGTCCAGTCAACCCAGTTGGTGCGGTACTCCGCAGGGGGAACGATGAACGCCGGTAAGCAGTTGTCCACCGAGATCGACGCAACCGTGCCGACGGCCGCGCGTATGTACGACTACTACCTGGGCGGCAAGGACAACTACGCGGCGGACCGCGCCGCGACCGAGGAGCTCGACAAGGTGGTGCCGAGCACGCGCCCCCTGGCCCTGAACAACCGGCGTTTCCTCCAGCGGGTGGTACGGACCCTCACGCAGGAGTACGGGATCCGGCAGTACCTCGACCACGGCTCCGGCCTGCCCACCCAGGACAACGTCCACCAGGTCGCGCAGCGCGTCGACCCGACCACCCACGTGGTGTACGTCGACAACGACCCGATGGTGCTGGTGCACGGCCGGGCCCTGCTGGAGCAGGACGAGCGGACCGTGGTCATCCAGGCCGACATGCGCGACACCGACGGGATATTCGGCCACCCGGAGACCCAGCGCCTGATCGACTTCTCGGAGCCGGTCTGCGTGCTGTTCAACTCGGTGTTCCACTGCATCCCGGACAGCGACACCGACGGTCCGCTCGCCGTGGCCCGCCGGGTGCGCGAACGGCTGGCGCCGGGCAGCTTCCTGGTGATGTGCCAGCTGGTGAGCGAGGACCCGGAGGTCCGCGACTTCGTCACGGGCTTCATGGACCAGGCGACCCGGGGACACTGGGGCCGCGTGCGCCGGGAGAAGGACGTCGAGACGTACTTCGAGGGTCTGGAGATCCTCGAACCGGGCCTGGTGGAGGTGTCCACCTGGCGTCCGGACAACGAGGTGACGCCCCGTCAGCTCACGCGGGAGTGGATCGAGTTCGGTGGAGTGGGCCGGCTGCCGGAGTAGCCCCGGCCCGAGCAGGCCCCCGACGGCGCGACGCCCCCGCCGGACCGCTTCACGGTTCCGTCGGGGGCGTCGGCGCGTCCGGTCACCGCTACGGCCCGGAGTAGCGGTCCTTGATCGTCCGGCGCAGCAGTTCGACGGAGTCGCGGGGCCTGAGCGCCTCGTCGGCGAGGCGGTCCAGCGCGATCCGGTACTCCTCGGTCTCGTCGCGGTCCTCAAGGAAGTGGGCGCTGCGGATGTGCTCCAGGTAGACCACGTCGGGAAGATCGAGCCCGCCGAAGCGCAGATAGGTCACCGGGATGGCGGGAGCCGAGGCGTTGGTGACGTCCAGCGGCACGATCTGCACCGTCACATTGGACCGCTCCGCCATCGTCACCAGATGCTCGAGCTGCTCACGCATCACGGCGGCATCGCCCAGCACGCGCAGCAGCACCGACTCGTCGAGGACGGCCCACAGCCGCGGCGCGTCCTCACGCCGCAGCAGCTCGGCGCGGTGCATCCGCAGCTCGACCCTGCGCTGCACCTCGCCCGCCGGGGCGTTCGGCAGCCCCCGCTCGACCACCGCGCGCGTGTAGGCGGCGGTCTGCAGCAGCCCGGGGACGTACTGGATCTCGAACGTACGGATGGTGGCGGCTGCCTCCTGGAGCCCGACCAGCCGGTCGAACCACTCGGGCATCAGCCGCTTGTCGTACCGCTGCCACCAGCCCGGTTCCCCGGCCCGCCGGAGCAGTTTGACCAGTACCGAGGTCTCGTAGTCGTCGGTGTCGTACAGCTTCAGCAGTGCGCGGACATCGCCTTCGGTCGGCGGGCGGCGGCCCTTTCCGGACTCGATGCGGGAGAGCTTCGCCGCGCTGAAGCCGACGGAGCGAGCCGCCTGGTCCTGGGAGAGCCCGGCATCCTCGCGGAAGCCCGCCAGCTGCACACCGACCAGCATCTTCAGCAGGGTCGGCGCCGGCTCGGACCTGTCCAGGTAGGGTTCCAGACGGGAGATGCGATGCGATGCGGCGGACATCCTGACTCCCAGCAGACCGGCACAAGGGCGACTCAGACTATCGCACCTGACTCTGCCTCACCGCGGTGACACGCGGAAGTCCCCCGGAAACAAGCAGTTGCTCCGCTTCACCGACGACGGCCCGTGCGAGCGGCGCGGGCCTCCCGGCGCGTTCAGACGAGGTGGTCGAACTCGCCGTCCTTCGCGCCGGCCAGGAACGCCGCCAGCTCCGCGGACGTGTAGACGAGGGCGGGCCCGTCGGGGTCACGGGAGTTGCGCACGGCGATCCCTCCGCCGGCCAGCGGGGCCACCTCCACGCAGTTGCCCTCGGCGTTGCTGTGCCGGCTCTTGATCCAGCGGACGTCCAGCTGGCTGGCCCGCACCCCGTTCCGCACTCCTGGCACCGCTGCCTCCCTGCTCTTCCCGTGTCCCACCCGCACGGCGAAAAATCTCGCGCAATTTCTCGTGCAATTGCACACGCGCACCGTCAGCGTGGATAATAGCTGCCGGCGTCAACCCCGTTGTCGGCGCCGTGTCCTGACGTCGCATCGAGGAGATGCCGTGTCATCACCTGCGTTCCCAGTGCTCCGGCCGTCGACCGGGGCCATGGTGCGGGCGGGTGGTCCCGGCACGGCGCCGGCACTGCCGCACGACCCGCTCCCCGCGGCGCCGCACGGCGGACCGCGTCCGGGACCCACGACGGCCGGCGTCGCCTCGGCGGCGCAGCGCCTCATGTGCGGCCCGGAGGGCCTCGCCCGGGCACGGTCCTTCACCCGGGACACCTTGCGCGGCTGGTCGCTCGGCCACCGCTGCGACGACGCCGCCCTGGTGATGACCGAGCTCGCCGCCAACGCCGTGACCCACGCGGCACCGCGGTGCGCGGGTGTGCCGGACATACGGCTCGGGTTCCGCCTGGAGCCGGCGCACCTGCTGCTCACCGTCTCCGACCCCGACGACCACGCGCCTGTCCGGGCACCCGGCGCCGGCTCCGCCGCCGGCCTGGAGGAACACGGCCGGGGGCTGTGCATCGTCGACGCCCTGTCCGAGGCGTGGGGCTGGATGCCCACTCCTCCGGCGGGCAAGACGGTGTGGGCCCGGTTGTCGACCCGCCCGCCCATCTGACACGACTGCCGCGGAAAGGCACCCACGCCATGCGCAGCGCTTCCACGGAACAGCCGAGCAGCGAGCGCCCCGTGCGCCACACGTCCCCCACCGGAGTGGCACGGACCACGCCCCTCACGGCACTGTCCCGCGTGCCGTGGGCCGACATGCGGGACTCCACCGGATCGGCGGCGGCCATTCCCCTCCTGCTGAACGGCATCGCCTGGGGGGACGCCGGCACGGCCCGGGCCGCCCTGGAGGATCTGCGGAAGCGGATCTGTCAGTACGGCTTCGTCACGGAACAGGCGACGGCCGCCACGGTGCCCTTCCTCTGGGAGCTGGCCCAGCTGCCGCACGTCACCTGCCGGGCCCGGATCATCCAGCTGCTCAAGGCCATCGCCGACGCGCGGCAGTGGGAGTGCACCGCCGCCGCGTATCCCAAGCTGCTCAACCACCGCGAGAACCCCGTGGTGTGGGAGCGGAAGGCCCGGCAGGCGGTACGCGCCCGGCGCGGCGACCTGAAGCGGCTGATGGCGGAGCAGGACACCGAGATCGCCCGCGCCACCACGGAACTGGCCCGGGCCCTGGCCGACTGAGGCCGGGGCCCGGGCCCCACCGGGGTGGCCGGTCACGGAACGCGCGCGACCTTCGGGGGACGAGTCGCGCGCTGGGGGGAGGGTCGCGCGCGGTCGAGAGGGGGACGACCGCGCGCGACCCGCTGACCGGTGCGGCAGTGGTCGCCCACCGGTCGTCGGGGCCGCCCCTCGCCTCGTGTGGCGCGGCAGTGTAGACATGGCACATGGTCCGACTCATGGGTCGATCCCGGACCCGGTCGCCCCTGCGGTCCGGCGCCGCCGCGTCCGCACGGCGCCGACGGGAGGGGAGCGACCGCGCGCGGTGGCGTCCGGCGGCGGTACTGCGGCCGGTGCTGAGCGGCCGCAGCGTCGCCGGACAGGTGTTCCTGCTGCACCTGGTGATCGTGCTGCTGCTGGTCGTGGCCGCCGTCGTGGCGCTGGTGCTGCAGGTGCGCAGGGACAGTACGCAGGAGGCCCGCAACCGCTCGCTCGCCGTCGCGGAGACCCTCGCGAACGCGCCGGGCATCGTCGAGGCGCTGGCCTCCCCGGATCCCACGGCCGTGCTCCAGCCGCGCGCCGAGGCGGTCCGCCGGCAGGCACGGCTCGACTTCGTGGTCGTCATGAACACCGACGGCATCCGCTACACGCATCCCAGACCGGACCGCATCGGCAAGCGGTTCGTCGGCACCACCGGGCCCGCGCTGGCCGGGCGGCCCGTGGTGGAGGAGATCGACGGCACCATCGGCCGGCTGGTGCAGGCGGTGGTGCCGGTGGAGGCACCCGACGGCACGGTGGTGGGCCTGGTGTCGGCGGGCATCACGACCGAGCACGTGGGCGGGGCCGCGGAGGGCCAGCTGCCGCTCGTGCTGGGCGCGGCGCTCGCCGCGCTCGCCCTGGCCACCGGCGGCGCGGCCCTGGTCAGCAGACGGCTGCTCCGCCAGACCCACGGCCTGGGCCCGCACGAGATGACCCGCATGTACGAACACCACGACGCGGTGCTGCACGCGGTGCGCGAAGGGGTGATCATCGTCGACGGGGACGGGACCCTCATGCTCGCCAACGACGAGGCACGGCGGCTGTTCAGCCTGCCCGAGGACGCCGAGGGCCGGCATGTGCTGCGCATCGGCCTGGATCCCGGCACCGCCGACCTGCTGTCCTCGGGCCGGATCGCCACGGACGAGGTGCACCGGGTGGGCGACCGGCTGCTGGCGCTCAACCAGCGGCCCACCGACCGCGCGGGCGGTCCGCCCGGCAGCGTCGCCACGGTCCGCGACTCCACCGAGCTGCGCGCCCTGTCCGGCCGGGCCGAGGCCTCCCGCGAGCGGCTCAACATGCTGTACGAGGCGGGGGTGGGCATCGGCACGAGCCTGGACGTCACCCGCACGGCCGAGGAACTCGCCGAACTGGCCGTGCCCCGGTTCGCCGACTTCGTCACGGTGGACCTGTTCGATTCGGTGCTGTCGGGCGGCCACCCGGACGCGGCCGGCGCGCTGCGCCGCACGGCCATGACGGGGATCGCCGGGGACGCTCCGCTCTACCCCAGGGACGAGAGGATCCACTGGGTCGTCTCGTCCCCGCAGTCCGTCAGTCTCACCACCGGCCGGCCGGTCCTCGAGCCCCGGCTGGGCGACGCCCCGGGCTGGCGGGCCCAGGACCTCGAGCGCTCCGGGCAGATCGTGGAGTACGGCATCCACTCCCTGATCACGGTGCCGCTGCGGGCCGGCGCCCTGGTGATGGGCGTGGTCAGCTTCTGGCGGTCCCGGAAACCGGAGCCGTTCGACACCGAGGAGCTGGCGCTGGCGGAGGAGCTGGTCGCGCGGGCCGCGGTCTCCATCGACAACGCCCGCCGCTACACGCGCGAGCACAGCATGGCGGTCACGCTCCAGCGCAGCCTGCTGCCACGCACCCTGCCCGAGCAGAGCGCCCTGGAGATCGCCTACCGCTACCTTCCCGCACAGGCGGGGGTGGGCGGGGACTGGTTCGACGTCCTGCCGCTGTCCGGCGGCCGGGTCGCGCTCGTGGTCGGCGACGTCGTCGGGCACGGTCTGCACGCCGCGGCCACCATGGGGCGGCTGCGCACGGCGGTGCACAACTTCTCCGCGCTCGACCTCCCGCCCGAGGAGCTCCTCGCCCTGCTCGACGAGCTGGTCGCCCGCATCGACCAGGACGAGGCGCAGGACGAACACAGCGCCCCGGTCACCGGGGCGACCTGTCTGTACGCCGTCTACGACCCCGTCTCACGGCACTGCACGGTCGCCCGCGCAGGTCATCCGCCGCCCGCGCTGGTGCGCCCGGACGGCGGCGTGGAGTTCTGGGACGTGCCCGCCGGGCCGCCGCTGGGGCTCGGCGGTCTGCCCTTCGAGTCGGCCGGTCTGGAGCTGCCGGAGGGCAGCCGGCTGGTCCTCTACACCGACGGGCTGGTCGAGGACCGGCGGCACGACATCGACGTCGGCCTGGAACAGCTGCGCGAGGCCCTGTCCCGGGCCGGTGACTCCCCGGAGGACACCTGCAGGGTCGTACTGGAGTCCCGGCGGCCGGTCCGGGCCGGGGACGACATCGCCCTGATCGTGGCGCGCACGCGGGCCCTCGGCGCGGACCGGGTCGCCGAGTGGCAGGTGCCGTCCGACCCGGCCGCCGTCGGGGAGGTGCGGGCCGCGGTCAGCCGGAAACTGGCCGAGTGGGGGCTTCAGGAACTGACGTTCGGCACGGAACTGGTCCTGAGCGAACTGGTCACCAACGCGCTGCGCTACGGCGGCAGCCCCATCCGGGTACGTGTGCTGTACGACCGCAACCTGATCTGCGAGGTCTACGACAGCAGCAGCACCTCGCCCCATCTGCGGCACGCGACCATGACCGATGAGGGCGGGCGGGGCCTGTTCCTGGTCGCCCAGCTCACCGGGCGATGGGGTACCCGCTACCTGCCCGCCGGCAAGGTCATCTGGGCGGAGCAGCCGATCCCGGGGGCATAAGGGGACCCAGGAGATGTCATAACGTAGGCTTATGACCTCATAGACCGGACCCGCGTACCAGGTAAGGCATGCCTTAGTTTAGGCTTCGGGCGACGCTTGTCATCGCTCGAAGGGAACCTGACCATGCCCCGCCCCCTGCGGGTAGCCATCGTCGGATCCGGCCCCGCCGGGATCTACGCCGCCGACGCCCTGCTCAAGTCCGACGTGGCCGCCGAACCGGGCGTGTCCATCGACATCTTCGAGCGCATGCCGGCGCCGTTCGGACTGATCCGGTACGGCGTCGCCCCCGACCACCCGCGGATCAAGGGCATCATCACCGCCCTCCACCAGGTGCTCGACAAACCGCAGATCCGCCTGTTCGGCAACGTGGACTACGGCACCGACCTCCACCTCGACGATCTGCGCACGTTCTACGACGGCGTGATCTTCGCCACCGGCGCGACGGCGGACCGGGCGCTGCCCATCCCGGGCATCGACCTGGACGGCTCCTACGGCGCCGCCGACTTCGTCTCCTGGTACGACGGCCACCCGGACGTGCCGCGCACCTGGCCGCTGGAGGCGGAGAAGGTCGCCGTGCTCGGCGTGGGCAACGTCGCCCTCGACATCGCGCGCGTCCTCGCCAAGACGGCGGACGAGCTGCTGCCGACGGAGATCCCGCCGAACGTGTACGAGGGACTGAAGGCCAACAAGGCCGTGGAGGTCCACGTGTTCGGCCGCCGCGGCCCGGCACAGGCCAAGTTCAGCCCGATGGAGCTGCGGGAGCTGGACCACTCCCCCACCATCGAGGTCGTCGTCGACCCCGAGGACATCGACTACGACGAGGGTTCGATCGCCACCCGGCGCGGCAACAAGCAGGCCGACATGGTCGCCAAGACGCTGGAGAACTGGGCGATCCGCGATGCCGGCGACCGTCCGCACAAGCTGTTCCTGCACTTCTTCGAATCCCCGGTGGAGATCCTCGGCGAGGACGGCAGGGTCGTCGGCCTGCGCACCGAGCGCACCGCGCTGGACGGCACCGGCAACGTCAGGGGGACCGGCGAGTTCAAGGACTGGGACGTCAGCGCCGTCTACCGGGCCGTGGGCTACCTCTCCGACAAACTCCCCAAGCTGCCCTGGGACATCGGCTCCGGCACCGTCCCGGACGAGGGCGGGCGCGTGATCCAGGAGACCGGCGAGCACCTGCCGTCCACGTACGTCACCGGCTGGATCCGGCGCGGTCCGGTGGGCCTGATCGGCCACACCAAGGGCGACGCCAACGAGACGGTGGCGAACCTGCTGGCCGACTACGAGGGCGGGCGGCTGCTCACGCCCGGGTCGCCGGCCCCGGAGGCGGTGGACGCGTTCCTCGCCGAGCGCGGGATCCGCTTCACCACCTGGGACGGCTGGTACCGCCTGGACGCCGCGGAGAAGGCCCTGGGCGAGCCGCAGGGCCGTGAGCGCGTGAAGATCGTCGAGCGCGAGGACATGCTGCGGGAGAGCGGCGCGTGAGCCGCTGACCCCTGCGCGGTCGCACGGGAAGCGCCCGTCCGGTCCCTCGGGACCGGACGGGCGTTCTTCATGTATATGATCCGTCCTTCACTGAAACACCACACGCCTCTCGCTCAAGGGGCGTGCAGGGGGGATGAGTTCATGCGCATACGCACTGCCGCCGTCGCCACCACCGCCGCCGCGGGCGCGCTGGCCGCGCTGACGGTCGTTCCGGCCCAGGCCGCCGAGTACACCTCCGCGCTGAAGGTCCGCGGGATCCAGTACGACGCGCCGGGAAGCGACTCCAACCGGTGCTCCGGGGGCAACACCCACCTGGAATACCTGACGGTCACGAACTACTCGTCGTCGAAGACGGTGAACCTCAAGGGGTACGTCGTCAAGGACGCCGCCGGCAACCGGTTCGCCTTCACCGCCAGCCACTACCTCCAGCCCGGCGACCACGTGAAGCTGCGCGGCGGCAACGGCAGCGACTCCGACAAGTACAACGTGGTCTACCGCGACAACTGCAACTTCATGTGGAACAACGACCGGGACACGGTCCACCTGTACAAGCCCACGGGTGCCCGCGCCGACGTGCACGCGTACACCGCGGGCGGCTCCGACCCCGACCGCAACGGGTACGTCTCGTTCCACCAGTGAGCCGGAGCCGGGGCCCCGCCCGGCGGCGGACCGTCAGTCCGGCAGGACCAGCCGGTCCGTCTCGCCCGGCTGGAGGCGGACGGCCCGGTCCGGCAGGTGCACCTCGATCGGGTTCCGGCCGGACTCGGGCACGGCGATCTCCAGCAGCCCGCGCTCCAGGCGCAGCCGCACGCCCCAGTGGCCGTGGTAGCGCAGGGTGAAGCCGTAGGAGGAGAGTCCCGGCAGGGGCACGGGGTCGAGCCACAGGGCGCCGCCCCGGGTCTCCAGCCCGGTCAGTCCGCGCTGGACCAGGTCGAGGGTGCCGGCCATGGCGCCGAGGTGGATGCCCTCCCCCGTGGTGCCGCCCTGGATGTCGGCGATGTCCGCCTGGAGGGCCTCCTGGCAGAACTTCCAGGCGTCCGCGCGCCGGGCCCGGGCCAGCACCCAGCCGTGCACCAGGCCGCTGAGGGTGGATCCGTGGCTGGTGCGGTGCAGGTAGTGGTCGACCGTGCGCCGCCAGGTCCGTTCGTCCAGGTTCAGGTTCAGTCTGCGGAAGACGCCCTGGAGTTCGGCGGGTGAGAAGAGGTAGCCGAGCATCAGGACGTCGGCCTGCTTGGAGGCCTGGTAGCGGTTGACGGTGTCGCCCTCGGCCTCCAGGATCCGGTCCAGGCGCCGGATGTCGCCGTACCGGCGCCGGTAGCCGCGCCAGTCGAGCTCGGCGAGTTCGCCGTAGCCCTCGAACTGGCTGATGACGCCGTCGTGGAAGGGGACGTGGAGCGTGCGGGAGATGTGGTCCCACGCGTCGAGTTCACCGGCGTCCAAACCGGTCCGCTCGGCGAGTTCGCGCCCGCGCGGCTCGGGCAGGCCGCGCAGCACGTCCAGGGTGCGGGCGAGCACCCAGGCGGCCGTGACGTTGGTGTAGGCGTTGTCGTCGAGGCCCGGTCCGGCGGCGTCCGGGTAGGCGTCGTGGTACTCGTCGGGGCCGACCACGCCCTTGATGCGGTACCGGCCCAGACGCTCGTCGTAGGTGGCCGAGTCCGCCCAGAACCGGGAGATCTGCAGCAGCATCTCGGCCCCCTTGGTGTGCAGGAACTCCTCGTCGCCGCCGGCCTCGCAGTACTGCCACACGTTGTACGCGATCGCCGAGCCGACGTGGTGCTGGAGGTGGGAGTGGTCGGGCAGCCAGCGGCCGGAGCGGGGGTTGAGGTGCAGCTGCTGGGTCTCCTCCCGGCCGTCGCTGCCGCTCTGCCAGGGGTACAGCGCGCCCTTGTGCCCGGCGTCCCGTGCGGCGGTGCGGGCGCGTTCCAGGCGCCGGTGGCGGTAGTGCAGCAGGGCGCGGGAGACCTCCGGGAAGTGCAGGTTGAGGTACGGCAGGACGAACAGCTCGTCCCAGAAGACGTGCCCGCGGTAGGACTCGCCGTGCAGTCCTCGGGCCGGGACCCCCACGTCCAGGTCCGCGGTGTGGGGGGAGAGGGTCTGCAGCACGTGGAAGAGGTGCAGCCGCAGGATGCGGCCCGCCTCACCGGGTACGTCGAGTTCGGCCCGGCGCCACAGCTGGTCCCAGGCCGTCAGGTGCGGCGCCAGCAGCGCGTCGAAGCCGGCCGCCCGGCCCACGCGGTCCACGGCGGCGTGCAGCGGGTCGCTGATCGCGGGGTCGCGGGAGGTGTGCAGGGCGACGATTTTGTCGACGGTGACCGGGCGGCCCGCGGCCAGGTCCAGCCGGGTCGTCTGGCAGACCCGCGGAGGGTCGTGCCGGTCGGTGACGGGCGCGGGTGAGGTCAGCCGGGCGGCGAGGGCGACCCGGACGTCCGAGGTGCGGGTGCGGCAGCGCAGCCACACCGTGTCGGCGGCGGCCGTGCCGGTGAGCACATGGGTCAGGTGACGGCCGTCCAGGTCCCGGTAGCGGGGCACCCCGGCGTTGGTGACACCGCCGTCGAGCGCCGCCTCGGTCTGCAGGGTTCCCGAGAAGCCCTCGGCGGTGAACTCGGTGCGCAGACCCGCGAGATGGGGGTCTGCCATGTGCACGAACCGGTGCTGGCGCACGAGGAGCGCCCGACCCGCGCCGAGGCCGTAGCGCGTTCGGCGTTCCAGCAGCCCGGTGGACAGGTGCAGGGTCTCCCCGTGCTCGAGCACGGTCGCGGTGTCCGGGGAGAGCCAGGGCTCGTCGGGCAGGCGAAAGCGCAGCGGGAGCCAGTTCGGCAGGTTGACCATGTCCTCGTTCTCCACCTGCCGTCCGGCCACCCGGGAGGCGAGCCGGTTGTAGCAGCCGGCCGCGTAGGTGCCCGGGTAATGCACCTCGTCCGCGGGACACTCCGGCAGCGCTCCCCGGGTGGCGAAGTATCCGTTGCCCAGGGTGCACAGCGATTCCCTCAGGCGTGCGTCGGCGGGGTCGTAGCCCTCGTGCTCCCAGGTCCAGCCCGTCACTTCGCCGCTCCTCCCGCCGACGGCTGCCGTGCGGTCGGCCACGGGTACCCCCGGCGGGTGCGGAACACACACGGGGCCGACGCGGGCGCCTGCCGCTCCCCCGGCGGCAGGCGCCGGATCCGGCGGGGCTCAGACCTCCAGGTCGGCCTCGATGCGGCGCAGCCGGTGCCGCGCCATGGCCAGGTTGGCCCGGCCCGCGTCGAGCACCAGGTACAGGAAGAGGCCGTTCCCGCCGCGCCCCCTGAGCAGCCGGATCAGGTGGTACTGGCTGCTCAGGGTGATGAGGATGTCCTCGATCTCCTCGTTCAGGCCCAGGTGCTCCATGGTGCGCAGCTTGGACCGTACGACGTCGGTGTTGCCGGCCGCGGCGACCTCCAGGTCGAAGTCCTTGCCGCCGCCCAGCGTGCCGAGGGCCATGCCGCTGGTGTAGTCGACGAGTGCGGCGGCCGTCGCGCCGTCGATGGAGCCGAGGCACTCCTTGAGCGCGGTCTCGGTGTTGGCCATGGAAGGTGTCCTTTCCGTCGTGTCGGGTGGTTCGGTCCGGCCGCCGGGGCGTGCTCCGGCGGCCGGCCGCGGGGAAGCCCTGGGTCAGCCGCCGGGCCGGGGCCGGTGCGCGGGACGCTGCGGGGTCCGCACCGGGAGCGTGCCGGTGTGCCGGGCCGGGTCCGGGTCGTGGGCGGGCCCGGGAGGGGGGTGGGGGGCGAGCCGGCCGGCGTGCCGTCCGGCGCCCGGGCCGGTGTGGGAGTCCACCAGAGCGGCGATCCGGGCGCCGCTGCGCCGGCCCTCCAGATGCAGCCGGCCCACGTTCACCCGGTCGTCGGCGAGAAGGGTGAGGACGGCGGTGGTGCCGGCCGCGTAGGTGGCGACGTACCCCTGGCTGCCGCGGACCAGGAGTTCGCGGAACTCGCCGCGGGCGGCGGCGTCCGTCATGCGGTACGCGACGCCGAGCGAGGCGGCGGTGAGCGCGGCCAGCCCCTCGGGTTCGGTGTCCGGTACGTCGTGGGCCAGGACGAGTCCGTCGACGGTGGCCGCGAGGGAGCCCGCCAGCCGGGGTACGCGGGCGCGGAGCCGGCGCAGTTCGTCCAGCACGTCGGTCTCGACGGCCATGAGCAGTCTCCTTTCGGCACGCTGCCGGCGCGCGCGGATCACAGTCCCTCCAAGGCGTCCAGGAGCCGTCTCAGCAGTGCTGTGTCGGGCTCGTCCCACGCCGCGCCGCCCGCGCCGGGGACGGAGCGGACGGGCGTGGTGGGCGGGTGCGGCGCGGGGGCGACCAGTCCGTCGGCGGCCAGACGGCGCAGTTCGACGAGGGTGTGGAAGGTGCGGTGGGCGAGGGCCGAGGCGATCTGCGCGGCGGTGCGGGCGCCGTCGACCAGGGCGAGGGTGCGACCGCGGCGGGGCGGCAGTTCGGCGGGATCGGCGCCGGGGGCGCGGGTGAGCGGGGCGGTGTCGACGGCCGGGTCGGGCCATATGCGGTGCAGCAGGGCGCGGCGGCGGCACGACTCGCGCAGCACCGTCGCCACCGGTACGGGGCGGACCGCGCCGAGCCAGTGGGCGACTCCGGGGCGGAAGCGGAGCGTGGCGCCGCCGTGGGCGAGGGCGCAGTACGCCGCGTCGAAGAGCGCGCCCAGGTGGCACAGTTCCAGCGCGCCGGCGGTGAGGCTTCCGCTGTCCACCAGGTGCCGGGCGACCCGGTGGCCGGCCCCGGCCCGCTCGACCGCCTCCCACCAGCCGGCCGGGTCCACGGCACCGCTGCGGGTGAGCAGGTCGCCGAGGCCGGGGCTGTACGGGGACTCCACGTGGACGACGTGGCCCGCCGCGAGGTAGAAGATGCCCGACTCCGTCGACAGCGCCCCGGTGGCGTGGTCGGCCGCGAGGGTGCCGAGCAGGTCCGGAGCGGATCCGTCGGTGCACGCCGAGGTGGTCACCCGAGCACCAGCCGGTCCGCCGTCCCGGCCAGCCGGATGCGGGCCAGGGCCAGGTTGCCGTCGGCGCGGTCGAGCCACAGGTACAGGAACACCGTGCTGTCGAAACCCGTGACGACGAAGCGCAGCAGGTGGTACGCGTCCGCGGTGGTGAGGATGAGGTCCTGGACCGCTCCTTCCCCTCCGGAGGCGGGTCCCGTCCCCGCTGCGGCGGCGCCGTCGGCCGGTGCGAGAGTGCCGCTCTCCATGGCCAGGCGGGCGAGTTCGGCGGTCTCCGCGGCCGCGGCCTCCGCGTCACCGCCCGGCGCCTCGCCCACCACGCCCAGCGCGAGCCCGCTGACCCAGTCGGCCACCAGGGCACCGCGCGCGCCCGGCAGTCGCATGATGTCCAGCAGGCTCTCGTCGATTCCGGGCACGCCGGATCCCCCTTCTCGCACGGCTGTACCGCGAACGTGACATCGACGCTACGGTGTGTGCTCGACCGAGGTGAGGGCTTTGGCTTTTTCCGGTGGAATATGCGGTGCCAGTGGGTGGGCACTGATAGGGTCCGCGCTTCACCGCGCGACAGGGGACCGACCGCCCGGCCCGGCGCGGGCGGGGCCGGCCCCGACGCGGAGGGCGGGCCGGCCCCGCCCGCGGCACCCATGGTGGTGACCGGAGTGGCGCCGCGACCAGGGGTGAACGGCCGTCACCGCGTGCGCGCCGCGCACACCTCGCGCGCGACATGCCGCACGCCCCCACGGTCGCACGGGGCGTACGGGGCGGGTGGGAGCGGGTGGGACCCCCGTCCGGCGGAACCCCCCGCGTCATGTCGCCGGCCGGCGGCGACGATACTGACAGGTGCACGTGCCCCCGCTCACCACTGGACCCATGCCGACCTCCTCCGCAGCCCGCCCCCTCACCCCGCCGACGGTCTGGCTGGCCCGCGGCCGCCACACCGGCCCCGAGACCGACCGGACGCTCCGGCGCAGCCTGCGCCGGCTCAAGGAGAACCACTCCATCGACGACTTCCTGGAGCTGCCCGCGCCGGGGACCGCACCTGACCTGGTGTTCGAATCCCGGATGCGGGTCGCCGACGGGGTCACCGTGCGCGCCCGGCTGAGCCTGGGACCCGACACGGCCCCGGACGCGGGCAGTGGCCGGGACTGGACACTGGTCGCGGAGGCGGAGCAGCCCTGGGACCAGGCCTGGCCGTCGCCGGCCGGCATGTTCTGGCCGCTGGGGCCGGACGCCGACTGGTACCCCGACGCGGCGACCGGGCTGCGGCTGGAGGCGATCAACCCCCTGCCGGAGGACGACAAGGCCGTACGGCGGCTGCTGCGCGACTGCGCGCGTGACGCGTGGCACATCCATGTCGTCGTCCACGAGGCGATGACCACGGACGAGCGCGGCCGGGTGCCGCTGGCGCGCTGGCTGCCGCCGGGGCTGCGGCACCGTGTCGTGGAACACCGGGCCGCGCCGCAGCAGTTGCGGGTGGCGAACTGGGCGTTGCGCGAGTTCGGTGTGGAGGTGCCGCGGGGCGGCGCGGCGGTACTGCCCGGCGGCCCGGCCCCCGAGGACCACGACGCCGGGGCCTTCGCCGTGCGGGCGGTGTTCCTGGACGGCACGGAGCCGGGCGATCTCGTCGACGTGGTCACCCGGTTCGCGGCGCTGCCGCGTGCGCTGCCGGACGGGGCGCGGGACGCCCTGACCGCGCTGCGGGAGGACTGGCACCTGCTGACCCTGGAGGAGGAACTCGCCCGCGAGCGGGCACTGGTGGCCATGTACGCCGAGGCCTTGGAGGCCATGACGAAGTCGCGCGACCTGTACCGCGAGGCCGCCGATCGCGCCCACGAGGCGCTGACCGCGTACCGGGAGTCGGCCGATGCCCCGGGGCAGCCGCCCCCGCCCCGCCCGTCCTCCCCCTCCCCCCTCCAGCACCTGACGCGCACCCTGGAACGGCTGAGGGCCGGCAGCGCCGGGACACGCCGCACGACGGCCGAGGGGAACGAGGAGGCGACACCGCGGCCGCAGTCGGCGCCCGACCACTAGTGCCGCGTCAGCCAGGTGTGGTGTCCCGGGCGGCGGTGGCGGCGCCCGGGGCGGCGAGCCACGGGGGCGCGAGCGCGAGGGGACGAGGAGGAAGTGGTCGTGCTCGGCTCCGCGGGGAGGGCCGATGACCATGACCAGGCACCCCGCCGTCCCCTGCCACTCGGCTGGGCCACCGGGATGACCTGCGAGGACTCAGGGTTTCGCCGGCGTGACGCGGGGCATTCGACGCGGGCGCGCATGGCCGGTCCCGGCGCCGTCATGGCGGCGCCGGGAGCGGGAATCCGCTCGGAGACAGGTGTGCCGGCACGGGAGTGCGGCACGGTCCCGGAAGGAGGGCGGTCCGTTGGAGACGACCACCGTGGTACTGACCGCCGGCGCGGTTCTCGCGGCCGCGCTGCTGGCCTGCGCCGTCGCCGTTCTGGTCCGGCTGGTCCGCACGCGCCGCGAGTTGCGGCGGGCGGGACTGCCCACGGGGCCGCGCTGGGTGTTCTGGGGCGCGGTCCTCTATCTGGTGCTGCCGGTCGATCTGGTGCCCGATCCGGTCTACCTGGACGACATCGGCGTCCTGCTGCTCGCCCTGCGCACCACGCGCGGCTCCCTGGGGGCGGCGAAGCCCGGCACGCCCTCGCGGCGGCCGGGACGGCAACCCGCCGATGATCACGCTCCGTGAGGAAACCAACCACCCGTTCGATTCGTATAAGTCTCTGGACGCCAAAAGAGGTCGGCGGACCAAGCGGCGGCGCACGGTGCGCCGTTGCCTGATCGGCGCAGCACCGACGAGGGAGAGACGATGCAACCGTTCGCGCTCAACTACGCACGTCCGGCGGTGGAGTTGGCCGTTGCCACTCCGTACGCGTACGACTCCGGGCTGCAGTTGAACGTACTCGGCGACGGACGGATCGCGGCCTGCGACCACGCGTTGTTGCGTGAGGCGGGGACGACGACGTCCACTGCGGGCTCCAAGACCCACTTCGACGACTGAACGCGGACCGTAGACCATGACCGTGCTGATCCTCACCTGTGAGGAGGATGTGACCGCCGACATGGTGGTGGTCCATCTGAACGGTTCCGGAGTACCGGTGGTGCGCCTCGATCCCGCCGACCTGACCGACGGCGTCTCGTTGTCCGGCGAGTACGTCCACGGCCGCTTCCGCGGCCATCTGTCCGCCGGCGGACGGCTGGTGAGCATCGGCGGACTGCGGTCCGTGTGGGTGCGCCGGCCGGGCGTCCCCGCCGAGCGCGCGCCGCAGCCGTCGGCGTGGCTGACCGAGGAGGCCTCACAGGCGCTGTACGGCATGCTGCGCGGCAGCGACGCGCGCTGGATGAACCACCCGGACGCGGCCCGGCAGGCCCGCCACAAGCCGTGGCAGCTGCGTCTGGCCCAGCGCTGCGGGCTGCCGGTGCCCGCCACGGTGATCACCACCTTCCCGCGCGCCGCCCGGGAGTTCGCGGAGCGCTTCCCCGATCTGGTGGTCAAGCCGGTCTCGGGGGCGCATCCGCAGGATCCGCCACGGGCCGTGCCGACCAGCAGGGTGGCGCCCGACACCGACTTCTCCGCGGTCGCGTTCGGCCCGACGCTGCTCCAGCGGCGGATCGCCAAGCGGGCCGACGTCCGGCTCACCGCGGTGGGCGGGCACTTGCTGGCGGCACGCAAGGCGACCGCCGCGGAGGCGGATCCGAAGGAGGTGGATGTGCGCTTCGCCGCCCCCGGGCCGCCCTGGGAGCCGGTCGAGGTGCCGGCGCGCACCGCGGAGGCCGTCCGCGCGTACCTGCTCCGAGCCGGACTGGCGTACGGGGCGTTCGACTTCGTCGAGGACACCGACGGGACGTGGTGGTTCCTGGAGTGCAATCAGTCGGGGCAGTTCGGCTTCGTCGAGGTGGAGACGGGACAGCCGATCGCCCGGTCCGTCGCCGAATGGCTGTCCCGCCCCGCCCCCGACGAGCCGGCGGAACTCGACGAGGCGGGCAGCGCGGCACGGTGAGGGGGCCGTCACCGCGCGGGGTCAGTGCGTCCGCGGTCCGGGCAGCATGGCGGTGCGCTGCCAGCCGTTGCCCGGGGACTGGGGCCGGTCGAGGCCGGGGGCGTAGCCGGGGGACTGCAGGGGCCGCATGACCGACTCCAGTTCCCTGCTCACGCGTTCGGCCTCGCGGCGCACCTGCGCGGGCACATCGCCGCACTCCGCGATGAGTCGGTCGTAGATGGGGGAATCCTGGAACACCCGACAACGTGCCTTTCTGCTCGTCGGCCCCGGTGCGGGGACGCGACTGCCGAGTGTAGGCGCCCGTCCGCGGTGAAGTGGGAATTCCCGGGGACGAGTGATGCACAACGGTCACCGCGGATGTGCCGCGCAAAGCGGTGACGGGCGCCGGAACCGGGCGGTCAGGCCCCCGTCGTCGAGCCGGGGCGGACGATCATCAACACCGTGACGGCCGCCCACAGCAGGTTGAACACTCCGGTGAACATCGCGAGTCGTACGGTGCTCCGCCGGTCGACCGGCCGGTGTCCGGTCAGCTGTCCGACGAGTTCGTCCTGGCGCGGCAGCACGAAGGCGAGAAGCACCCCGGCGGCCGCGGCGGTCAGGGCGATCGAGGTGACGAGCCAGCCGTCGCCCAGGACGCCCATCGCGAGGGCGGTGGCCAGGCCGAAGAGGGGAACGACGATCCCGACGCGGGCGTAGACCCGGCAGATGCGGTGGAGGAGTTCGACGGTGGTCACCGCCGCGGCGGCGGGGCCGCCGCCGTCGGCCGGGGCGGCACGGCGTACGGCCGGCGGGAACATGCTGGCCGCGACGGTCACGGGACCGACGGCGATGATGGCGGCCAGGACGTGGAGGGACAGCAGGAACTTGGTCACCGGGACTCTTTCCATGACGTGGTCGGCGGGGCCGGGCTCACGTTAGGGGCCTGACGGGTGACCACCCAGGGGCTGGAACGACAGGATCCGACGGGTTCCCGCCAGTACCTCCCACCACGGCTCCGGCCGCGTCACCCGCCGCCGCCCCGGGTCCGGGGCCCGGCGGGAACCCGCCTATCGTGGCGGTCATGCACACCGTGGCGATTCTGGTCCTCGATCGGGTCGTGCCGTTCGACATGGCGGCGCCCCAGCAGGTCTTCGACTGGACACGGCTGCCCGACGGCCGGCACCCCTACCGGGTGCGGCTGTGCGCCGAGCGGCCGGAGGTGCTCGCGGACGGCGGGTTCACCCTGCGGGTCGACCGGGGGCTGGAGGCGCTGGCGGACGCGGACACGGTGATCGTCCCGGGCCGGGCCGAGGGCGCCGCGCCGCTCTCCCCCGCCGTCGTCGCGGCCCTGCGGCAGGCGGCGGAGGCGGGCACCCGGATCGCGTCCGTGTGCGTGGGGGCCTTCGTCCTGGCGGAGGCCGGGCTGCTGGACGGACTGCGCGCCACCACCCACTGGGTGGCCGCCGAGCAGCTCGCCCGTGCCTATCCGCGCGTCGACGTGCAGCCGGACGTGCTCTACGTCGACAACGGCCGGATCCTCACCTCGGCCGGCGCCGCGGCCGCGCTGGACATGTGCCTGCACATGATCCGCCGGGACCTGGGCTCGGCCGTGGCCGCGAACGCCGCCCGGATGTCGGTCATGCCCCTGGAGCGGGAGGGCGGGCAGGCCCAGTTCATCGTGCACGAGCACCCGCCCGTGCCCCGCGGGTCGGACCTGGAACCGCTGCTGGACTGGATCCAGGACAACCTGGCGCACGAGGTCACGCTCGGGACGATGGCGGCGCGCGCCGGCATGAGCGAGCGCACCTTCAGCCGCCGCTTCCGCGAGCAGACGGGCACCACGCCGTTGCAGTGGCTGCTGCGGACGCGGATCCGGCGCGCCCAGTACCTGCTGGAGAACAGCGACCACACGGTCGAGCGGGTGGCCCGGCAGACCGGTTTCGGATCGCCCACGGCGTTCCGCGAGCGGTTCCGCAAGGTGGTGGGCACCACGCCGTACGCCTACCGCTCCGCCTTCAAGGGGCGGCGCACCGCCGCCGTGGGTGGGGCGTAGCCGCGGGAGCGGGCGGGCGGCCCGGGCGTCAGACGGCCAGGGGCAGGCCGCCGCCGTCCGCCTCCGTGGTCCGGGCGGCCGCCGGCCGCGCCCGGTCGAGGAGCGCGTCCGCCTTCGCTATGGCGTCCTGGATGCCGGACGCTCCCATCGTCACGCGGAGCGCGTGGCTGACGTCCTTCAGTTCGCGCGCCGCCGTCGGCGAGTGCCGCTCCGCCTGAGCGATCTGCAGCGTCGCGTACCGCGTCAGCAGTTGTCTGACCACCTTGGGGTCCGGTGTGAGCACGAAACACCTCTTCCTGGTTTTGGCTCCGTATGCCCGCACCAGGCGGAAGCACTCACCCCATATGCTCGACTGACCGCAATTGACCGAAAACCTTCGCATCCTGACCGGAGGATCAGGCGACCTGGCCACTGTGCAGCGCCGTGTACGCCCCGCCCCGGCGCAGCAGGTCCTCGTGGCTGCCGATCTCCTGGATCCGGCCGTCCGCCATCACCACGATCCGGTCGGCACCGCGCACGGTCGACAGCCGGTGCGCCACGACGAACGTGGTGCGTCCGCGCAGCAGCCGGGCGAGCGCCTCCTGCACCAGAGCCTCCGAGCGGGTGTCCAGCGCCGACGTCGCCTCGTCCAGGACCAGCACCTTGGGGTCCCGGATCAGGGCGCGGGCGATGGCCAGGCGCTGGCGCTGCCCGCCGGACAGCCGCGCGCCCCGCTCCCCGACGAGGGTGTCGAGGCCCTGGGGCAGCCGGTCGACGAACTCCAGCGCGTTGGCGTCGCGCAGCGCGGTCCGTACCGTCTCCTCGTCGGCGTCGTCCATGCCGTAGGCGACGTTCTCCCGGACGGTCCCGTCGAACAGGATCGACTCCTGGGGCACCACCGACAGGAAGCGCCGGTAGGTGCGCAGGTCGAGGCTGTTCATGTCGGTCCCGTCGAGCAGCAGCCGGCCGGCGGTCGGACGGACGAAGCCGATGACGAGGCTGAGCACCGTGGACTTCCCCGCCCCCGAGGCGCCCACGAGCGCGATGGTCTCGCCGGGCGCGACGTCCAGGGTGAAGTCCCGCACGGCGGGGCGCCCGTCGGACTCGTAGGCGTGGCCGACCCCCTCGAAGGCGATGGCGCCGCGCAGCGCGGTGACCTCCGCCTTGCCCTCGTTGTCCTCGAGTTCGGGGGCCTGGAGGACCTCGCCGACCGAGCGGACGGACTCCAGCCCCTTGGTGATGACGGGGGCCAGCCCCGCCAGCGTGGTCGTGGAGTTGGTGAGCGTGGTCAGGAAGGCGCTGAGCATCACGACGTCGCCGGGGGTGACGCCCCAGACCTCGTAGTACGAGATGAGCGCCGCGCCGGCCAGCACCAGCACGCCCACCACGTTGAGGACGACCCAGGCCAGCGAGCCGAACCGGCCGTTGACCAGGTCCAGGCGCATCCCGGAGGTGAGCAGCCGGTTCAGGGTGCCGTCCATCCGGCGCAGCGCCTTGCCCTCCAGCCCGTGGGCGCGGGTGACGGGGATGAGCCGGGTCATCTCGGTGACC
This sequence comes from Streptomyces sp. NPDC016640, assembly GCF_043076215.1. Taxonomy (NCBI): domain Bacteria; kingdom Bacillati; phylum Actinomycetota; class Actinomycetes; order Kitasatosporales; family Streptomycetaceae; genus Streptomyces; species Streptomyces sp. NPDC016640. The sequence goes on from NZ_JBIBRG010000013.1 coordinate 111,234, forward strand.
CGGGAGGACAGGGCCTCCACCTCGTGACGGAAGTGCTCGTTGTGCGTGCGCAGCCGCGCCCGCAGCCGGGCGACGAGCAGGGTCGCGGCGGGCACCACGACCAGGAAGACGGGGAGGAACTCGGGGGTGCGGACGGCGATGATGACGAACCCGCCGGCGAGTACGGTGAGCGCGCCCAGCCCGAGCTCCGCGGTCTGCTGCACCATCTGCTCCACGGTCTCCACGTCCCGGACCACCTTGACCTGGAGCACACCGGCGCTGACCCGGGAGTGGTAGCCGATGGAGAGCTGCTGCATACGGGTGCACAGGGCGGAGCGCAGCGCGGTGCCCATGCGGCGGACACTGCCGTACAGCAGCCGGACGTACAGCAGGTGCAGGGGGTAGTTGACCACCAGGATGAGCATGATGACGCCGGTGCTGGTCCACAGCCGGGAGATCGGCTGGTGCTGCACGACGGTGTCGATGATGGACGCGGTGATCAGCGGCAGCAGCCAGACGGGGCTGTGCTTGACCGTGAAGACGACGACGGCGCCGGCCAGCCGGCCGCGGTCCGCCCGGAGCAGATAGGCGAGGGTGCGGATCGGGTGCTCGCCCCGGTAGCGGTGGTCGAGCGGTCTTTCCGGCAACGTCGCCATCGGCGGTGGTCCTCCCCGGTCGACTTTTTCGGCAAGCGCTTTCCCCTCTTGCGCGCCCGGAGCGCACCGGGCGCGCGAGGTGTTTCGTCGGCGGCGTCCACCGCCCGGGACGGGCCGGGGCCTCAGCCGGCGTCCAGCTCCGCGACCTCCTCGGCCGTCAGCACGAGGCCGGCGGCGGCCACCGAGTCACGGATCGACTCCGGCCGGCTGGCTCCCGGGATCGGCACGACGACCGGCGACTTGGCGAGCATCCACGCCAGGCACACCTGGTGCGCGCTCACCCCGTGCGCCCGGGCGATCCGTCCGAACGGGGCGTGCGCGGAGGCGAGTCCACCGGCCCGGGAGATGCCGCCGAAGGGGCTCCAGGGCAGGAAGGCGATGCCGAGCTCGTCACACAGGCGCAGCTCGGGCTCGCTGGAGCGGAAGGCCGGGGAGAACTGGTTCTGCACGGAGACCAGCCGCCCGCCGAGGATCTCGTTCGCCTGCCGGATCTGCTCCGGGTCGGCGTTGGAGATGCCGGCCATGCGGATCTTCCCCTCGTCGAGGAGCTCGCGCAGCGCGCCGAGGGACTCCGCGTACGGGACGCGGGGGTCGGGCCGGTGGAACTGGTAGAGCCCGATGGCCTCCACCCCGAGCCGGCGCAGGGACGCCTCGCACGCGCTCCTCAGATGCGCGGGACTGCCGTCCAGGGTCCAGCTGCCGTCGCCGGGGCGCAGATGACCGCCCTTGGTGGCGACCAGGACCTCGCCGCCGCGCTCGTGGGAGGCGAGGGCCTCGGCGATCAGGGTCTCGTTGTGGCCGACCTCGTCGGCGCCCAGGTGATAGGCGTCGGCGGTGTCGATCAGCGTGACGCCGGCGTCCAGTGCGGCATGGAGGGTGGCCAGGGAGCGGGCCGGGTCCGGGCGGCCCTCGATCGACATGGGCATGGCGCCCAGTCCGACGGCACCGACTTCGACATCACCGATACGGCGGGTGTGCATGGGGCGTGACCTCTTTCGGCTGTCGTTCCGCGGCGGGGAAAGCGCGTACCAGCCTGGTACCGGCGCGGCCGTAAATCCAATAGAAGAAAGCGAACGCATTCAGCAGGCGGGGCGCTGAATCCGCGGCCCCCACGAGGGCGCGGCCGCGCGGTCACCGGGACGGGCTCCCCCGGCGGCGGCCCGGTGTCCATGCCGCTGGAGAGGCGGATGCGGGGCGACGTGTCCGGATGCGCACGGACCGCTTCGGCGTTCCCGGACGGCCGGCATCGGCCGGCCCGGGGGCCGGGCCCGTTCCCGGAGGGGCGGTCCACCGTCCGGACCGGGGGCCGGCACCGCCGCGCCGGGCGGGAGTTCCTCACCCGGACCGTCCCGCGGGGCCCGCGGCTCCCTGCGACCGGTTGTTGACACGACATTTCGGCGAGGATCATCGTACTGACCCGGAGCGCGTCGATGGAGCGCACCGGACACCGGCGGGGCGGCGGCGGACGCCGGCGCCTGGAGAGGCGGCGGCATGCGGATCGGACTGCTCGGCACCGGCCCCTGGGCGCGGATGGCACACGCCCCCGCGCTGAGCGGGTACGACGGCATCGAGTTCGCCGGGGTGTGGGGCCGCCGGCCCGACGCCGCCGAGGAACTGGCCCGTCTGCACGGCACCCGGGCCTACGACGACGTGGAGGCCCTGTTCGCCGACGTGGACGCCGTCGCCGTCGCGCTGCCGCCCGCGGTGCAGGCCGGCCTGGCGGCGCGCGCGGCGCGGGCCGGATGCCACCTGCTGCTCGACAAGCCGCTCGCGCCGACGGTCGCCCAGGGGCGGGCGGTGGTCGAGGCGGCCGAGGCGGCCGAAGTCGCCTCGGTGGTCTTCTTCACCACCCGCTTCCAGCCCGGCCCCGAGGCGTGGATCGCCGAACAGGCCCACCGGGGCGGCTGGTTCACCGGGCGGGCGCAGTGGCTCGGGGCGGTGTTCACCGTCGCGGACAACCCCTTCGCCGCGTCGCCGTGGCGGCGGGAGAAGGGCGCCCTGTGGGACGTCGGCCCGCACGCGCTGTCCGTACTGCTCCCGGTGCTCGGTGACGTTCGGCTGGTGACGGCCGCGGCGTACGGTCCCGGGGACACCGTCCATCTCGTCCTCGGCCATGCGAGCGGCGCGTCGAGCAGCCTCACCCTGAGCCTGACCGCTCCCCCGGCCGCGGCCGGCGCCACGGTCGAGCTCCGCGGCGAGGCGGGGGTCACGCTCCTCCCGGCGGTCTCCGAGGGGGCGGTCCCGGCCCTCACCCGCGCGGTGGACGCCCTCCTCACCGCGGCCCGCAGCGGCACTCCCCATCCCTGTGACGCGGCGTTCGCCCTGCGGGTCACGGAGATCCTGGCCACGGCGGAGACGCTGCTGGACGGCGGAACGCGCTGACCGCGCACCGTCCGTCACCCGGGACCGCAGTCCACGAGGCAGACCCCGACTGCGGAATGGAGCGCTCTCAACGCGCTCCGTGTTCCTCCGGCCCGACCGCCTTAAGTGACTCTTAAAGGCCGGTTAAGCCATCGTGGGATCTTCGTCGTTTTTTCAAGTAGGTGCAGGTCAACGCGGGTTGAGGACAAGTCGGACCATTGGCGGGGCCCGCCGTCCTCCCTACCATCGGTACCGCGCGCCGGTCCCGACGGACGACCTGAGAGCGCTCTCACAAGGAGCGTGCCTTCGGCGTTCTCCCCCCACGTCGGCCGGCGCGGTCAGGAAGCCGCCCGAGCACTCCAGGAGATCCCCCACATGACTCCTCGTCATCAGCGCGCCCTCGGCCGCCGCAAGGTCCTCTTCGCCCTCGGCGGAGCCGCCGTGGCCATCCCCGCCGCGGCGGCGCTCGCCCCCCACGCGCTCGCGGAGCAGTCCGGCGAGCAGAAGGCCGCCGCGGCGGGGCCGCTGCCGCTGACGATCGTCAACAACAGCGGCGCGTTCGGCAACGCGAACGTGCACCTCTACATCGTGGGCAACGCGGACGGCCGCCAGGTGCGGGTCACGCCCGAGGGCACCGTCGCCCCGATCGCCCTGTCGGACAACGGCGCCGACGGCTTCACCGACTACGCGATCAGCCTGGCCGGCAGCGGCGAGACCAAGCTGTCCCTGCCGTACATGTCCGGCCGGATCTACGTGTCCCTCGGCGCGAAGCTCAAGTTCAAGGCCGTCGCGGACGGCAACGGCAACGCGGCGCTGCAGTACCCGGCCGGCTGGGTCACCTCCGACCCCAACTACGGTGTCCTGCACGACTGCGCGGAGTTCACCTACAACTCCGCGGGCATGTTCTGCAACACGACGATGGTCGACATGTTCAGCGTGCCGCTGAGCATCCGGCTCACCGGCTCGAAGGACCAGACCACGGGTACGGTGCGCGAGGGCGGCCGCGCGGCCGCTTTCGCCGCCGTCAAGCAGGTGGAGGCGTTCTCCCGGCTCGTCGTGGACGACACCCGGATCATCGCCCCCGGCCACGGGCTGGACGCCGGCCTGTTCGCCAAGGACTACTTCGCCCCGTACATCGACGAGGTGTGGAGCACCTACACCGGCAAGGACCTCAAGGTCACCACCAACGCCGGTACCTTCACCGGCCGGGTGCGCGGCGAGCGGTTCACCTTCGACGGGCCCGCCCAGGTCTCCTTCGGCAAGCCGTCCACGCGGGACGTCCTGTTCTGCGACGGCGCCCTCGCCGCCCCCAACGACGGCACCACCGGCCCGGTCGCCGCGGTGCTCGGCGCCGGCTTCAACCGCTCGACGCTCGTCAGCCACCCCGACCAGCCGACGACCGACCCCTCGGTCTTCTACCGGACGGAGCTCACCAACCACTACTCCAAGGCCCTGCACGCGGCCACCGAGGACGGCAAGGCGTACGGCTTCGCCTTCGACGACGTGGCCGACTTCGCCTCGTACATCCAGGACACGGCCCCGACCGGTCTGCGGCTGACGCTCACGCCCTTCTAGGCGATCCGCCCCGGGCGCGTCCCGCGGGGTGCCTGCCCGGGCAGGCACCCCGGAACGGCCCGGGAGCGGGTTTCCCCCGGGCCGGGGAAGGTACCCCGGGAGGCCAGGAGGCGGCCCGTCACCGCGGTGCCGGGAGCGTTCCGGATGCACGGCGGGCTCCCGCGTTGAATGGTGAGATATCGGACCCGATGACAGCACCGGGGCCGCACCACCGATCCGGACCCGAGGAGCCAGAAGATGTCGACGTCCCAGCCCGACGCGTCCCGGCAGCCCGAGGACGACCGCGCCACCCCGGACAGCCTGCTCCACGCCCGCACCGGCACCGATGTGTCGCCGGAGGACCTGGTCCTTGCCTCGGGCAAGGACCTCACCCCGCAGAACCTCGACTGGGCCAGGCGGAAGCTGGACCGGGAGGGCCCCGCCGCCCTGGACAAGATCCTTCCCTGAGGTGCCCCAGGCCCGGTGCGTGAGCCCGGGACGGGGGGGGGGGGGGGGGGGGGGGGGGCCCGCGCCCCCCCCCCCCGCCCCGGGGGGGGGCCCCCGCGCCGGACACACGGTGGGGGGGGGGGGGGGGGGGGGGGGGGGGGGGGGGGGCCCCGGGGCGGGGGGGGGGGGGGGGGGGGGGGGGGGGGGGGGGGGGGGGGGGCGCCCGGGCCCGCCGCGCCGTCCCGGGCCCGGTCCCCTCTTCGCGGAACTCAGGTTCCGTGCGGGTCGTCGGGGAGGGCCGTCCCGTCCTCGACGATGTGCATCGCGGCCTCCTCCGCGCCGGCGGCCCCGCCGTCGATCCCCACGTCCTCGGCAACGCTCTCCTTGGTGGTGTCGGTGCGGACGCCCTCGTCGGGGGCGACCAGGCGTCCGGCGCGGCCGGTGCCCGCCTCCGGGTCGACCGGCTCGCCCTCGCCGCCCGGGAGGTCGCCCACCTCGTCACCGCCCGGCACGGACGTGTCGGGCACCTCCTGGGCCAGCCGTTCGTCGAGGGACTCCCCCTCGTGCTGCTCGGCGGCCGTGGTGCCGTGCTTGGTGACGCCGAGCGGTTTCTCCGGCGGGGAGTAACCCTCGTCGAGGATGTCGTCGTAGGTCCGTTCCTCGAGGGCGTCCTGCATGTCGAGCGGCGCGGCGTCCTCCTGCTCCTCGTTGCTCCCGGTGGGCTGGTACGCGTCGTCGGCCATCGGTTCGGTTCCCACGGCTGCCTCCCTGTCACGCTGCGTCGACTCGTTCCTCTGCGGTGCCAGATCCGCGTTTCCCGTCACGCGATCTTTAACCCGTGACGTCCTCACCCGCGGGTGCCGGGCGCCGGGGCGATACGGGCCTGGAGGTCGCCGATCCGGTGGGCGGGCCAGTCGCGGGCGTAGCCGGGCGGTGTGCCGCCGGGACCGGTGAGCGTGACGACCGGGATGCGTTCGGCGGTGCGCAGGATCTCCGCGACCGTGGTGTTCTCGTTGTTCCCGGCGGTCGCGCCGGAGGAGCAGCCGGCGTAGTAGCCGAGGGGAATGGCCTCGTGGCCGGTGACCAGACAGGGCGGGCGGACACCGAGCCGGTGCAGCCCGTCCGCCATGCGGGCCCAGTCGCGGCGGCTGTCGACGTTGCGGTCCACGGTGTGGACGAGGACGGCCAGCTGCACCGTCAGGTGTCCGGCCAGCCCGAGCGCGACCAGGGCCCGGACGGCCGGCCGCCACCGCCCGCGCGGCGCGCCGGCCAGGTACCACAGCGCGTCGGCGACCGGGACGGCGAGCAGGGCGTAGGCGGGCAGGAGGAAGCGGGGTGCCGCGTAGCCGATCATGAACAGGTACGGGAGCGCGGCGGTCACGGCGCAGACCAGGGGCACCACGGTGGGCCGGGCGCGCCGGGCGCGCACCGCGACGATCAGGGCGAGGACGGCGAGCAGCGGCAGGACGAACCACCAGAGGGTGACCACCGGGTGGGGCATCGCTCCCGTGCAGGGACGGCACAGGGCCCGCCCGCCCAGGCTGCGCAGCTGGTCGTCGACGGCGATCTGCAGGCCGAGCCCGCCCTGGACCCGGGACGCCTCGGCCAGCCGCTCCCCCAGGCCGCCGAAGGCGGCGTACGCCTCGACCACCCACTCCGCCGCTCCGGCGACGAGACCGCCGGCCAGGGCGGGCAGCAGCCGCCGGTGGCGGCCCGCCGACGCGAGGACGAGCAGCGGGAGCGCCACCCAGACGGCGTCCGTGGGCCGCATCCAGGCCATGAGCGCGGTCCCCGCCACGACGCCCCACAGCGGCCCGCCGGCCGGGCGGCCGGCGCGGTACCGCAGGAAGGAACCGACGGTGATCAGCGCACCGATGGCGACCCAGTGGTTGGGCATGGCCTGGGGGCCGTAGAAGAGGGTCACCCACAGGGAGGCGAGGAAGGCGCCGGCGGTGACCAGGACGCGGGTCGGGAACAGGCCGCGCCAGCTGCGCAGGGCCAGGTAGAGGCCGAACCCGGACAGCAGGGCGAGGTAGACGCGCAGCAGCACCGTGGACGAGGACCAGGAGGCGACGGGCGCCACCAGCAGGGAGACGCCCCGGGCACGGGGGGCGCTGAAGAAGGCGGCCGGGTGGTGGGAGGTGACCTGGCTGACGTAGACGATCTCGTCCCACCCGAGCCCCAGCACCGGCCGGACGAGGACGATCTGGGCGAGGGCGAAGACGGCGGCCACCGCCGCGAGCGGCCCCGTGCCGTGCCGGCGCCGGGAGGTGCGCGGCGCGGACCGCTGCCCGCCCCGCCGCGCGCCGGCGAGCAGGGCGCCGGTGCCGTCGCTCATCGTTCCTCCCTGACTCCCGCACGTCCCGGGTCCCGAGCGCCGCGGACCGCGCGTTCCGGGACAGGGGGCGACGGAAGCGGGCTTCGGGAAAACATGGACAAACTAACCCGCGCGGGACACAGGCGCAGGGCGAAGTACGGCCGGCCACCGCACCCCGCCCCCGGTCGGCGCGGGTGCGGGGGTCGCTCGGGGACGGGACGCCGCAGGGGCGGGGGGACGGGCCGCTCGACGGGGGCGTGCGTGCGCACGGTCCACGGCGTACGCCCGCTGTGTGATCGCTACCCACCCCCGAGGTCGGCCGGGTCGCTCACGACCCGGTCGGCGCCGCGCGCGTACAGCGCGTCGGCCCGGCCCACCCGGTCCACGCCGACGACGTATCCGAAGCGCCCGGCGCGGCCCGCGTCCATGCCGGCCGGCGCGTCCTCGAACACGGCGGCGCGGGACGGATCGACACCGAGGTCCCGCGCGGCGGCGAGGAAGGTGTCGGGCTTCGGTTTGCCGGGCAGGCCGCGCTCGGCGGCGACCACTGCGTCGATCCGTACGTCGAAGAGGTCCTCGGCGCCGATCGAGCGCAGGACGTCGCGGCAGTTGGCGCTGGAGGAGACGATCGCGGTGCGCAGCCCGCGGGCGCGGACCGCGGTGATGTAGCGCAGGGTGCCGTCGTAGGCCTCCACGCCGTCGGTGCGGATCCTCGCCAGCAGCAGTTCGTTCTTGCGGTTGCCGAGGCCGTGCACCGTGCGGGCGCCGGGCGGGTCTTCGGGCCGCCCCGCGGGCAGTTCGATGCCGCGGGAGGCGAGGAAGGCGCGGACGCCGTCGGCGCGCGGGCGGCCGTCGACGTACTCGCCGTAGTCGGCGTCGCCGAACGGCCGGAAGGCCTCCCCCTCCCGCTCGCGGAGGAAGGCGTCGAACGTCTCCTTCCAGGCGGCCGCGTGCACGACGGCCGTCTTCGTGACGACGCCGTCGAGGTCGAAGAGGCAGGCGAGGATGTCATCGGGCAGACCCAGATCCGTCATACGGGACATCGTTTCCCACGCGGCGCGGAGCACCCTGCGGGGCGGGCCACCCGGCGGCGGAACACCTGCTTTCAGGTGGCACACTTCCCCGTGTGGCACTGACTTTCGACGACCTTCTGCGCCGCGCCCGTTCCCTGGCACCGGACGGCCGGCGCGCGATCCTCGGTATCGCCGGCAGCCCCGGCGCCGGCAAGTCGACACTCGCCGGCCGTCTGGTGCGGGAGCTGAACGGCACCGGGGAGCCGTGGGTCGCGCACGTCCCCATGGACGGCTTCCACCTCGCCGACGCCGAACTCGACCGGCTGGGCCGCCGGGACCGCAAGGGCGCCCCGGACACCTTCGACGCGGCCGGATACGCGGCACTGCTGCGGCGGCTGCGCGAGGAGGCGTACGACGATGTCGTGTACGCGCCCGGCTTCGAGCGGGTATTGGAGCAGCCGCTCGCGGGAGTGGTCCCGGTACCGCCCACCGCCCGGCTGGTGGTGACGGAGGGCAACTACCTGCTGCTGGACACCGGTGCCTGGGCACGCGTCCGGCAACAGCTCGACGAGGTGTGGTTCTGCGCCCTGGACGAGGAGGAGCGGCTGCGCCGGCTGACCGCCCGGCACGAGGAGTTCGGCAAGAGCCACGAGGAGGCGGTGGACTGGGTACGGCGCACCGACCGGCCCAACGCCGAACTGATCGCCCCGACCCGGGAGCGGGCGGACCTGGTGGTGCCGGAGTCCGCGCTGCCGGATGCGGATCACTGACACGGGGCTCCGCGCACGCGCCGCCCGGAAGCGGCTCGCCGGCCGTCCCCTCCCCCGGGCCGTCAGGTGGATTCCGGCTCCCCCACGCGCTCGAAGCCGTCGGCGCTCACATGGGGCATCACGCTGCTCGCGACGCGGTAACGGCCGTTGGGCAGGTCGGTGGAGCAGCGGACGTGCACGGTGAGGGGACCCGCCCATTCGTAGCCGTGGCGCGCGCCGTGCCGGGCCAGCCGGTCGGTCAGCGCCTGCCCCACGCCTCCGCCGCGGCGGGTCAGTTCCTCGTGCACGGGAGCCGCCAGCTCCACCTCGTAGGCGTTGGGAACCATCACCCGGCTCGCGCTGCACACCACGGCGTTGTCGTCGCACTCGCGCCGCAGGGCGTCGACGAGTTCGACCGGCTCCCGGCCGAACAACCGCGCCCACAGCGCCTCCCATCGGTTCTCCAGAGTCTCTTCCAGCGCACTCAGGGCGCTCATCGTCTCACCTGCCGGAACATGGTCGGGTCGAGGAAGGGGCGGGGGATGCCCTAGCGTCCGTCGAAGTCGTCGGGCCGGATCTCGGCCTCCTCCAGCGCCTCGCGCATCGTGCGGCCGGTGCCGCCCTGGTCGCGCTCCTCCTCCTGCTCCCGGTGTTCCTCGACGATGTCGTCGGTGTCCCGGGTCTTCGGCCGGTTCTCCTCGGGGACGGTCATGTCCGGTGGCTCCTCGCGTGTCAGGGGGTCGCGCGTGCCGCGCTGCGTCGGCGGGTTCCCACAGCGGGCGCGGCTATCCCCGGGAAAGCGTTCCGGTCCGCGGACCGGGCCGCTCACCACGGCGCGTGGGCTATGTTGAACCCCCGTGGGGGACGAAGGAGGCGCACCGGTGCCATCGCCGCAGCAGGCACGCGCACGGGCATCCGCGATCACCTCGGGCAAGGCGGGACGGGACGCCGAGGTCTCTCCGACGGCCCAGCTGCGTGACCTGTTCGACCGGCCCCGGCTCTCCCCCGGCCAGCGGCGCATCGCCCGGTATCTGATCGAGCACATCGCGGAGGCGGCGTTCCTGTCGATCACGGACCTCGCGGACCGGGCCGGGGTGAGCCAGCCCTCGGTGACGCGGTTCGCCTCGGCGGTCGGCTTCAGCGGGTACCCCGCGCTGCGGGAGAGGCTCCGGTCGATCACCCTGGGCACCCGCGCCGGCGGCCCCGCCGAGGAGGTCCGGGGCAACGAACTCCAGGCGGCCGTCGACGCCGAGATCGAGAACCTGGAGAACCTGCGGCGGGACCTCGCCGACGCCGACCGGGTCATCGAGGTGGGCCGCCGGCTGTCCGCGTCCACTCCGCTCACCGTCCTCGGCCTGCGCATCTCCGTCTCCCTCGCCGAGTACTTCGCCTACGCCGCCCGCCGTATCCACCCGGACGTACGGCTGGTGACGCGGGGCGGCAGCGTCGCCTACGACGCGCTGTCGCAGTCCCGGGAGGCGGGCGGCACCTGGGTGCTCGCGTTCTCCATGCCGCGGCACGCCCAGGAGACCCTGACGGCCGTGCGGGTCGCCCGCAGCGCCGGGCTCAAGGTCGCGCTGATCACCGATCTGGCCCTGGGCCCGGTCGCGGACGAGGCCGACGCCACCTTCGCCACCGGCACCGGGTCGCGGCTGGTCTTCGACTCCTACGCCGCTCCGGGCGTGATGTGCGCGGCGCTGCTCCAGGCCATGACGGACGCGGATCCGGAGCGGACGCAGGCCCGGCTCGAGAGGTACGAGCACGTCGCCGACGCGCACCACTTCTTCCTCGGGGACTGAGCCCGCCGAGGACGGACCGCCGGGGTCGCCGGCGCCGGCGCGGGAGACAGCGCCCGCATCCGGCACGCCTGAATGTTTTCATGCATCTTGAAAACCGAACGGCATATATAAATACTGCACACGGATCGCATCCGGCCGCTCCCGGACCGCGTTCCGGACACCGGCCCCGTCCGGGCGCCCTCGCGCACACCCGACGCCGCCGGCTCCTCCCGCACCCGCGGCCGGGGTGTCCGGCCGGGCTCCCCCGCCCGGCCGCTCGCGGCGCCCCGGTCGTCCCCCGGACCGGGGCCGCCCCGCCCCCGCGGTCCACCCCGACGCCGTACACCCGGAAGCGATGACCATGCCCCCGACGTCCACGCGCCCCAGTCCCGACTGGCCCTGCCAGGTCAAGGCCCCCGGCAGCTACGACTGGGAACGCTCGGCGGCCAAGTGGCTGCGCGAGCTGGTGCCCGCGCGCTACGCGAGCTACCCCGCGCTCGTCCGGCACCCCGTCCTGCTGGGCAGGCACGCCCAGATCCAGGTCGAGCACGAGATCCGGGTGGCCCGGACCGCCCTGCAGACCGCGCGGGCCGAGCTTCCCCGGCTGGGACTGCACGAAGGGGTCATCGAGCACACGATCAAGCTCTACGCGGCCGAGGTCGTCCAGCTCCAGCACATCGCCCGGAGCGTACGCGCGGTCACCCAGGCCCTGGCGGCCACCGGCCGCTGACCGTGCCCGGGCACGTCCGGCCCCCGGTCCCCGGGAGCATCCGCCGTGGCGGAAAACCACGCCCCGGCGCCCCGGAAGGCGCCGGGGCGCCGGGTGAGCCCGCGAGTGCCGGGGACGGTCCGGAGGGAGGCCGCCGCTCCGGATCACCGGTGAAATGCGGGGGAACCGGCCGGTCAACAAGCAGGGGGCCGTATGCGATGCTCGTCGCGTGATGAGCGAGCCCGTTGTCCCGTCGGAGGCCGGAACCGCGCCCGACCCGGTGGATCCGGCCAGGGTCGTCGCCCAGCAGCGTGCCGAGCTGGACCGGCTGCGCGAGCAGGCCGCGACATCGGCCGTCGTGGAGCGCGCCAAAGGCATGGTGATGGCACTGACCGGCTGCTCCGCGGACGCCGCGGGCGAGACGCTGCTCCAGCGCGCCAAGGCGGCCCGCCGCACCCTGCTGGAAGAGTGCTGGATCACCCTGGGCCTGCCGTCCCCCGACCGCTCCGGCACCGACGGCTCCCCGGGGCGGGCCGCCGGGAGCGCGGCGGCCGGACTCCCCGACGCCGACCTGCCGGAGGTGTCCTCCGCTCCGGACGACGTCGCCGACGCGCTGAGCCGCCTCGGCCGCGCCCTCGTGCACGTCGACACCCCGCGGGCACTGGCCCGGTGCCTGCTGGAACACCTCGGGCGGGACCTGGGCGCGGACTCGGTCATGATCTGCACCCGCCGTCCCGGCGGTGACCTCGAACTGACCGGCCACGCCGGCATCGACGAGCGGACGGCCGCCCGGTGGGGCCGGGTACCCCCCTTCAGCGGCCTCGCGGTGCTGGACGCCCTGCGGACCGGCGAACCGCGCTGGCTGGAGGACGGCGCCGAGGGCGGCGGGCGGTACCCGCTGACCGGCGAGCCGCCCGGGCGGTGGCTGTCGCAGGCCTGGCTGCCAGTGCCCGCCGGGAACGGCTCCGGGGACGGCTCCGGGGTCTGCGTCGGTGTGCTGCGCGGGCGTCCGGGTGCCTTCACCCCGCGCGACCGCGCCCATCTGCGGGGGGTCGCCCGGCTGTGCGCCGGGCGGCTGCGCACGTTCCCCGCCCGGGCGGAGCCGTCGGCCGGCGCGTCACCGGACGCCGTGAGGGCGCTGTTCGCGGCACTGCCCGTCCCGGCGCTGCTGCTGACCCCGCTGCACGGCGCCTCCGGCGAGGCCGAGGACTTCCGGATCGACGCCGCCACCGCTCAGGCCGCCGCCGTACTGGGCGACACCGGAGGCGACCCGGCCGGACGGCGGCTGCGGGAGTTCTGGCCCGACCTGAGGGACACCCCGGTGGGGCAGGGCTGCCTGGAGGCGCCGGCCACCGGGGAGACGTACGAGAGCGAGCCGTTCGCCCACCAGGAGGTGGCGGACGGTGTCACCCGATTGTCCACCTACTCCGTTCGGGTGACTCGGCTGGCGGACGCGATGCTGGTCACCTGGGTCCGGCACGCCTCCTCCGACCGGCAGGAGCAGCGGCTCGCCGACCTGCAGCGGCTCGGCAACCTGGGCTGGGCGAACTGGAACCTGCCGCTGCGCGAGGCGTCCTGGTCGTCGCAGGTCTTCACGATCCTCGACCGGGACCCGGCGGACGGGCCCGTACCGCTCCCCGGCCTCGCGGACCTCGCGGTGCCCGACGACCGGTCCGCGCTCGGCCAGGCCGTCGAGCACCTGATCCGCGAGGGCCGCCCCGTCGACCTCCCGTTCCGTGTCCACGGCACGCTCGGCGTCCGGCATCTGCGCCTCGTCGCCGAGGCGGTGGCCGACATCCACGGCACGCCCGTCGAGGTGCACGGCGTCATGCAGGACCTGACCGCGCGCCGGCGGGCCGAACTCGCCCTGGTCGAGAGCGAGCAGGCGATCCTCACCCAGCACGACGTGCTGCAGGCCGAGCGGACCCTGGTCGCGCGTCTGCAGAACGCCCTGCTGCCCCTGCCCGAGCGGGAGGTGAACCTGGCAGGGCTGCGCGTCGAGGTCGCCTACCTGCCCGCCCAGGCGGGCATCCACGTCGGCGGCGACTGGTTCAGCGCCATCGAACTGCCCGACGGCGACGCCCTGTTCGTCGTCGGTGACGTCGCCGGTCACGGGGTGGACGCCGTCGCCACCATGGCCCAGTTGCGGTTCACCGCCAAGGGCATGGTCATCACCGGATCCTCGCTGACCGGGGCGCTCGCCCGGCTCAACACCCTGCTGCTGCACTCCCGGGACACCCACGGCACCGCGACCATGGTCCTGGCCCGCTACCGGCCCGCGGAACGCCGGCTGCTCTGGGCCCAGGCGGGTCACACCCCGCCGCTGCTGCTGCGCGACGGCGAGGTCACCTACCTGCGTCGCCCCAGCGGCATGCTGCTCGGCGCGACCGGCGCGCCGCCCTTCGAGGAGGCCGAGTGCCGTCTCGAACCGGGCGACCGGGTGCTGCTGTACACGGACGGTCTGGTGGAGCGGCCCCCGGAGAACATCGACGTGGGCCTCGCCCGTCTCGCCGGAGCCGTCGAGGCCCACCCGGGCGACGAGCCGGGGTCCCTGGGGACGCTGCTGGACGCGATGCTGGAGGACGAACGCCGGGACGACGTGTGCGTGCTCGACATCCGCGTGCCCCGGGAGCGGGACCAGCGGTGACCACCGCCCCCCGAGTCCTGTCCGGCCCTTCCCCTCGTCACCCGGGTCGGTCCGGCGAGGCCGGGCGCGTGCTCCCCGCGTGCCGGGCACGGACCCTCGCACCGTCCGGGCCCGGACGGTGTCGTCGCCTTGCTCTCCCCATCCCTCCCCGCGCGGCGGAAGCGGGCCGCCCAGGGAGGGGGATACGCGACGCGGGCCCCGAGGGTTCAGCCGCCGGTCGCACCGGCGTCGCGGAGGAAGCGGTGCAGGGACGCCGTCATGGCGGAGACGAACGCCTCCCGGCCCGCGTCGTCGAGGGCGTCGAGGGACAGGTACGGGTTGAGGTCCTCCAGCTCCACCAGCAGCAGTTCGCCGCCCGGCGCGCGGCAGGCGTCGACGCGCTGGATGCCGTGGTCGAGGGTGTTCCAGTCGATGAAGCCCCGGGCGAAGTCGAGGTCGGCCGGGGTGGGCTCGTACGGCTCCAGCTGCCAGCGCCGCTCCGGGTGCGGGGCGTGGAGGGCGTACTGGAAGGCGTGGTCGACGAAGTAGAAGGAGACCTCGTAGACGAAGTCGATGTACGGCTGGACCAGGACGTCGCCGGCGACGAGGCCGCGCACCTCGTCCGCGGGGACGACGCGCAGCCCTATGGAGTCGGCGCCGAGCCGGGGTTTGACCACGTACCGCTCCGCCCCGGGCAGACGGTGCAGGTCCTCCGGCCGGTCGACGGTCGGGATCACCGGACGGCCCGCGGCGCTCAGATCGAGCAGATACTGCTTGCCGGCCATGTCACCCCTGCCCGTGAGCGGGTTGTAGACCGGTGTGCCGGTCGCCGAGGCACGCTCGCGGAAGGCGTCGTAGGCGTCCCGGTACGCCAGTACCGGGCCGCTGTTGCGCACCACGACGGCATCGAAGCCGTCCATCAGCGCGGCTGCGTCCCGCGGATGGCACAGGGCCGGAACGAAGTGCTCGCGCAGCCGGGAGGTCAGGAAGACGTCCTCGTCGCCGTAACGGCGCCCGCGGGCCGGGTAGGCCAGGTCGGTGACGTACAGGAGGCGGGGACGGGCGGGCGGCATACGGGCTCCTCGGAACGGCGGCGGACCGATCATAGGAACGAAAGCCCCGCCCGGGTATCCGCGGGCCGGCGAGCCGCCGCGAGCCGCCGCGGGCCGAGGGGGCCGAGGGGTCGCCGTGGCCCGGACGCGGCGGACTCCGCGCGGTCACCCGCCCGCAATCGGGGGTACGGAGTGCCTTTACGGGTGACACTGAGTGCCATACCCTGTCGCTGTGCACGGTGGCGCGGCATACCGGGCACATCGTGCACGGGCGACCGCGCACGCGGGATTCCGGCCCAGGGCAGGGAGTTGACCAGCGTGTACCACCACTCAGGAAGCGTCGCCCGGCAGACGGCCGGCTCCGCGACGGGCGTCCTCGAGACCCAGGGGCCCGGTCGCGCGGAGGCCATCTTCTACCAGCGCTGCACCTGGTGCGGCACCGCCACCTACCACCGGCTGCTGTGTCCGGCCTGCCGGGGCAGCGACCTGCGTACGGAGCGCAGCGGGGGCGTCGGAACGGTGCGCCACTCCACGGTGCTCCACCGCAACTCCCCGGGGGCCCGCAATGTGTCCCTGATCGAGATGGCCGAGGGGTTCGTGGTGCGGGGCCGGGTCATGGGGCCGCCGATCGGCGTCCACAGCGGTGACCGGGTGCGGCTGTCGACGGCGCAGGATCCGGTGCGGGGCGAGCCGGTCTTCCAGCTCGTGGACGAGCCCTGCCGCGCCTGGACCTGACGGGCCGCCGGAGTCGGGGAAGGTCAGCCCGTGCGCCGGGCGGCGAAGACGGACTACCGGCCCGGGGCGCCGCGGCGCCCGCCCGGCCGGAGCCGGACGAACGGTGGAGGCAGGGCCGGGCGGGTGCGCCACTGCGCGTCCATCTCCTGGATCCACTCCGCCGCCCTGCCCTTGGCGGTGGTCTTCCCACGCTTGGCCTGCGGGTACAGGTCCTCGGATGAGGACGGCGCCAGGCGGGGAGGGGAAGCGGCGGTGTTCAGAGCGCGGGTCCCTCGGCGGCGGCCAGGATGTCCTCGATGAGGTCAGCAGCGCGCGGGGTGCCGCCCCCGGCCCGGGCGGCGGCCTGCAGCTGCTTGGACCGTTCGACGCGTTCCGGATCCGCGACCAGGTCGTTCAGCGCCGCGCGAAGGGTTTCGGCGGTGGCGTCAGCGGTGTCCACACGGCGGGCGACGCCGAGTTCCACGAGCCGGTCGGCGTTCATGAACTGCTCGGCTCCCTGCGGCACGGCGATCATGGGAACGCCGGCGAGGAGCCCTTCGCCGCAGCCGCCCATGCCGGCGTGGGTGACGAAGGCGTCGGCCTGTTCCAGGATCGCCCGCTGCGGGACCCAGGAGTGCACTTCGACGTTGGGCGGGATGGAGCCGAGTTCCTCGGGGTCGGTGTACTTGCCGATCTGGAGCACGACGTGCCAGCCGGGCAGGTCGCCGAAGGCGGCGATGCACTGGCGGTAGAACGCGGGCCGGCGTGTGTACGCCGAGCCGAGCGAGACCAGCAGCACACGGTCCGCGGCCGCCGGGCGGGTCCAGCCGTCCGTGTTCGCTCGGGTGTCGAAGCAGGGGCCGACGAAGGTCACCGTATCGGTGTCGACTCGATCGGCGTGCGGCTGCATCGCTTGCGGGATCAGGGCGAGGGCCCGGGCGGGCGGGCCGGAGAACGTGTCCACGTCCGTGGTGGTCGCCCCGCAGTCGGCGAGCCACTGCGCAAACCTGTCCCGGTACGCGACGGCGCCCGGCAGCTTCCGCAGATGCGCCGCGACTTCCTCCTGGTAGCCGTCCCAGCCGACGAACGTCGGGGACAGCTGCACGAGGGGACGGTCCTGCGCTTCGGCGAGGGCGCGCGCGGCAAGGGCGCCGATGTCGTAGAGGTACAGGTCGGCCGGATCGTCGTCGTAGGCGGCGTGCAGTTGCGGGAGCGCCTGGACGGCGTCGTCGAGGAAGAGGCTCGCCGCGGCGATGGGATCGGCGGGCCAGTCGTTGTCCACGGCGGGCAACGTGGAGATGCAGGGCACCAGCTCCGCGCCGGCGGACTCGATCCGGTCGGCCACGAGCGGGTCGTTGGCGTAGGTGACCCGGTGCCCGCGGGCCACCAGCTCGCGGATGAGCGCGAGGCCGGGCAGGACATGGCTGACGACGGGGACGCCGACCATCGCGATGTGGGCGCGGCGACGGGGCATGGGCGATCACTCGCTTCCGGTGCAGGACGGGTGCGGGCGGTGTGGCGAGGACGCGGTGTCAGGGCCGGGCGGTCCGCGCGGCGGCCTCCTCCAGGTCGGCGACGGTCCCCGACATGATCGTCCGTATGTGCCCGGTGATGTGCTGCACGGGCCAGTCCCACCACGCCACGGCGAGGAGCCGGGCGATGTCCGCGGCGTCGTAGCGGGTGCGGATGAGCCGGGCGGGGTTGCCGCCGACGATGCCGTAGTCGGGGACGTCGCCGGTGACCACGGCGCCGGCGGCGACGATCGCGCCGTGACCGATGCGTACACCGGGCATGACCGTGGCGCCGTGGCCGAACCAGACGTCGTTGCCGACGACCGTGTCGCCCCGGCCGGGCAGGTCGGTGATCAGGTCGAAGTGCTCCGCCCAAGAGCCCCCCATGGTGGGGAACGGGAAGGTGGAAGGTCCGTCCATGCGGTGGTTGGCACCGTTCATGATGAACCGGGTGCCCGTCCCCAGCGCGCAGTACTTGCCGATGACGAGCCGCTCGGGACCGTAGTGGTGGAGCACGTTGCGCGTCTCGAACGCGGTCGGGTCGTCCGGATCGTCGTAGTAGGAGAAGTCACCGACCTCGATCAGCGGCGACTTCACCAATGGTTTGAGCAGGACCACGCGCGGGTGCTCGGGCATCGGGTGGAGCGTGGTGGGGTCGGCGGGAACGGGCTGCATCGCGGAGGCGGTTCCTCTCCAGTGGACCTAGGGCGACAACTGTCGCGTTAAGATGCTGGCACAGCCCTGCCGCCTTGACCAACCGGATACTGATTGCCGATGACGGAACCACTGGACACGACGTCGGACCGCCGTCCGGGCGGTCGCACCGCCCGCGTCCGCGCCCGGGTTCTCGATGCGGTGCGCGCCGAACTCGCTGAACGCGGCCACGAGGGACTCACGATGGAGGGTGTCGCGACGCGGGCCGGAGTGCACCGCGCCACGGTCTACCGGCGTTGGCGCGATGTCGGGGGCCTGCTCGTCGACGTCATCGCCGCCGCCGGCGAGACCGACTGGCAGCCGCCTGACACCGGCTCCCTGCGCGACGATCTGACGGCCCTCAACCAGGAGATCCAGGAATCCCTGGTCGAACAGCCGTCGTTCGCCGTCGCCCTGATGGCCGCCTCGTTCCACTCCGAACAGGCCGCGCGGGCCCAGACACAGCTGTGGGCGGATCGGTACGCCCAGTGCGAGACCCTCGTCGAGCGCGCCGTCGAGCGCGGCGAACTCCCCGCACGGCACACGGACGCGCGGAGCCTGCTGATCGCCGCCACGGCGCCGCTCTACCACCAGCTCGTGCTCCTGCGTGCCGATCCGGACCCGCACCTCCCGAAGCGGGCCGCGGAGGCGGCAGTCCTGGCGGCTGCCGCGGGTGCTTTCCGCGTCCGTCGGGAAGAGGGCGTGTGATCGGGGAGACAGGCAGCGAGCGGTGCGACAGGACCTGGATCACGGTCCGGCAGTCCTGGCTCGGACGCCGGGGAGCAAGTCCCCCGGCGGGTTCCGGAAGCTCGACCTCTGCGGCAGGCGGCGGGGGCCCGCTCGGCTACGTGCCGGGCGGCCGCGTCGGCACCGGGACGGGCCTGCCGCGTTCTCACCGCTGCGCGGCCACCGCCATCCGCCGTACCGCCTCCCGGAGCACCTCGGGCGAGGTGGCGAGGTTCAGGCGGGCGTGACCGGTGCCGCCCGTGCCGAAGGGGAGGCCGGAGTTGAGGGCCACCCGGCCGTGCCGCAGGAAGGCGTCGGCCGGGTCGTCGCCGAGGTCCAGGGCCCGGCAGTCGAGCCAGGCGAGGTAGGTGGCGTCGCCCGGCCGGTAGCGGACCGCGGGAAGCCGCTCGGCCAGGAGCGAGGCGAGCAGCCGGCGGTTGGCGTCGAGGCCGGCGAGCAGGGCGTCCAGCCAGGCGACGCCGTCGCGCAGGGCGGCGGTGTGGGCGAGGATGCCGACATGGCTCGGGCCGTGGCCGACCTCCTCGGGCATCCGTGCCAGGTCCTCGGCCGCCGCCGGGCCCGCGATGGCGAGGGCCGCCTTGAGCCCGGCCAGGTTCCACGCCTTGGAGGCCGACATGAGCGACAGGCCCCGCTCGCCGCCCGGCACGCTCAGATACGGCACGAACCGCGCCTCACCGACGACCAGCGGCGCGTGGATCTCGTCGGCGACGACGCGCACGCCGTACCGCTCGGCGAGGGCGGCGACGGCGGACAGCTCGTCGGCGGTGTGCACGGTGCCGGTGGGGTTGTGCGGGCTGCACAAGAGGTAGGCGGCCCGGCTCCGGCCGGCCGTCACCCGCCGGAAGGCGTCCTCCAGGACGTCGAGGTCGATCCGTGCGTCCGCGCCGAGCGGTGCCTCGACCACCCGGCGGTCCATGTGCCGGACGAAGTCGTGGAAGGGCGGGTACACCGGCGCGTTCACCACGACCGGGTCGCCGTACCCGGTGACCAGCTTGAGCATCTCGACCACGCCCAGCATGACGTCGGGCACGATCGCGGTCCGCTCCACCGCGAGGCCGCCCCAGTCCCACCGCTTGTCCGCGAAGGCGGCCAGCGCCTCGGCGTACGCGCTGCCGGCGGGGTAGCCGGTGTCCCCGAGTTCCAGTGCCCCGGTGACGGCGCGCACGACCGGTTCGGCGAGGGGCACGTCCATCTCGGCCACCCATACGGGCAGCACGTCCTGGGGGTAGGTGCGCCACTTCATGCTGGTGCGGCGGCGCAGGCGGTCGAGGGTGAGGGCCCCCAGGGGATTCGGTTCACCGGACGTCTCGTGCGGGATCCTGGTCATGGGCACACGATAGGGGCCGTGGTGCGGGCGGGCACCGGCGCGATGCCGCCGCGCCCGCGCGCCGACGGGGAGCGGGCCGCGTCCGTCGCGCTCCTCCCCGGCACCGTCGGGAGCCCGCGCCGCGCACGACCGGCGGAACCCGGCCACCGTCCCGTGCGGGTGATCGGGCTCCGGCTGAACACCCGGCGTCCACGGGCCGTATGGAGGGAGGGCACTCGGGTCGGGTGAGGCCTCCGCGGTGTTCGCACCGTGCTGCCGAGGTTCGGGAGCCATGCATGAGGCACGCACGACGACGGGTCGTCCGGCGAGTGACACGGCTGGCGGCCGTCGGAGGACTCCTCCTGGGGGCGACGATGGTCACGCACGCCGTCGCCGGTGAGCCGCAGGCTCCCGACGCGGTTCCGTACTCCACGGCCGGGGAGAGGGCGGCCGGACCGGGAGCGGACCTCGTGTCACGGCTCGGCACCTCCCGTACGGCGGGCAGTTGGGTCGGCGCGGACGGGGGGACGGTGGTGGCGGTCACCGACGAGGAGGCGGCGGCCGAGGTACGGCGGGCCGGCGCCGAACCGAAGACGGTGCGGCACAGCATGGACGACCTGAGGTCGGCCACGAAGACGCTGCGCGGGGCGCCGCGGGTGTCCGGGACGGCGTGGGCCGTGGACTACCGGGCCAACGAGGTGGTGGTCCGCGGTGACAGCTCGGTGTCCAGGGACGACTGGTCCCGGCTGACCCGGGTGGCGGACGGCATCGGCGGCTTCGTCCGCATGGAGCGGACCGGGGGCACCTTCACCACCCGCCTCAACGGGGCGCAGCCCATCCTGTCGACGGCCGGCCGCTGTTCGGCGGGCTTCAACGTGACCGACGGCGAACGGGACTTCATCCTCACGGCCGGGCACTGCGGGCCCGAGGGCTCGGTGTGGTTCGCCGGCAACCGGGCCGGGCGGGAGGTGGGCACCACGGTCGGCCGCAGCTTTCCCGGGGACGACTACTCGCTGATCGCGTACGCGGGCGGCCGGGCCGGCGAGGGCGCCGGTCTGGTGGCGGTGGGCGACGGCAAGGGCGTACGGATCACGGGGGTGGCGGATCCGGAGGTCGGCCGGCGGATCTTCCGCAGCGGCAGCACCACCGGACTGCGTGACGGCGAGGTGACCGCGCTCGACGCGACGGTGAACTACCCCGAGGGCACGGTCAGTGGTCTCATCGAGTCCGATGTGTGCGCCGAACCCGGTGACAGCGGCGGCCCGATGTTCTCCGAGGGCATCGCGCTCGGTGTCACCTCGGGCGGCAGCGGCGACTGCCGGGAGGGCGGTACGACCTACTTCCAGCCGGTGACGAAGGCACTGACGCGGCTCGGCGTACGGCTCGTCGTGGCGCCCGGGGCCGACGGCGGCGCGCCGGCCCCCTCCCCCGCCCCGTCGGAGGCGCCGGGCGCCGCGGCTCCGGGCGCGGCCCCGCCGGGGTCGTCGGCTCCGGTCCGGGGCATCGTCCCGGACCCGTCGACGCTGCTGGCCCGGCTGGCCGACCCGCGTAACGTCGGCCCCGGTCTGCTGGTGATCGGGGGCAGTCTGGTCGCGCTGGCGGCGACGCGTTATGTACGGGCGGAGCAGGACCGCAAGGCCTACCGACGCCACTACTCGACGATGTGGGGCTGAGGCCGACGTGAGGAAGGGCACCCGTTCTCACGGGTGCCCGGTCGGCGGGATCGCGGTGGAAGGCGCGTATGCGCCGGTCAGGCGGCCCTGGCCGGCTGCGAGAGGACCGAGGCCCATTCCTGGACCAGGCGCCGGTACTCCTCGCGCTGTTCGACGCTCAGTATCCCGCCCGACCGGAGCCACAGGGCCCGGATCTCCTCGTTGACCTCGGCAGCCGATCGCTCGGAGGAGGGTTCAACAGTGGTGGACATGCCGTGAAGCATACGGCGCCGGAGGTGAAGGCGCTGTGAGTAATCACAGGCACACGGGACATTTCGGACAGTGTTGCTGATCACGTCCATCTGCCAAGCAACGTGGGCGAGTTCACACCTCGCCCACCACTGCCGCCCGGGTGGATCAGGTGCCCGGCTTGCGGCCGTACACGTAGACGTCGTCGCCGTTCTTCAGCAGCGACCAGTACTTCTTCGCGGCGGTCTTCGTCATGTTGACGCAGCCGTGCGAGCCGGGCGGGTTCCACATGCTGACACCCGCCGAGTGGAAGGCCTGACCGCCGTCGAAGAACTGGCTGTAGGGCATCGGCACGTCGTAGATGGTCGAGACGTGGTCGATGTTGCGCCAGTAGATCTTCTTCAGACCGGTGCGGGTCTCGTAGCCGTCGCGACCGGTGCGGACCGGAACCGGACCGTGGACGAGCTTCTTGCCGTCCTGGATCCAGCTGAGCTGGAGCGTCAGGTCCACGCAGGCGATCCGGCCCTTGTTGACGGGACACTTGCCCGACTTGTTCGGATTTTTCCCGACGGCCTTCTGCTTGTTCATGAGGTCCATCACGCCCCAGGTGACGGGACCGGCGTACCCGATGTTCGGCGTGATGCCGTGCTTGGTCTGGAAGGAACGGATGGCCTTGCAGTCGGCGGAGGACTGCCTCCCGTCGACCGGGCGGCCGAGGAACTTCTCCACCTTCTTCTGGTACGGGCCCGCCGTCGTGGTGCAGCTCGCGGCCTGCGCCGGCGCCGTGCCGAGCGCGAGCGCGAGCGGGGTCACCAGGGAGGTGACCCCGAGGACGACGGCACTGCGTCTACGTATGTCCCCCATGGTCCGTTCTGCCTTTCCGCGGAAGTGGGCGCATCGCCTGCGCACTCTGCCAGGTAGACGACCCACGGGGAAGTTCGGTTGTACGAGCGGCCGGAGCGCGACCGAAAGACGACCCCGGTCACGGCGCGGGCCCGCTGTTTCCCGGCCGCGGCAGTGCCTGCCGGGACCCGGCGTCCACCGCCGTGACGCCGCCCTCGAAGCGGGGTGCGTCCGGTGTGCGGTGGGCGGCGTCGTCGACCAGGACGTCGAGCGAGCCGAAGGCGCTCACCACGTGGGCGACGGCGGCCTCGGCCGACGCCCGGTCGGTGACGTCCGCGGCGAACGCGTCGGCGCCGGGTCGCCGGTCCCGCAGGTGCGACGCCGCCTTCCCCGCCTCCCCGGGGTCGGCGCCGGCCACCAGGACCCGGGTTCCTTCTCCGCGAACCGCAGGGCGGTGGCCGCGCCGATGCCGCGTGCCGCCCCGGTGGGGAACCCCCTACCCCGCGAAGCGCCGTGTGTCCTGCGTCGTGGGGTGACGGTGACCGCCGCGGCGGCAGAAGCGGAGGGGATCAGCGGTAACCGGTCACGTCCGCCGGCCTGCCCGCGTCCTGGACCTCGACCACGTAACGCCAGGCATCGGGGCGGCTGCCGTCGAGGTCGGTGAAGCCGTACTCCCGGGCGAGGCCGCCGCTGGACTGCGAGGTGCCGTTGAAGCGCGCCACGTCCGGGTCGGCGGCGAGGGCGGCGACGGCCCGGCCGACGTAGCGCGGGCTCTCCGAGATGGCGAAGTGCGGCTCGCGGTCCAGGGCGTCGCGCCAGTTGTCCTCCCGCACCCCGAAGTGGTCGAGCATGATCTCCGAGCGCAGCCAGCCCGGGGTCAGGGCGAGTGCGGTGGCGCCGCGCGGCCGGAGTTCGTGGCCCAGCGAGAAGGCCATGCGCAGGACGGAGGACTTGGCGAGGTCGTAGAAGAAGGAGTTGCGGTAGGTGTCGCGGTTGTAGTCGGCGGTGCCGTCGGTGACCTCGACGACCAGTCCGCCGGGGTTGCGCAGCAGCAGGGGGAGGGCGTGGTGACTGGTGATCGCGTGGGTCTCCACCGCGAGGCGCAGCAGGCGCAGTCCCTTGTCCAGATCGTGCTCCCAGACCGGCGCGTCCCATTCGAAGAGCGTCTCGCCGCCCCAGATGTCGTTGACGAGGACGTCCAGGCGGCCCTGCTCGTCGGCGACGCGTTCGACCAGTGTCTTCACCTGCCGCGGTTCGAGGTGGTCGGTCGGCACCGCGATTCCCTCGCCGCCCGCCTCGGTGACCAGGTCCGCGGTGTCCTCGATGGTCTCGGGCCGGTCGTACTCGGAGCGCCGGGCGCGCGTGCTGCGGCCCGTGACGTACACGGTCGCGCCCGCCGCCCCCAGCTCCACGGCGATCCCCCGTCCTGCGCCCCGGGTCGCCCCGGCCACCAGCGCGACCCTGCCCTTCAACTGCTCCGACATGTACGGCCTCCCATCACCAGCACGTTGCTGTCCCTATGAGGATGACGGGTAAACCGGACATCTTCTGTCGCCCTTTCGCGCCGGTCGCCCGGGCGGTCTCCTCAGTGGCCGCGGGCGATCCATTCCTCCAGGTGCGGGGCCTCCGCGGCGATCGTGGTCGGGTCGCCGTGGCCGGTGAGGACCTTCGTCCCGGGCGGGAGGGCCAGCAGCCGGTCCCGGATCGAGTCGATGATCGTCGGGAAGTGGGAGAAGGAGCGGCCGGTCGCGCCCGGACCGCCCTGGAAGAGGGTGTCGCCGGTGAACACGGTCGCCAGCCCCGGGGCGTACAGGCAGACCGCGCCCGGCGCGTGCCCCGGGGTGTGCAGCACCGTGAGGTCGGCGCCGGCGGCCTCGATCACCTGGCCGTCGACCAGCCAGGAGTCGGGGTCGCGGTCCGGGTGGGTCTGCTTCCACAGCGGCAGGTCGTCGTGGTGCAGCCAGATGGTGGCGCCGGTGCGCTCGGCGAGGGCGGGCGCCGCGTCGACGTGGTCGTTGTGGGCGTGGGTGCACACGATGGCGGTGAGACGCCGGTCGCCCAGGGCCTCGGCGATGGCGTCGGCGTCATGGGCGGCGTCGATGACGACCGCCTCGTGGTCGTCGCCGACGATCCACACGTTGTTGTCGACGTCCCAGGTGCCGCCGTCGAGGGTGAACTGCCCGGAGGTGACCAGTCGTTCGATGCGGACGGTCATCACAGCACCACCACCGAACGCAGCACGTCGCCGCGGTGCATCCGCTCGAAGGCCTTCTCGACCTCGTCGAGCCGGATGGTCTCGGTGACGAAAGCCCCCAGGTCCAGGCGGCCTTGCAGGTGGAGGTCGATCAGCATCGGGAAGTCCCGGGAGGGCAGGCAGTCGCCGTACCAGGAGGACTTCAGGGAGCCGCCGCGGCCGAAGACGTCGAGGAGCGGCAGTTCGAGCTTCATCTCCGGGGTGGGCACGCCGACCAGGACGACGGTGCCGGCCAGGTCGCGGGCGTAGAAGGCCTGCCGGTAGGTCTCGGGGCGGCCGACGGCCTCGATGACGACGTCCGCTCCGAAGCCGCCGGTCAGTTCGCGGATCGCCTCGACCGGGTCGGTCTCACGGGAGTTGACGGTGTGGGTGGCGCCCATGGAGCGCGCGGTCTCGAGCTTGCGGTCGTCGATGTCGACGGCGATGATCCTGGCCGCTCCGGCGAGCCGGGACCCGGCGACGGCCGCGTCCCCGACGCCACCGCAGCCGATGACCGCGACCGAGTCGCCCCGGCCGACGTTCCCGGTGTTGATCGCGGCGCCGATGCCGGCCATCACGCCGCAGCCGAGGAGCCCGGCGACCTGTGCCGAGACGGCGGGGTCGACCTTGGTGCACTGTCCGGCGGCGACCAGCGTCTTCTCGGCGAAGGCGCCGATGCCCAGGGCCGGGGAGAGCTCGGTGCCGTCGGTGAGCGTCATCCTCTGCCGCGCGTTGTGGGTGTCGAAGCAGTACCACGGGCGTCCGCGCAGACAGGCGCGGCACTTCCCGCACACCGCACGCCAGTTGAGGATCACGAAGTCACCGGGCTCGACGTCGCTGACGCCGTCGCCGACCGACTCGACCACACCGGCGGCCTCGTGGCCGAGCAGGAAGGGGTAGTCGTCGCCGATGCCGCCCTGCTTGTAGTGCAGGTCGGTGTGGCACACCCCGCAGGCCTGGACGCGTACGACCGCCTCGCCGGGGCCCGGGGCGGGTACGACGACCGTCTCGATCCGTACCGGCTCGTCCTTGCCGGGTGCGATCACACCGCGTACTTCCTGCGCCATACTGGTGACTCCTTCATCCGCCGGTGTCCGTCCCCTCGACCCTACGCGCGAACGATCGGACATGTCGTCCTCCGCGCCGGGAGCCCCCTCCCGCGTCGTAGCCTGAACGCTCCGACCGGCGAAGGAGCGACGTGAGCATCGCAGCGCAGCAATCCGGCCCGCCCGCCTGGCGGCTGCTTCTCGGATATGTACGGCCGCACCGGTGGGCCCTGCTGGGCGGCGCCGCGCTCTCCCTGATGACCGGTGCGACGGGGCTGACGCTGCCGCTGGTCGCCCGGGAGCTGATCGACGACCTCTCGGACGACCGTGCCATCACCGGCGCGCTGCTGCTGATGTCGGCCCTCGTCGTCGCCAACGCCGTGCTGGGCGCGCTGGGTTCGTACGTGCTGCGGCGCACCGCCGAGTCGGTGGTGCTCGGGGCGCGGCGGTCGCTGTCGTCGTATCTGCTGCGGCTGCGGATCGCCGCGGTGGACCGCAGTGAGCCCGGTGATCTGATGGCCCGCATCACCTCCGACACCACGCTGCTGCGCGAGGTCACCACGGACTCGCTGGTCGGCCTCGGCACGGGTGGTCTCACGCTGATCGCCACCGTCGTGCTGATGGGGTTCGTGGACCCCGTGCTGCTGGGTGTCACCCTGGGGGTGATCGCGCTCGCGGGCACGGTACTCGGCGTGATCGTGCCGCGCATCAACCGGGCCTCCCGGCGGGCGCAGGACGCGGTCGGTGTGATGGGGGCCTCCCTGGAGCGGGTGCTCGGCGCGCTGCGCACGGTCAAGGCGTCGGGTGCCGAGCCGCGGGAGGAGCGGACCCTGCACGAGGCCGCGCAGGAGTCGTGGCGGCAGAGTGTGCGCGCCGCCAAGTGGTCGGCGGCGGCGGGCAACACGGCCGGGCTGGCGATGCAGATCGCGTTCATCACGGTGCTCGCGGTGGGCGGCGCCCGGGTGGCGACGGGCGCCGTCGACATCGGGACGCTGGTGGCGTTCCTGCTGTTCGTCTTCTACCTCATGTCGCCGATCCAGGAGGTCGTCGGCGCGATCACCCAGTACCAGGCGGGCAGCGCCGCCCTCGCCCGGATCCAGGAGGCTCTGCGGCTGCCGGCCGAACCGGCCGCCGGGCCGGCGCCGTTGCCCCCGTCCGGCACGGCGCCCGCCGCGCTCGCCTTCGAGGACGTCCGCTTCCGCTACGCCGACGATCTGCCGTACGTCCACCACGGGGTGACGTTCACCGTGCCCGCGCAGGGCATGACCGCGTTCGTCGGCCCGTCCGGCGCGGGCAAGACCACCGTGTTCTCCCTCATCGAGCGGTTCTACGACCCCGAGTCCGGCGTGATCACGCTCGACGGCCGGGACCTGGCCGACTGGGAGTTGTCGCAGCTGCGGGCCGCGATCGGGTACGTGGAGCAGGACGCGCCGGTGCTGTCCGGCTCGCTGCGGGACAACCTGCTCCTGGGCAACCCCGAGGCGGACGACGAGACCCTGACCCGGGTGCTGAAGACGACCCGGCTCGACGCTCTGGTGTCCAAGCTGCCGGACGGTGTCGACACCCTCGTCGGGCATCGCGGCACCAAGCTGTCCGGAGGCGAGCGTCAGCGCGTCGCCATCGCCCGCGCGCTGCTGCGCCGGCCCCGGCTGCTGCTGCTCGACGAGGCCACCTCGCAGCTCGACGCGGTGAACGAGTCGGCGCTGCGCGACACCGTCGCGGACGTGGCCCGGACGACGACGGTCCTGGTCGTCGCGCACCGGCTGTCCACGGTGACGACGGCCGACCGGATCGTGGTGATGGACGCCGGCCGGGTCCGTGCCGTCGGTACGCACCGGGAGCTGGTGACCGCCGACCCGCTGTACGCGGAACTGGCCGCGACGCAGTTCCTGGCGACGGGTGGGTGAGCGCCGCGGGAGGGGTGCCGGCCCGGCTTGCCGTGGCCGCCGGGCCGGAGGACTCTCGTAGGAGAGGCCGTTCCGGCCCGCCGGAGGACCGCGCCCGGCCTCGGAGGAGGTGGGCCGCCATGACGATGTCGGCACAACCCGTCTTCGGCACCGACACGCTGCGCCGTGGCATCGAGGCGGACACGTCGGCGATGCTCGTGTCGCTCTACGCGGACGACGCGCGGCTGCGCATCGTGGACCGCAACACCCAGCCCAGCCACCCCAAGGTCCTGCACGGCCGGGACGAGATCGCCGCCGTGCTCGACGACGTCTACAGCCGTGACATGACGCACAAGCTCGAGGAGTGTGTCGTTCAGGGCGACCGGGCCGCCTACAGCGAGAGCTGTGTGTACCCGGACGGGGTGCGGGTGCTGTCGGAGTCGATGCTCTCGCTGCGGGACGGCAGGATCACCGAGCAGACGATGATCCAGGCCTGGGACGAGTAGCGCGTGACCCGGAGGCGGTCGGCGCATCCGGGCGCCGTACCGCATGACGTCACCCGCCCGCACGCCGTACTCGGGCCGGTCCCCGGTGAACGGCCGCCGGGCGGGGTGACCGGTGCCCCGCCCCCGGCCGTGCCCGGGTTCCACGACAGGACGTGTGGGCCCTTGCGCGGCCTCGTGGCTCCGTCGTCCGCGGTGGCCGCGGCCCGTCGGGCTTGTCTCCTCCCCGGAGGCGCGCCGGCCTTCGGTGTGACCCGCGTGGCCCCGTCCCCCGGCTGAGCCGGACGCCCCGGGGCCGGCCCCGGGCCCGGCCGTGCGCGCGGTCTTGTGGCGGGCGCCCGTCGACCCTACTTTTCAGTGGGTCGATTCCGGAAGCGCACCTGTGCGCAGACCCCCGTTCCCTGCATTGGCATGTCCCACTCACAGCACGCCACCCGCGGAGGAAACCCCATGCCGGTCCGCAGAACCAGGCCCCTGTGCGTCCTCGCCGCCGCCCTCGCCCTGACCGTCACCGCCCCCGCCGCCGTCGCGAACGCCGCCGGCTCCGCCCCGGACTCCCCCGCCGCCCTGCGCGAGGTGCTGTTCGTGGGCAACAACTGGGACGGCACCGCCGATGTCATCGAATCCACCGGTGACTTCGCGAGGATCGGCCGGATCGACGTCATCCCGGACAAGGACGAGCGGATGGCCGAGATCAACGCCGATCCGATCCGCTGGATCTACTTCACGGCCATCCGCAACAGCGTGGGCGAGGGCCACGACCAGTTCGTCGACGACATGTACGCCACGCCGGACGGCACCTCGGTGGTGGTCTCCCGGCCGAGCTTCGCGGACGTCGTCTCCCTCGATCTCGCCACCGGCCGGATCGACTGGCGCTTCCCCGTGTCCGGTTACCGCTCCGACCACATGGCCGTCTCTCCCGACGGCAAGCGCGTCGCCGTCTCGGCGTCCACCTCCAACACGGTGCACGTGCTCGACATCGAAACCGGCGAGGAGCTCGGTTCGTTCGCGACGGGCGACAAGCCGCACGAGAACGTCTTCAGCGGCGACGGCAGGTACATCTGGAACATGTCCATCGGCGAGGTGAACACCGCGCTCGACGCGACCTGGCTGGACTGGACCAAGGGAGACCGCCGCATCACGGTCGCCGACGCGACCACGTTCGAGCAGGTGAAGGTGATCGACATGCGCGACCGCCTCGACGCCGCCGGCCTGAAGGACCACTCGGACGCGGTCCGCCCCGCCGCGTTCTCCCCGGACGAGTCGAAGCTGTACTTCCAGCTGTCCTTCTTCAACGGCTTCCTCGAGTACGACATCGCCACCGACCGCATCACCCGCACCAAGACCCTGCCGAAGAACCCCGCCACCAGCGACGACCGCACCACCTGGGTCAACGACTCCCGCCACCACGGCATCACCGTGAAGCCCGACGGCACCAAGCTGTGCGTCGCGGGCACCATGGACGACTACGCCACCGTCGTCGACCGCGCGACCCTGGAGCAGGGGCCGCTCGTCACCGCCTCCAAGCCGTACTGGGCGACCGTCAGCGGTGACGGGAAGTCCTGCGTGGTCTCCGAGAGCGGCGCCGACCGGGTCACCGCCATCGACTTCGCGACCGGCGAGAAGACCGCCTCCGTACCCGTCGGCGACCACCCCCAGCGGGTACGGCTCGGGCGGGTGGAGGCCGACTGGACGGGCCCGTCCGGCGGTTGAGCCGGACGTGACGCGAGGAGCGGGACGCGGGCTCAGCCGCCCGCTCCGCGCGTCGCGTTCAGCGGACACTCCTTCCGGTTCGGCGGGTTGTGACCGGTGCCCGGACGCTCCGGTACGGGACCGTGGGTGACCGGCGCGTCAGGTGCACGAAGCGCCATGTCCTTCGGAGAGTGGTCCGTGTCTTCCCGGGGGACACGGACGGTGCGCGCATCGCCGCTCCTCGGGTTCTCGGCCGTTTCGTCCCCGGCAAGTGCGGCAGACCCGGGCGGACGCCCGCAGCGGATGAAGCGGCGGCCGGCCGCGACCGAAGGAACGGCACGTCCGGGACACCGGGAGGCCGGGAGAGAAGGAGGGTGTGTGAACCCGCCGGGGTGGGGTATTCGCCCGGTGTCACCTCCGATCGTGGGAAGGAGGTCCGTGAAAGCGCACCTGTTCACAGCGCCCGGGCCGCTTCCACCGAGACGAAGCGGCCCGGACCGTCAGCGCGGGGGCAGCCGGTGGAGTTCCACCTCCGTGAGGTGGCCCCGCTCGATCACCGCGGTCAGGTAAGTGCAGTGGGGCTGTCGGCGGCGGTCCGTCGGTGAGCCCGGATTGAGCAGCCGGAGTCCCGTGGGTGCGGTGGTGTCCCACGGGATGTGACTGTGCCCGAACACCAGCACGTCAAGATCGGGGAAGCGTGCGGCGCACCGCTTTTCCCGGCCCTGCGCGGCCCCCGTCTCGTGGATCACGCCGAAGCGCAGCCCGCCGAGGTCCGCGTAGGCGATCTCGGGCAGCCGGGCGCGCAGCGCGGGTCCGTCGTTGTTGCCGTACACGCCGACGAGTCTGCGGCTGCGGCTCTCCAGCAGATCGAGGGTGGCGGTGTCGATCCAGTCCCCCGCGTGGAACACGACGTCCGCCCGCGGGAGTTCGTCCAGCAGCGGCGCGGGCAGCTGTTTCGCGCGCTTGGGCACATGGGTGTCGGCCATCAGAAGCAGTCGCACGAGGAGCACCTTAGGGCCTGTCGTCCGGAACGGGTCGCAGGGACGGTGCCGTGATCCGGGCGACGGCCTCGGACGGCACCGCGTCGCGGGCGGTCCGTCACGCCTCAAGTGTCCGGGCGTACAAGCAGATCGGCGGCCCGCCGGTGGTGATCGACGCGTGGTCCCGGCGGCGGGGCACGGACGGCGGCGCGGTGGTCACGGGGTTACGATCGGGCAACGCGTAGCAAGTCAGCCCGTTCGACCGCAAGAGACCCGAAGGGCCCCAAATCCATATGCCGGTCAAGGTCAGCGTCATCGTCCCCGTGTACAACCCGGGAATCTACATCGAGGACTGCATCGCCTCGCTGCAGCGGCAGTCACTTCCTCCCGACGCGTACGAGGCGGTCTTCGTCGACGACGGCTCCACCGACGGGACCCCGGCCCGGCTCGACCGGCTGGCCGCCGAGGACCCCCGGATGCGGGTGATCCACCAGGAGAACTCCGGCTGGTCGGGCAAGCCGCGCAACGTCGGGATCGCCGCTGCGCGGGGCGAGTTCGTGATGTTCGTGGACAACGACGACTACCTGGGCGACGAGGCCCTGGAGCGGATGTACGAGTACGGCGTGGCCAACGGCGCCGATGTCGTGGTGGGCAAGATGGCCGGCAAGAACCGCGGGGTACCGGTGGAGTTGTTCCGCCGCAACCATCCGCGGGCCACCGTGGAGAACGCCCCGCTGATCGACAGCCTCACCCCGCACAAGATGTTCCGCCGGGAGTTCCTCGACCGGATCGGGCTGCGTTTCCCGGAGGGGCGGCGGCGCCTCGAGGACCACGTCTTCGTCACCGAGGCGTATCTGCGCGCGGCCAACGTGTCCGTGCTCGGCGACTACGTCTGCTACTACCACATCCGGCGCGACGACGCCTCCAACGCCGGCTTCCGGCGCTTCGACCCGGCGGGGTACTTCGGGAACCTCCGGGAGGCGCTCGACGTGGTCGAGCGGTACACCGAGCCGGGGCCGGTGCGCGACCGGCTGTTCCGCCGCTGGCTGCGGGTGGAGATGGTGGAGCGGCTGCGGGCCCGGCGGCTGCTGGGGCTGCCGGACGACTACCGCAGGGAACTGTTCGCAGAGATCCACAAGGTCGTCGTCGAGCGGTTCGGCCCGGGTGTCGCGGCCGGCTTGCAGCCGACGCAGCAGGTGGTCGCCGCGCTGGCCGAGACCGACCGGTACGACGACGTGGTGGCCTTCGCCGCGTGGGAGGCCGGTGTCGCACCGACGGCGGCACCCACGCGGGTGGAGTGGCGGGACGGTTCGCTGCACATCGGTTTCACCGCCGAGTACACCTCCGCGGGCGAGCCGATGACGTTCCCCGCGGACGCCGTCCGCACCACGCCGGCCGACGCGCCGAAGGACGTCGAGGAGGCGGTGGCCTGGGTCGGCGCGCAGACCGCGGCGCGCTACGGGCAGGCCACGGCGGACCTGCTGCTGCGTGAACGGTCCAGTTCCGCCCAGTACTTCCAGCCCGTGGAGTTCACCCGGGAGACGGTCGCCGTCGAGGACGGCGAGCGGGTGCGGCTGGTACTGCGGGCGACCGCGACCGTCGATCCGGCCCTCCTGCCGGGCGAGGGGGTCTGGGACGCCGTGGTCCGGGTCAAGCTCGGCGGCTGGACCAAGGAGTGCCGGCTGGGCCCCGCCCCGCGCGCCACCCGTCCCGAGCCGTACGCGGGCGTCGTCGGCGACCGCGCGGTCCTGCCGTACTGGACCGAACCGCACGGCAATCTGTCGCTGGACACCTCCGTCGAGGGCAGACGGCTCGGCCTGGGCGGTGTGCGGCGGCCGGACGTCACCGTCTCCGGGGCCCGGCTGCGTGTCCGCATCCCGCTCCACGCGGCGGACGCCGCCCGGGCGGGCCTCAGGTTCACGGCCTCCGGCAGGACGCTGCACGCCACGGGCACGCTGACCGGCGAGGCCGACGGGCCGGGCTCCCTGCTGGAGGCCACCCTGCCGTCCGGGCTGCCCCGGGGGATCTGGCGGGTCGCCCTGAGCCTCGCCCCCGATGCCGAGCAGCCCGGCTGGACGGGACTGCCGTTCGCGCTGCGTGCCGCCGGCGGCAGTGCGCTTGCCGCCGGCGGCAGTGCGCTGGTGGTGCCCGTCCCCCGCCCGGGTACGGCGCGGAAGCTGCTGCGCGGGGTGCGGCGCGTGCTCGGCGCCGCCCGCGCGAAGGTGTTGTCGCCCCTGCCCGGCGAAAGGCGGTGACGCGGTGCGCGCGCTGGACATCGAGGGCTCCTGGGTCCTGGAACCGAAGGTGTTCCCGGACGACCGGGGCAGTTTCCACGAGTGCTACCGGGGCGAGGAGTTCCGCGGGGCGACGGGGTACGACCTGTCGTTGGCGCAGGCCAACTGCTCGGTGTCCCGCCGTGGCGTGCTGCGCGGGGTGCACTTCGCCGACGTGCCGCCCGGGCAGGCCAAGTACGTGACCTGTGTGCGCGGCGCGGTCCTCGACGTGGTGATCGATCTGCGGGCGGGCTCCCCCACCTACGGGCGTTCCGAGGCCGTGCGGCTCGACGACGGCACCCGGCGCGCGGTGTTCCTCGCCGAGGGGCTCGGGCACGCCTTCATGGCGCTCACCGACGACGCGACGGTGGTCTACCTCTGCTCGACCGGGTACGCGCCCGAGCGGGAGCACGGCGTGCACCCGCTGGACCCGGCCCTCGGCATCGGCTGGCCGGAGGACATCGAGCCGGTGCTGTCCCCGAAGGACCTGCAGGCGCCCACGCTGGCCGAGGCGGAGCGCCTCGGCCTGCTGCCCTCGTACGAGGCCTGCCGCGCCCGCTACGAGGAGCTGCGCGGCAGGGGGCTCAGCGGCTGACGCCGACCTGGTCCAGGGCGCGGCGCAGGGGCTCCCAGCCCACGCGCCGCGGCAGGCCGCGGTTGCGGGCCTGGACGAGGGGGCGCCAGAACCCGGCCCGCAGCAGTGCCTCGGGCGGCACCGCCCCGGCCCGCTCCAGGATGGACTCCGGGACCTTCTGCGGGTCGGGCACCTTGTACTCGGCCATGATCTCGTCGTACTCGTCGTGCAGCACCGTGTTGTCCGGGTCGGCGCCGAAGATCACGAGCTGACCGGTGGGCCGGGTGTCCACCAGGACGGTCACCAGGTCGGGGCGGTGGCGCGCCAGCACCTCGGTGATCTTGTAGACGTCGCCGGTCCAGGCCGTGGTGTGCCGGTCCCGGGCGGCCTCCTCCACGCTGCGCGGCAGCATGTCGTCGAGGACGATCACGCTGGACCAGTCGGAGTGCTTCTCCACGTTCATGAAGTCGCGCAGGGCGTACTCGAACAGGTGCATGCCGTCGATGAACGACAGGTCGAGCGTGGTGCGGCGCCAGTGGCCGAAGGGGCTGCGGCCCCGGCGCAGATTGCGCAGCGGGTGCCGTCCGCCCTTGAGGTGGGCCAGCGGGTTGTCGCGGGCGAAGAAGTCGTCGCTGGTGGCCTTCACCAGGTGGACGTCGCACTTCAGTTCCGAGACCACCTTGAAGGCGGGGTCGACCGCGATGCTGGGCACGCGGGACAGACGCAGGCTGCGGCCGTCGTTGACGCCGATCTCCAGGTAGTTGCGGTTGGCGCTGACCTTGTGCAGTTCCCGGAGGAACTCATGGCGTTTCACGAAGGGGACTCTCCTTGCGGATACCGGGCAATGCCTCGTGCAGGGCTGCGCGCCAGTCGCGCGGCGCGGGCAGGCCGGCCTCCTGCCAGCGGTCGTGCGCGAGGGCGCTGTAGGCGGGACGCGGCGCGGGCCGCGGGAAGGCGGCGGTGGTGGTGGGCCGTACCCGCTCCGGGTCGGCGCCGATCAGGCGGAACACCTCCCGGGCCAGGTCGTACCAGGTGGCCTCGCCGGAGTTGGTGGCGTGGAAGACGCCGTGCGCGCCGTCGCCGAGGCGGGGGCCGAGGCCGGCTATGTGCTCGGCCACGTCCGCGCTCCAGGTGGGCTGGCCCCGCTGGTCGTCGACGACCTCGACGGTGGGGCGGCGGGTTTCCAGAGCGATCATCGTCCGCACGAAGTTGGTGCCGTGGACGCCGTAGAGCCAAGCGGTGCGCACGACCGCGCTCGCGCCGGGCAGTTCCTCCAGTACGGCTCGCTCGCCGGCGAGCTTGGAGCGGCCGTAGGCGGTGCGCGGGCCGGTGGGATGGTCCTCCGGGTAGGGGGTGGTGCGGCTGTCGCCGGGGAAGACGTAGTCGGTGGAGACGTGGATCAGCCGGGCTCCGTGGGCGGCGCAGGCGCGGGCCAGCAGGCGCGGTCCCTCGCCGTTGACCGCGGTGGCGCGTGCCTCGTCGGCCTCGGCGTCGTCGACGGCCGTGTAGGCGGCGCAGTTGACCACCAGTCCGGGGCGGTGTCCGGCGAGGGCGCGGTCGAGCGCCCCGGCGTCGGTGATGTCCAGGGCGGAGCGGTCGAGGCCGGTGACCCGCTCGCCGCGCCGGGTCAGTTCGGCGACGACGTCACGGCCGAGCATGCCGCCCGCGCCGGTGATCAGCCAGTTCATGCCCGCTCCCCGGCGACACGCCGCTTGAGCGGTTCCCACCAGGGGCGGTTGTCGCGGTACCAGGCGACGGTCTCGGCGAGGCCGGTGGTGAAGTCGTGGCGCGGGCGGTAGCCGAGTTCGTCGCGGGCCTTGGTCCAGTCGACGGAGTAGCGCAGGTCGTGACCCTTGCGGTCCTCGACGTGCTCCACCTGGTCCCAGCCGGCCCCGCAGGCCTCGAGGAGGAGACCGGTGAGCTCCCTGTTGGTGAGTTCGGTGCCGCCGCCGATGTTGTAGATCTCGCCGGGGCGTCCCCGGGTGCGGACGAGTTCGACGCCGGCGCAGTGGTCGTCGACGTACAGCCAGTCGCGGACGTTGAGGCCCTCGCCGTAGAGCGGGACCTTCTTCCCGTCGAGGAGGTTGGTGACGAAGAGCGGGACGGCCTTCTCGGGGAACTGGTGCGGTCCGTAGTTGTTGGAGCAGCGGGTGACGCGGACGTCCAGGCCGTGGGTGCGGTGGTGGGCGAGGGCGAGCAGGTCGGAGGAGGCCTTGGAGGCGGAGTACGGGGAGCTGGGCCGGAGGGGGTACGCCTCGGTGGCCGAGCCCGACGCGATGGACCCGTAGACCTCGTCGGTGGAGACGTGCACGAAGGTGCCCACCTGGTGGCGCAGGGCGGCGTCGAGCAGGACCTGGGTGCCGACCACGTTGGTGAGGACGAAGTCGGACGCGGTGAGGATGGAGCGGTCGACGTGGGACTCGGCGGCGAAGTGGACGACCTGGTCCGCCTCGGCCGTCAGCTTGTCGACGAGACCGGCGTCGCGGATGTCGCCCTGGACGAACTCCAGGCGGGGATGGCCGGGTTCGAGGTTGTCGAGGGTGCCGGCGTAGGTGAGGGCGTCCAGCACGGTGATCCGCGGCGCGTCGGGCGCGTCGGAGGCGAGCAGCGTACGGACGTAGTGGGAGCCGATGAAGCCGGCGGCCCCGGTGACGAGGAGGTTCATGAATGGATCCGCACCTTGCTGTGGTCTCCGAGGACGAATCGGTGGGCGCTGGGGACGCCCGGCGCGGGGGTCACCTCGACGTGCCGGCCGATCAGCGAGGACTCGATGCGGCCGACACCGTCGATGGAGGAGTCCCGCAGGACGATGGAGAACTCGAGTTCGCTGTCGGTGATCCGGCAGTTCTCCGCGACGGAGGTGAACGGGCCGACGTAGGAGTCCCGCACGACCGTGCCGGCGCCGATGACGGCGGGTCCGACGATGCGCGAGCCGACGATCCGCGCGCCCTGTTCCACGATCACCCGGCCGACGGTCTCCGACCGGTCGTCGACCTGGCCGTCGATACGGCGTTCGACGGTCTCGAGGACGGAGCGGTTGACCTCCAGCATGTCGACGACGTTGCCGGTGTCCTTCCAGTAGCCCTGGACGACGGTGCAGCGCACGTCGGCGCGGGAGTCGATCAGATGCTGGATGGCGTGGGTGATCTCGAGTTCACCGCGCCAGGAGGGGGTGACGGCGCGCACCGCCCGGTGAATGGCGGGGGTGAACAGGTAGACACCGACCAGGGCGAGATCGCTTTTGGGGTCGGCCGGTTTCTCCTCCAGTCCGGTCACCCTGCCGGACGGGTCGAGTTCGGCGACTCCGAAGGAGCGGGGGTCGGCGACCTTGGTGAGCAGGATCTGCGCGTCGGGACGGTGCCGGCGGAACTCCTCGACGAGGCCGGTGATGCCGCCGACGATGAAATTGTCGCCGAGGTACATCACGAAGTCGTCGTCACCGAGCCAGTCCCGGGCGATCAGTACGGCGTGGGCCAGGCCCAGGGGTTGTCCCTGGGGGATGTAGGTGACCTGCAGGCCGAACTTCGATCCGTCGCCGACCGCTTCCTCGATCTCCGCGGCCGTGTCCCCCACGACGATCCCGACGTCGGTGACGCCCGCGTCCGCGAGGGACTCCAACCCGTAGAAGAGCACGGGCTTGTTGGCCACGGGCACCAGTTGTTTCGCCGAGGTGTGGGTGATCGGTCTCAGCCGGGTTCCGGCACCACCGGAGAGCACGAGAGCCTTCATCCGGTTCACCATAGCCGTGTTCCGGCGTAAGGAGCATCGATCGCTTTACCGGGCCATTACGAGAATCCCGGGAGAGATCCGATCAGAAGCCCGGATACCGCTGATCCTCGCCTTTCACGATGTTTCCCTCCATACCTGTGTTCGAGGTGGGGGAGACGGTACCGCGGTCCACGGCGAGCAGCCAGGTCCGCCTTCCGCTTTCGCTGTCGTCGCGGTCCCCTGCTCCCCGCCGGCCGGACCGCCGGCCGCCGTGCGGCACGCGGTGTCCCCCACGCGTCGGCCCGGGCGGGGAGTTCCCGCCCGGGCCGGCGTCTCAGGTGTTGGGCCGGGCCACGCTGATGTCGCCGAGGGCCGAGTCGGGGTCGCGCTCCATGGCGGTGTCGCCCAGGGAGACGATGCCGACGGGGCGCCCGCCCTCGACGACGGGGACGCGGCGCACGGCGTGCTCGCGCATCAGCTGTACCGCCCGGTCCAGGTCGTCGTCCGGTCCCACGGTGACCAGGTCCTCGCTGCACGCGCCCGCCACGGTGGTCTCCTCGGGGTCGCCGCCCTCGGCGACCGCCCGCACCACCAGGTCGCGGTCGGTGACCAGCCCGCGCAGCCGGTCGCCGTCGGTCACCAGTACGGATCCGAGATCGCGGTCGCGCATGACGCGGGCGACCTGTGCGACGGAGGTCTGGGCCTCCACGGTCACCGGCGCGCTGGTCATGATGTCGCGGACATGCTGTGTCATGACGCCTCCTCTGCCTCGTTGCCGTCTCTCGGCCGACGTTCCGGGTACCCGGCGGAGGCTTGCCGTCACCGGGCGGCTGCGGGCCCGTGAAACCGTGGGTTCCCGGGTCTGCGGGCCGGTGGGTGCGCAGGCCTGGGGGCCGAGGGCCTGCGGGCCTGTCCGGGGGGTTGCAGGCCTGAGGATGGGGCCCGGGGGTTCGCAGACCTGCGAGGCCGGGGGTAACGAGACGCGACCTGGCCCTCAGTGCCGCACGACGAACTCCGCCCACACCTGCTTGCCCCCGCTGACGGGCAGGGCGCCCCAGGCCGCCGACACGGCCTCGACCAGCAGGATGCCCCGGCCTCCGGTGGCCTCCCAGCCGATGCTGGTGGGCTTGACGGGCGTGCGGGGCGAGGCGTCGGCGACCGCGAGTCGCAGCCGGCCGTTGACCAGAGTGAGGTCGAGCCGGACCTTGCCGTCGGTGTGCACCAGGGCATTGGTGACCAGTTCGGAGACGGCGAGCAGGGCGGCGTCGATGTCCTCGGTCACCTCCCAGGAACGCAGGGTGCGCCGGGTGAAGCGGCGGGCGTGCCCGACCGCCTGGGGCACCCGCCACACCGTCCAGCTCTCCCGCAGCGGGCGCGAGGCCATGCCGTCGTACCGCATCAGCAGCAGGGCGACGTCGTCGCTGCGCCGGGCCTTGCCGAGCAGGGCGTCCGCGACCGCCTCGAGACGGGCGGGGTCGGCCGCGGACAGCTGCCGGGCGAAACGCTCCATGCCCTCGTCGATGTCGCTCTCCGGGGTCTCGACCAGGCCGTCCGTGGTGAGCGCGAGCATCGTGCCGGGCTGCAGTCTGAGCGGGCTCATGGGGAAGTCGCTCTGCTGCACCACCCCGAGCGGCGGGCCGCCCTCGGCCTCCGCGATGTCGGTACTGCCGTCCGGGTGACGCAGCACCGGCGGAAGATGACCCGCGCGGACGCACCAGGCGAAGCCCTCCTCCATGTCGATGTCGACATAGCAACAGGTGGCGAAGAGGTCGGTCTCCATGTCCATGAGGAGCCGGTTGGCGCGGGACACCACGACGTCCGGGGGGTGGCCCTCGACGGCGTAGGCGCGCAGCGCGGTGCGCATCTGCCCCATGAGGGTGGCCGCGCCGGCGCTGTGGCCCTGGACGTCGCCGATGACGAAGGCGACGTGGTTGTCGGGCAGCGGGATCACGTCGTACCAGTCGCCGCCCAGCTCCAGGCCCACGGTGCTGGGCAGGTAGCGGGCGACGGCGACCGCGCCCGGCAGCCGGGGCAGGCGGCGCGGCAGCAGCTGGCGCTGGAGCATGCCGACCAGTTCGTGTTCGGCGTCGAAGGCGCGGGCCCGGGCCAGGGCCTGTCCGGCCAGGCCGGCGGCGGCGGTGAGCAGGGCGCGTTCGTCGGCGCCGAAGTCGTGCGGGGCGTCCCAGCCGATGAGGCAGGCGCCGGCTGTCCGGTTACCGGCGGGCAGCGGCAGCACGGCCAGGCCGCCGGGGCCGACCTCGGCGAGGGCGGTCTCCAGCGGGGACCCCGCCGGCCAGATCCGGGCCCGGCCCTCGCGCAGGGCCGCGGCGAGGGTGGGCATGCTGCGCACCGGCGCGTCGGGCCACTCGGTGCGCCACTCCGAGCGCCACAGCTCCGGCCAGGCCTCCGGTTCGGGCGGGTCGAGCACGGTGACGACGAGCCGGTCGCTCTCCAGCTCGGCGAGCGCGATCCGGT
This sequence comes from Streptomyces sp. NPDC016640, assembly GCF_043076215.1. Classification (NCBI taxonomy): domain Bacteria; kingdom Bacillati; phylum Actinomycetota; class Actinomycetes; order Kitasatosporales; family Streptomycetaceae; genus Streptomyces; species Streptomyces sp. NPDC016640. The sequence continues at coordinate 151,560 of NZ_JBIBRG010000013.1, forward strand.
CGGCTCGCAGCGGCCGGCGCAGGGCGGCGACCACGGCCTTGCCGACGTCCCGGACGGTGCCCGCGGTGGCCAGCGCGGCGGCGAGACGCTGGACGCGGGCCACGTCCGTGATGTCGGAGCGCAGCGTGGAGGCGTCGGCGACGGTGCCCACGAGCCGGGCCGGGCGCCCCTCGCCGCCGTGCACCAGCCGCCCGCTCAGCCGGAGCCACCTGGGCGGGCCGGTGGGCTGGAGCACCCGGAACTCCAGTTCGCGGTCGCCGATCGTCATGTGGTCGGCCTCGACGACGGACATCAGTGAGGGCAGGTCCTCGGGCACCGTGAGGCTCAGCAGCGTCTCCACCCGTCCGTCGAAGTCGTCCGGGTGGAGTCCGAACAGCTCCAGGACGTCCCCGCCCACCCGGACCCGGCCGGTGTCCATGGCGAGGCTGAAGCCACCCGGAGGCAGGCCGGCGCCGTCGGCGGCCGCGGGCGGCGCGGGGAAGGCGACGGCATCGGCGACGAGGCCGAGGCAGGAGCGGTCGTCGGCGTCGAATCCGTGGGCGCGCTCGCTGACGGCGAGCAGGCAGGCGCCGCCGCCGTGGCGGACGGGCAGGGCGGCCAGGAAGAAATCGGGGCTGGGCACCCGCCGCGACGGGGCCTGTGCGGCGAGGTCTCCCGGGCCCAGCCAGACCGGCCGCCCGCGGTGCGCCTCGGCCACCGGGGCGCGCCCGGCGACGGGGTAGCTGTCGCGGACCCCGCACAGGGTCCTGGGCACCCCGGCCGACTCCGTCAGGCACAGCAGCTCCCCGTCCGCGCTGGGCGTGTACAGGCCGGCGAAGGAGGCGCCGGCGAAGACGAGGGCCTGCTCCAGGATTCCGCGTATCCGCTCGGGCGGCTCCCGGTCGGCCGCGATCGTCCTCAGGGCACTGTGCGCACGCTGCGCTCTCGTGCTGAGTCCCGCGCCCTCACCGACCACGTTGGCCATTACAGCGCTTATGGGACACCCGCGCAGCCCCTGTGCGTCTTCGGCGGCGCCCCGCGCGGCCACGGCGCGGGGCACGGGCGGCGGGCGTCACGGGAGCGGGTGCGGCGCGGGAGCGGGCGGTGCCCCGTCCGCCTGCCCGGGCATGCGACAGGTACGTCCGGGCACGCGGCACGCGCCCGGTCGCGCGGCCCGTGCGTGCCCGGTCGTGCGGCCCGTGCCCGGACGTGTCCGGCCCGGTGTCCCGCCGTTCGTCGTGCGCGACGGCTCCACAGGGGGGAGATTGGGTCCCGGGGGCGGGTGGCACGGCCGTGCGAGGAGGTGGTCGGCGTGTCCGAGGGGCAGTCGTCCGCGCGGACGCCGTCGGGCGCGCGGCCACCGGTCGGCCGTCCGATGCTGTCGCTGACCCTGGCCGCGATGATGGACGAGGTGCATGCCCACTCCGGGGCGATGTACCTGCTGTCGCCGGACCGGTCGGTACTGGAGATGGCGGTGATGGCGGGCCTTCCCCGCGTCTTCGCGGCCCCGTGGGAGCGGGTCGGGCTGAGTGCGCCGATCCCGGTGTCCGACGCGGTGCGCGAGCGCCGGCTGGTCTGGGTGGGCGACGAGGAGGAGATGGCCCGCCGCTACCCCCGGATCGCCGTGGTGCTGCCCTATCCCTTCGCGCTGGCCGCGGTTCCGGTGGCGACCGCGGCCACGGCGTACGGCGCGGTCTTCGTGACCTGGCCCGGCACGCACCCGCCGGAACTCTCCGACTGGGAGCGCGATCATCTGACCGCCGCCTGCGACCGGCTGGCGGTGCGCCTGGAGCGGGCCGCCGAGCAGAGTCTGCCGCTGCCGCCAGAGCCGGATCTGCTGGCCGCGCCGCTGGTGGGAGGCATGGCCGGCACGCTCGGCGCGGTGGAGGCGGCGCGGATGGTGTCCCGGCTGCCGTACGGCTTGTGCTCACTGGATCTCGACGGGCGGGTCGGCTTCGCCAACCCCGCCGCGGCCGAGCTGCTGGACGTCTCGGTCAGCAGGCTGCTCGGCGCCCAGCTGTGGGCGTCGGTGCCGTGGCTGAACGATCCCGTGTACGAGGACCGTTACCGGGCCGCGCTGTTCAGCCAGCACGTCACCTCGTTCGTGGCGCTGCGTCCGCCCGGCGAGTGGCTGTCGTTCCGGCTGTATCCGAGCACGACCGGGCTCAGCGTCCGGATCAGCAGGGCGCGCGCGGTGGCGGAGATGGACCGCGCCGCGACGCGGCCCGGGCGCACCGCGACGCGGCTGGTGACCATCTCCCAGGTGCTGAGCCTGGCCGGTGCGCTGACCGAGGCCGTCGGGGTGCAGGACGTGGTGCAGCTGGTCGCGGACGAGATCGCGCCGGCGGTGGGCAGCCAGGCGCTGGTGCTCCTCGGCTCCCGGGCGGGCCGGCTGCGCGTCCTCGGGCACCGCGGTTACGCCGACCCGCGGGTCGTGGAGCGGTTCGACGGGATCCCGCTGTCGGAGCCGACCCCGGGCAGCCAGGTGCTGCGCACCGGCGTGCCCGCCTTCTTCGAGAGCCGTGCGGAGGTCGAGCGCCTGTATCCGGCGCTGGTGGTGAACCCCTCCGAGTACTCGGCGTGGGCGTATCTGCCGCTGATCGCCTCGGGGCGCCCGGTGGGGACGTGCGTGCTGTCGTACGCGAGGCCGCACCGCTTCGCGACGGAGGAGCGGGCGGTGCTGACCAGCCTGGCCGGGCTGATCGCCCAGGCGCTGGAGCGGGCGCTGCTCTACGACGCCAAGCACCGGCTCGCACACGGGCTGCAGGAGGCGCTGCTGCCGCACACACTGCCGTCGCTCGCCGGCATCGAGACGGCGGCCCGCTATCTGCCGGCCACCCAGGGCATGGAGATCGGGGGCGACTTCTACGACCTGATGCCCACGCAGGGCATGGCGGCGGCGGTGATCGGGGACGTGCAGGGGCACAACGTCACGGCGGCGGGGCTGATGGGCCAGATCCGCACCGCCGTGCGCGCGTACACCGCGGTCGGGCAGGCGCCCGAGGAGGTCATGCGCAGCACCAACCGGCTGTTGCTCGACCTGGGTTCCGACCTGTTCGCGAGCTGTCTGTACCTGCGGATCGATCCCGCGGGCGGGCGGGCCGTGATGTCCCGTGCGGGGCATCCGCCGCCGTTGCTGTGCCGGCCCGACGGGCGGGTCCGGGTGCTGGACCTGGCCGGCGGTCCGCTGCTCGGCATCGACGGCTCGGCGTCCTACCCGTCGACCGAGGTCGCCCTCCCTCCCGGTTCGCTGCTCGTCCTGTACACCGACGGGCTGGTCGAGTCCCCCGGTACGGACTTCGAGGACGCCCTCGCCGATCTGGGCCGGCGCCTCCACGACCTCGGCGACCGGCCGCTGGACGACCTCGCCGACGCCCTGGTCCAGCACGGCGCGGACGCGGAGGGCCGCCTGGACGACATCGCGCTGCTGCTGCTCAGGGCGCTTCCGCGGGAGTGAGGGCGCGCGGCGGGGTCCGGCCCCGCCGCGGCTCGGGCGACGGGGCCGGACCGGGGCCGGCGGGCCGAGGCGGCGTCAGTGGGCCGGTGTCGGCCCGGATGCGTCCTCGGCGCCGTGACCGGCGCCCGCCCCGGCCTCCTCACCGCCGGCGTCCTGACCGCCGGCCTCCTCACCGGTGCCGGTCTCACCGCCCGCCCCGCCGGTCCCGCCGACCGCGCCGAGGGTCGCGCCGACCGCCTCCAGGGCCGTGGTGACCGGCTGGAAGAACGTCTCGCCGCCGGAGGCGCAGTCGCCGCTGCCGCCCGAGGTCAGGCCGATGGCGAGACCGTCCTCGGTGAACATCGAGCCGCCGCTGTCGCCGGGCTCCGCGCACACGTCCGTCTGGATGAGACCGGTGACCGTGCCCTCCGGGTAGTTCACCGTGGCGTCCAGGCCGAGCACCTGACCGTCGGCGAGCCCGGTGGTGCTGCCCATCCGGAACACCTCCTGGCCGACGGTGGCCTCCGCGGCCCGGCTGATCGCGACGGCCCGGTCGCCGAGGTCCACCTCGCTGGGCGCCTCGGTGGCGGGGTCGTCGTAGCGGACGAGTGCGAAGTCGCCCTCGCCGGGGAAGACCGCCTGGTCCACGGTGGCGATCGGCTGACCGCCCTGTGCGTCGGACCACTGCCCGGCCGCGACACCGCAGTGACCGGCCGTCAGGAAGGCCGGGGTGCCGTCGCCCGCGGTGACGTTGAAGCCGAGCGAGCAGCGCGCGCCGCTGGCGAAGACGGCGTCGCCGCCGGAGGCGAACGTCTTGAACGTGCCCGCGGACTTCTTGATGGTCGCCATGCCGGAGCCGAGGCTCCGCACGGTGGATTGCAGTCTGTCCCACTTGTCGCCGGTCACCGTGCTGTCCGCGGTGACGAGGATCCTGTTGGTGCGCGGGTCGACGGCCCACGAGGTGCCCGGAACGGCCGCCCGCGCCCTCAGTGTCCGCGCTCCCGCCGCCAGTTCGGTCATGCTGTTGTCGACCTCGCGGACGGCGGCGCCCGCCTTCTGCGCCCGCGCGACCACGTCGTTGCCGTCGTCCGCCACGACGTTGACGACGAGCCGCCGGTTCTCGCTGTCGTAGTAGGAGCCGGCGAACGCCTCGCCGAGGAGTCCGGCGAGCTGTGAGGCGAGGTCCGGGGCGTCCGTCGCGCTGAGGGTCCTCGGCGCCGCCGCGGCGTCGTCCGACGCGCCGTCCTGCGACGCACCGGCGTCCGGGAGCAGGATCGCGGCGGCGCCGAGCGCCATCACGCCGCCCGCGGCGATCGCGGCCTTGCGCTTCGGAATTCGCTTGTGACTCAAACTTCTCGACCTCCTGGGGGGGACCGGAGTCGTGCCGCCGTTCGGCAGTCGTCGGGGCGCCCGGACGGCTGTTGGTACGCGGGGGCCGCGGGGCGCGTTCAATCCCGACCGGTGGTCACCGGCGGTCACCGGTCGTGCCCGGTGCGTCGTGACCGTGATGCGGAATCTTGGCTTCAGCGAATCTGCACAGCGAATACCCAACCCGGTCACCGGAGCCGGGGTTCGTCCACAGGCCGGCGGACCGGGTCACGCCTTTGGGGCCGGTGTGCCGGATTCCGGTCCGGGGGCGCAAGCGACCGGCCGAACCGATGCGGTGGGGCATGTGAAGAAGTAGCCCCCGAGCCGTGCCCTCGCCTGCACGCTTGGACGCCCGCTGGACGCAAGTTGCCTGGTGAGAAGGTTGGTTGATTGGAAGCGCGGACCCGCGGCGTGCTTTGATCCATCGCACCGCAGGGCCGTTCCGGGCTCCCGGCGACGGGCGCCCGGCGCCCGCGGTCGCGGCCTTCATCTCCCCGGAGGGGGCCGCTCCCCCCTGGTGAAATTCCATACGAAGGGAAGCTCCATCATGAACTCCACCCCCCAGGTCGAGACCGTCGAGATCTCCGACGCCGACCTCGACAACGTCTCCGGCGGCCTGTCCGTGAACACCGTGAACACCCTCACCGGCGCGGTGGACGGCATCGTCCCCGTCTCCGGCGTGGTCGGCACGGTCGTCGGCACCGTCGAGGGTGCCACCGGCCTGAGCACCGCCCCGGTCACCAACCTGGTCGCCGGTCTCTGATCGAGCCCCCGCGTCACGGAGTCCCGGAGCCGCACCCCGGCTCCGGGACTCCGTGGTGCCCCGGCGGTCCCCGACCCATGTCCCCCAGCTCACCCAGGTGAGGGAAGAACCGTGCAGTTCCGCCAACAGGCCGTCGCCAAACTCCGGTCGCCCGAGGAACTCGACCTCCCGGTGCGCTTCGCCCGGCCCCAGGGCTGGCTGGTGCTGTCCGTGACGGTGATCGCGATGGCCGCCGCCTCGGTGTGGGCGGTGACCGGATCGGTGGCCTCGACGGTCGACGCGCCCGCCGTCCTCACGTACGGGCAGGGCAGCTACGTCCTGCAGAGCCCCGTCGCCGGCCAGGTCACCGCCGTGCTCGCGAAGGAGGGCGAGCGGCTGCCCGCCGGCTCCTCCGTCCTGAAGGTGCGCACCGAACAGGGCGACACCGTCGTACGCACCCTGGACGCGGGCCGGATCACCGCGCTCACCGCCGGCGTCGGGCAGATCATCGGCACCGGCGCGAACGTCGCCGCCGTGGAGAAGGTCGCCCACGCGAAGGCCCCGCTGTACGCGACCGTGTACGTCCCCGCCGAGAGCGCCGCCGGCATCCCCGCCCACGCCTCCGTCGATCTGACCGTGCAGTCGGTGCCGAGCCAGGAGTACGGCGTGCTGCACGGCGAGGTGAGATCCGTGGACCGCTCGGCCCAGTCCGCCCAGCGGATCGCCGCGTTCCTCGGTGACAGCCGGCTCGGCGAGCAGTTCACCGAGAAGGGCAGGCCGGTGGCCGTCACGGTGGAGCTGGAGAAGTCGTCCACCACCGAGAGCGGTTACGCGTGGTCCTCCGCGGACGGTCCGCCGTTCCGGCTCACCTCGATGACCCCGGCCACGGGTTCGATCCGGCTGGCCGACCGGCGTCCCGTCGACTGGCTGCTGCCGTGACCACCGCCCAGGAGACGCGCGGCCGGCGCCGCGCCGCCCCGCCCAAGCGCAAGGTGCCCACGCCCCGGGCCAAGACCGTCCGTACGCCCACCGTGCTCCAGATGGAGGCCGTGGAGTGCGGCGCCGCCTCCCTCGCCATGGTGCTCGGCCACTACGGCCGCCATGTCCCGCTGGAGGAACTGCGGATCGCCTGCGGTGTCTCGCGGGACGGCTCGCGCGCCGGCAACCTGCTGAAGGCGGCCCGGAGTTACGGGCTGACCGCCAAGGGCATGCAGATGGATCTGGCCGCCCTCGCCGAGGTGACGGCTCCGGCCATCCTGTTCTGGGAGTTCAACCACTACGTCGTCTACGACGGCATGGGCCGCCGGTTCGGCCGCCGCGGGGTGTACATCAACGACCCCGGCAAGGGGCGGCGGTTCGTCCCCCTGGAGGAGTTCGACGGCAGCTTCACCGGTGTCGTCCTGGTCATGGAGCCCGGCGCGGACTTCACCCGCGGCGGCCGCAGGCCGGGCGTGCTCGGTGCGATGCCGGCCCGGCTGCGCGGCACCGCGGGCACCATGCCCGCCGTGGTGCTGTCGAGCCTGCTGCTGGTGGCGGTCGGCGCGGCCGTGCCCGGCCTCAGCCGGACCTACATCGACGAGTTCCTGATCGGCGGCCGGACCTCGATGCTGGGCGTGCTGTTCACGTCGATGGGCGCGTGCGTGCTGCTCACGCTCGTGCTGACCTGGCTCCAGCAGACGAATCTGCTGCGCGGCCGGCTGATCTCCTCCACCCTGTCCAGCGCCCGCTTCCTGAGCCATCTGCTGCGGCTGCCGGTGACGTTCTTCTCCCAGCGCAGCCCGGCCGACCTGGTGCAGCGGCTGCAGTCCAACGACGCGGTGGCCGAGACGCTGGCCCGCGACCTGTCGGCGGCGGGCGTGGACGTCGTGGTGGTCGTGCTGTACGCGGTGCTGCTGTACACGTACGACCCCCAGCTGACCTTCGTGGGCATCGGTGTGGCGCTGCTGAACATCGTGGCGATGCGGATCGTCGTCCGGCTGCGTGCCACCCGTACGGCGAAACTGCGCGCGGACACCGCGCGGCTCACCAACACGGCGTACACCGGGCTGCAGTTGATCGAGACGCTGAAGGCGACCGGCGGGGAGGACGGCTACTTCCGCAAATGGGCCGGGCAGCACGCCACCACCCTGGAGGAGCAGCAGCGGCTCGGTGTGCCGAGCGCCTGGCTCGGTGTGGTGGCGCCGACGCTCGCCACGCTCAACAGCGCGCTGATCCTGTGGATCGGTGGCATGCGGGCGGTCGAAGGCCACATCTCGGTCGGCCTGCTGGTCGCCTTCCAGGCGCTGGTGACCCGGTTCACCGCCCCGCTGACCCGGCTCAACGGCGTCGCGGGCCGGATCCAGGACTTCGCCGCGGACGTGGCCCGGCTGAAGGACGTGGAGGCCTTCGAGGCGGACCCGCTCCACGGCCGTCCCGGCTCCGGCGAATCGACCCGCCGCCTGCACGGGCACGTCGAGCTGCAGAACCTCTCCTTCGGCTACAGCCCGCTGGACAAGCCGCTGCTGACCGGGTTCGACCTGACCGTCGGGCCCGGCCAGCAGGTGGCGCTGGTGGGCGGCTCCGGCAGCGGCAAGTCGACGGTGTCCCGGCTGATCTCGGGTCTGTACGCGCCGTGGGAGGGCGTGATCCGGATCGACGGGCAGCGCATCGAGGACATCCCGCGCGGCGCGCTGGCCGCCTCCGTCTCCTTCGTCGACCAGGACGTGTTCCTGTTCGAGGGCACCGTCCGCGACAACGTGGCGCTGTGGGACCCGTCGGTCCCGGACGAGGCCGTGGTGGAGGCGCTCAAGGACGCGGCGCTGTACGACGTGATCGTGCGCCGGCCGGGTGGCATCCACAGCCCGGTCGAGCAGGACGGCCGGAACTTCTCCGGCGGTCAGCGCCAGCGCCTGGAGATCGCGCGGGCGCTGGTGCGCCGGCCGAGCATCCTGGTGCTCGACGAGGTGACCAGCGCGCTGGACGCCGAGACGGAGCTGGTGGTGATGGACAACCTGCGCCGGCGGGGCTGCGCGTGCGTGGTGATCGCGCACCGGCTGAGCACGGTGCGCGACAGCGACGAGATCGTCGTCCTGGACCACGGCACGGTCGTGGAGCGCGGACGGCACGAGGAGCTGGTGGCGCGCGGCGGCGCGTACGCGGCGCTGGTCAGGGAGCGATGAGATGACAGCCGTGCACGAGGGACCGGGCGGCGACCTCGTCCTGGGCGCGCTCGGGTCGCTGGGCACGCCGATCGACTGCGCCGGTCTCACCCGCCTGGACCTTCAGGGACCGCAGGTGCTGTGGCTGATCGTGTCCGGCGCCGTGGACCTGTTCGCGGTCGACGCCGAGCAGCAGGGCCACTGGCATCATCTGGGCCGGCTGGAGGCGGGCTCCCTGGTGCTGGGCCCGGTGGCCGGTCCGGCCCACACGCTGGTGGCGCGTCCGCTGCGGGACTGCGTGGTGCACCGCATCGGGCTGCGCGAGCTGTACCAGCAGGCCGGCACCCAGACCTGGTCCTACGACGAGTACGGCAACCCGCAGTACGTGCCGCCGACGACGAGCCCGCTGGAGTACGCGCTCGCGCTCGGCGTGGGCCGCGCTCTGTCGGTGCTGTTCCAGGCGCCGATGGCCACGGACCGGGCTGCCGCGCCCTCCGACGACGACGTGTTCTGGATGCAGGTCCCGCCGGGCAGCGTGCAGTACGGCTCGCTGTACGGCGTGGAGGCGGCGGCCGACCTGCTGATGGATCCGGCGCTGTGGCAGAGCATGGTCGACCAGCAGTACCGGCTGATGACGACGCTGGACCGGTGGATCGAGCAGCTGGAACACACCCACGAGACGCGGACCGCCGAAGGCATCAAGGCCGGTGAGGCGGTGCGGGCCCGGGCCGACCGGACGCTGCTGGCCGCCATCGGCACACGGCCGGGCCGGCGCACGACGGCCGCGGACGCCGACGCCACGTACGCGGCGTGCAAGCTGGTCGCGCGGGCGGCCGGGATCCCGCTCGCCGCGCCCACGCAGTCCGGCACCGGCGGGGACCGGCTCGACCCGGTCGAGCAGGTCGCCCTGGCGTCCCGGGTCCGCACCCGTGCCGTACGGCTGTCCGGCCGCTGGTGGCGGGACGACGTCGGTCCGCTGGTGGGTCACCGGGCCCTGTCCGGTGTCCCGGTGGCGCTGCTGTGGCGGCGCGGCGGGTATGTGGCGGTGCATCCCTCGACCGGGAGGGAGACACCGGTCGGGAAGGCGAACGCCGAGGAGTTCGAGCCCCGCGCGGTGATGTTCTACCGCCCGCTGCCCGAGCGGCGGCTGGGCCCTCTGAGGCTGCTGAGGTTCTGCATGACGGGGACACGCGGCGATCTGACCGGTCTGCTGCTGAGCGGTCTGGTGACGGTGGCGATCGGGGCCCTGGTGCCCCTCGCCACCGGCAAGGTGCTCGGTGAGTTCGTGCCGAGGGCGCAGACCGGGCTGATCGCGCAGGCGTGTCTCGCGGTGATCCTGAGCAGTGTGGTGGCCGCCGCCTTCATGCTGCTGCAGAACCTCACCCTGCTGCGGCTGGAGGGCCGGGTGGAGGCGACGCTCCAGCCGGCGGTGTGGGACAGGCTGCTGCGGCTGCCGACGAAGTTCTTCACCGAGCGTTCGACCGGTGAGCTGGCGAGCGCGGCCATGGGGATCAGCGCGATCCGCCGGCTGCTGGCCGGGGTCGGTCCCACGGTGGCCCAGTCGGTCACCGTGGGCGCCATGAACCTGGGACTGCTGCTGTGGTTCAGCGTGCCGATGGCACTGGCCGCGATCGGGATGCTGGTCGTCGTCGCGGGGGTGTTCCTGGGGCTCGGACTGTGGCAGGTGCGCTGGCAGCGACGCCTGGTGGTGCTCACCAACAAGCTGAACAACCAGGCCTTCCAGACCCTGCGCGGGCTGCCGAAGCTGCGGGTGGCGGCGGCGGAGAACTACGCGTACGCCGCCTGGGCGTCCGAGTTCGCCCGCAGCCGTGAGCTCCAGCAGGGGGCCGGCCGCATCAAGAACCTGACGGCGGTGCTGGGCGCGGTCTACCTGCCGCTGTGCACCCTGGTGATGTTCGTGCTGCTGGCCGGGCCGGCCCGCGGCTCGATGACGGCGGCGGAGTTCCTCGCCTTCAACACGTCGGTGACGATGGTGCTGACCTCGGTCACCCAGCTGACCGGCGCGTTCGTCTCGGGGGTCGCCGCGCTGCCGCTGTTCGAGCAGATCAGGCCGGTGCTGGACGCCGTGCCCGAGGTGCGTTCGGCGAGCACCCGGCCGGGCCCGCTGTCCGGGGCGATCGAGGCCCGGCGGCTGTCCTTCCGCTACTCCGACGACGGTCCGCTGGTCCTCGACGACGTCTCCTTCGAGGCGCGGCCGGGCGAGTTCGTGGCGGTCGTCGGCCCGAGCGGCTGCGGCAAGTCCACGCTGCTGCGGCTGCTCATCGGCTTCGACAAGCCCGCGTCCGGCAGTGTGCTCTACGACGGCCAGGACCTGGCCGCCCTGGACCGGTCGGCGGTGCGCCGCCAGTGCGGAGTGGTGCTCCAGCACGCCCAGCCGTTCACCGGCTCCATCCTGGACGTCATCCGCGGATCCGAGCCGTACACGCCGGAGGAGGCGATGGCGGCGGCGGAGATGGCGGGGCTGGCCGAGGACATCGGACGGATGCCGATGGGGCTGCACACCCTCGTCTCGGGCAGCGGCGCGGTCTCCGGCGGCCAGCGGCAGCGGCTGATGATCGCCCAGGCGCTGATCCGCCGGCCGCGGATCCTCTTCTTCGACGAGGCGACCAGCGCCCTGGACAACGAGACGCAGCGCACGGTGATCGAGAGCACCAAGGCCCTGGAGGCGACCCGGATCGTCATCGCGCACCGGCTGTCGACAGTGCTGGACGCGGACCGGGTGGTGGTGATGGAGGACGGCAAGGTGGTGCAGCAGGGTCCCCCGGCCCGGCTGCTCGCCGACACCACCGGGCGGCTGCACGAGCTGGTGCGGCGGCAGATGGCGTGAGGTGGCGGCCCCGCGGAAGGTCAACGGGAGGTTGCCTTCCGGTCACGCCTGCGACTCGTCTTCGCCGTTCACCGCGGCCCGGCCGTTGGCCGGCGCGGTGAACGGGTACGCACGGTCCATGCGAACCAGCGTGATGGATGTCGGATCGAAGACCGTCAGACTCGTCGTGTCGGACACGGAGGGCGGGGCTCCGCTCCCGGTGCACACGGCCAAGTGGCCGCTCCGGCTGTCCGAACAGGTCACACCGGGCGCTCCGATCCCGGAGCGGGCCGTGGAGGACCTGGTGGACGCCGTGGCGGCGGCGAACGACACCGCCGCCCGCTGGGGCGCGTCCGGCCCGCTGGCCTTCGCGACCACCGTGGTGCGCACCGCCCCCAACCGCCAGGAGGTGCTGGGCACGGTCCGGGCGCGGACCGGCGTCGCCCTGTGCACCCTGCCGGGCGACGTCGAGGCCGAGCTCACGTTCCTCGCGGCGCGCCGCTGGATGGGCTGGCGCTCCGGGCCGCTGGCCCTGCTGGACATCGGCGGGGGCTCGCTGGAGGCCGCCTTCGGACGCGGCCGGCTGCCCGACTTCGCGGCCTCGCTGCCGCTGGGGGCGGCCCGGCTCACCCACGAGTACTTCGTGGACCACGACCCTCCCTCCCCGGAGCAGGTGCGGGCGCTGCGGCGCAGGGTGCGGCACCAGCTGCGGGACGTGGCGGCCCGGATCCGCTGGGAGGGGCCCCGCACCGCGGTCGCCACCTCCCGTACCTTCCAGCAGCTGGGACGACTGTGCGGGGCCGCGCCCGGGCGGCACGGACCGTTCGTGGAGCGGCAGCTGTCCAGCGCCGACCTGCGAGGGGCGATCGACCGGCTGGCGGCCCTGCCCGCCGCCGAACGGGCCCGGCTGCCCGGCATCTCCGCCCCGCGTTCCGTGCAGAGCCTGGCGGGCGCGGTCGTGGCACACACGGCCATGAAGCTGACCGGGCTGCGGACGGTGACCATCTGTCCCTGGGCGCTGCGCGAGGGGGTGCTGCTGCGCCACATCGAGGACGGCCCGTCCTGGTGGGCGGAGGTCACCCGCCTCAACGAGGAGGAGACGGCCGGAGCCGGAGCCGGCCCCGTACCCCTGCGCGTCGCCACCCCGCACGGCTGACCCGCGCGTACGGCGAACGCAGACCCCGTGTCCGGGCACGACGGGCGCGGGGAGCCGGGACGGCCGTCGAGGAGGTGGCGCGCGGGACCGAGGAGGCCGGACGCGGCGCCCAGGACCCCGGCGAGCGCCGCCACCGGGGTGAGGCGGCCGACGCCATCGCCCCGGACACGGAAGGCCCGGGAGCAGGCCTCGGGAGAGCAGGCCCCGTCCTCCTACTGCGGCGGCGGTCCCAGCGGGCGCTCCGCCAGGGCCCGGGCGACACCCAGCAGGTTGGCGGCCATCGCGCGGCCGGTCCTGCGGGACCAGTCGTGGCCGCTGCCGCCCTCGAGGAAGCTGGGACCGGGGCCGGGGCCCTGGTTCCAGTAGGTCCACGCCTGGCCCGGGATGGTGTAGCCGATGTCCTGCAGACCGCCGGTGATCTCGCTGATCACATGGTGGGCGCCGTCCTCGTTGCCGGTGACGACGACGCCCGCGACCCGGTTGTAGGCCACCGGCCGGCCCTCGTCGTCCGTCTCGGAGAGCATGGCGTCCATCCGTTCGAGGACCCTCTTGGCGACCGACGACGGCTGGCCGAGCCAGGTGGGCGAGGCGATGACCAGGATCTCGGAGGCGAGGATCCGCGCGTGGACGTCCGGCCAGGCGTCCCCCTCGTACACGGCCTCGCTGACCACTCCCGGAGCGAGGTCGAGGTCCACCGCGCGGACGACATCGACCTCCACGCCGTCCTTCTCCAGCTGTGCGGTGACGGTCCGGAACAGCGCCTCGGTGTTGGAGGTCTCCGGTGACTTCTTGAGCGTGCAGTTGATCACGAGTGCTCTCATGCCGGTAAGGGGTACCCTCCGGCCCACCCGGTGCCACGCGGACGTGGGGTGCGCGTACGCCGTCCGGGTACCCGTGCCGCATGAAGAACCCCAGCGAGGAACCCCAGCTTCCCGCACCGCGCGGCCCCCTCAGCACGGCCGTGGCGGAGTACCTGCGGGACTCCGGCCCCCTGCCGTCCGACGAGGAGGCCGCCGCCGCCCCCGTGTACGGCGACGACCTCCAGCTCGCCCTGTACCTCTGTTACGAGCTGCACTACCGCGGGTTCGCGGGCGTGCGGCCGGAACTGGAATGGGACCCCGGACTGCTGCGCACCCGCGCCGCCCTGGAGCAGCGCTTCCTCGCCGCGCTCCGCGCGGACGCCCGGCGTCACGACGGCCTCGACGACGCGCTCGCCGGGATCCTGGTGGAGCCGGTGGACGGCACCGGGGTCAGCCACTTCCTGCGCGACAAGGGCGAGCTGTGGCATCTGCGCGAGTACGCCGCCCAGCGGTCCCTGTACCACCTCAAGGAGGCCGATCCGCACGCCTGGGTGCTGCCCCGGCTGTGGGGGCGGGCCAAGGCGGCGATGGCGGCGGTGGAGTTCGACGAGTACGGGGGCGGCCGGGCCGACCGGGTGCACGCGCGGCTGTTCGCCGACCTGATGGCGGATCTGGGCCTGGACACGTCGTACGGCCGCCATCTGGACGCGGCCTGCGCCGAGCTCCTGGTCACGGTGAACCTCATGTCGCTCTTCGGGCTGCACCGTTCCCTCAGGGGTGCCCTGGTGGGCCACTTCGCCGCGGTCGAGATCACCTCGTCCCCCGGGTCGCGGCGGCTCGCCGAGGCGATGCGCCGGACGGGCGCGGGGCCCGCCGCCGTGCACTTCTACGACGAGCACGTGGAGGCGGACGCCGTGCACGAACAGGTGGTGCGCCAGGACGTGATCGGCGGCCTGCTGGAGGTGGAGCCGCATCTCGAGGCCGACATCGCCTTCGGCATCGACGCCACGGTGTTCGTCGAGGACCGGCTCGGTGACCGGCTGCTCGCCGACTGGCAGGCGGGCCGGTCCTCCCTGCGGACACCGTTGGCCCAGGAGTTCACCCCCTGAACACGGGGGTACCCGGTGATCTGTGAAATCGCTGGCACCACCGGGCGTCTACGCCCCTCAGGAAGACACCGAGCTGCTGGCCGGTGCCCTGTCGGAGGAACCGCTGCCACCGGGCGCGGACGTCCTCGACGTGGGCACCGGTTCCGGGGCCCTGGCCGTGGCGGCCGCCCGGCGCGGCGCCCGCGTGACCGCGGTCGACGTCTCGCGGCGCGCGGTGTGCGCGGCGCGGCTGAACGCGCTGCGGGCGGGGGTCGCCGTCCGCGTCCGGCGCGGGAACCTGTTCGATCCGGTGCGGGGCGGGTCCTTCGATCTGGTCCTCGCCAACCCCCCGTACATTCCGGCGCCCGGGGGCCACGGGCCGCCACGCGGCGCGGCCCGCGCCTGGGACGCCGGCGGCGACGGGCGGCTCGTGCTGGACCGGATCTGCCGGGAGGCCCCCGCGCTGCTGCGGCCCGGCGGTGTGCTGCTGCTCGTGCAGTCGGCGCTCAGCGGCCCCGAGCTGACGCTCGGCCGTCTGCGGGACTCCGGTCTGAAGGCCGCGGTGACCCGGCGCCGCCGTATCGCGTTCGGTCCGGTGCTGCGGAGCAGGGAGCACTGGCTGCGCGAGCGGGGGCTGCTGCCCGCGACGGAGAACCTGGAAGAACTGGTGGTGGTCCGTGCCGAACTCCCCGTCTGACACCCCGCGACGCGTGACCGTCCGGCGCAAGGGGCCGCTGCTGGTCGAGGGGCCGGTGGAGGTGGAGCTGGAGGACGGCACGATCGTGTCCTCCGACCGCTTCCGGGTGGCGCTGTGCACCTGCCGCCGCAGCCGGCGCTACCCCTGGTGCGACACCAGCCACCGGGACCGGGAGTGAGCCGGGCCCCTGACCGGGGCACGGCGCCGTGAAGCCCGGAGGCCGGCGGGCGGCCCCACTCCGCCCGCCGGCCTCCTTGTGCGGGACCGCACGTTCCGCGGGAGGGCTCGCACTCCCCAACTCCGCGAGCCGCCGCGCGGTCACGGGACCGTGCGGTCCCGGTCTCAGAACGCGAAGACGCTCGAACCGTGAGCGTTCATCACGCACGTGTTGGAGAAGACGCGCTCGTAGGAGAGGCGCTGTCCCTGCCACACCCCGTGGACGGTGACGACCACGGGGTCGTACTCCTTGGTGCAGAAGACGCCCTCGTCCATCGTCAGGGCGTCCAGGTCCCCGGCGACGTCGTTCAGGTCCGCGCAGGCCGAAGCGGCGGCCGGGTGGGTTCCCGAGGGGCCGGGGGCGCAGCCGAGGGTGACCGCGCGTTCCGGCGCGACGGTCACCGCGCTGTCGCCGTGGCCCAGCGTGAGCACCAGGGCCGAGGGGGCGTAGAGCGCGGACGGGGCATCGTTCCCGGTGGCCGACGCCACCCCGGTCAGGGGTGCGCAGACGGCTGCGGCCGTGAGGCCGAGGGTGGTGGCCCAGCGCGCGGTGTTCCGCATTGTGTGCATCCTTCCGCTCGTGTGACGAGTCGCCGGCTCGTGCTCGGTCGGTGCCGAACCGGCGAGCGGGAGTCTGCCGAGTCCACGGCGGAAACACACGTCGACCATGCGGATTTCAGTAACCTTGCGTATTGAATCAGTGGCGCGAAGTGACAGCGCCGACGGGGTCGGACCCGGTAACGGGAGGGCCTCCGCATATGCGAAGTGGCCAGATGACCGAAAACCCACCGCTCCGCAATCGGCCTGAAACATTCCGATTCTGTTGTCGCGAGGCCGTTCGACGACTTCTTGTGTTCATGAAGTGCACGAGTGGCCGTCGATCCCCGGACTCCGGCCACCGAGGGGACGAGCCCGTCGCCGACGGCGGGCGCACGGCATCGGGCGGGCGCACGGCACCGTCGGTGGCGTTTGCCGCGGTCCCGCCACGACCCGGTCCGGGGGGCCGGTGCCCGGTCCGGCAGCGGGGACCCGCGTCCAGGACGTCGTGGGCGAGGTGGAGCGTCCCGGTCCGCCCGGGGCCGTCCTCGCCGGGCACGGCTGCCCGGGCGTCCTCGTGGGACAGCGGCCGGTGCCCGGAACTGGACGCACCCGCGCGTCCTCGCCAGGATGCGTCGGGACGGCACGGCCCGACGAGGAGAGGCGGGGACGGATGGCCAGGCACTGGGCCGACTTCCAGTACGAGATCTACCTGAACGGCATGACGGGTGCCGTGCCCCGGCTGCCCACCGATCTGACCCGCCTCGAGGAGCTGACCGAGCAGCGCCTCGGCCCTGGTCCGGTCGGCTACGTGGCGGGCGGCGCGGGGGACGGCAGCACCGCGCGCGCCAACCGGGCCGCGCTGGAACGCCGTCGCATCGTGCCGCGGATGCTGCGGGACGTGCACGAACGTGATCTGTCGGTGGAGGTGCTGGGCCGTACGCTGCCGGCACCGCTGGCGCTGGCGCCGGTCGGAGTGCTGTCCATCATGCATCCGCAGGCCGAGTCCGCCGCCGCCCGGGCGGCCGCCGCACAGGGCGTGCCGTTCGTCCTGTCCTCCGCCTCGAGCACGCCGATGGAGCAGGTCGCGGAGGCGATGGGCGAGGCGGAGCGCTGGTTCCAGCTGTACTGGCCGAAGGACGTCGAGGTGGCCCGGAGCTTCCTGAACCGGGCGAGGGCCGCCGGATACCGGGCGCTCTTCGTCACCCTGGACACTCCCCTGCTGTCCTGGCGGCCGCGCGACCTCGACCAGGCGTATCTGCCGTTCCTGCGCGGGGTGGGTACCGCCAACTACTTCTCCGACCCGGCCTTCCGGGCGGGACTGGCCAAGCCGGTGCACGAGGACCCCGACGCGGCCGTGATGCACTTCTTCGGCATGTTCTCCGATCCCGCCAAGTCCTGGCCGGATCTGGCGTTCCTGCGGGAGAACTGGGACGGCCCGATCGTGCTCAAGGGCGTGCTCCATCCCGACGACGCCCGTCTCGCGGCCGACGCCGGGATGGACGGCGTGGTGGTGTCCAACCACGGCGGCCGTCAGGTGGCCGGGGCGATCGCGGCGGCGGACGCGCTGCCCGGCGTGGCGGCGGCCGTCGGCGACCGCCTCACCGTGCTGTTCGACAGCGGTGTCCGCACCGGCGACGACGTTTTCAAGGCCCTGGCCCTGGGCGCCCGGGCGGTACTGCTGGGGCGCCCCTACGTCTACGGGCTCGGACTCGACGGCCGGGCGGGGGTGGAACACGTGATCCGCTGTCTGCTGGCCGAGCTCGACCTCACCCTCGCCCTGTCGGGCCACGCCACACCGGCCACCGTCGGTCCCGGCGACCTCGTCACGACGACCGCCTGACCCGGCCGGGACGGGCGGCCCTCCCGGCCGGCTCCCCGCCCCGGCCGCGCGCGCTCACGTCACCGGCTCGGCCAGCGCCGCGTGCCGGGCCTGCGGGGTCCGCGTCCGGCTGATGGACAGCGAGCCCTCGGCCGGACGCACCGGTTCGGCCGCCCACCGCTGGTTCACGCTGCGGTCGCGCACCGTGACGACGATGTCGGCGTTCACGTCGGGGGTGGACGGGGCGAGGGCCAGCTGTTCGTCCCGGCGGGGCAGCAACTCCCCCTGGACGGTGAGGTCGTAGCGCACGTCGTCGCCCCGCCGGTCACCGGCGTCGGCGCAGGTGCCGAGGACGACGACACCGGCGTCCTTGTGCGAGTCCAGGCACAGACCGGGGTCGGCCACGCTGCGCAGCAGCCCGTCGTCCTCGTACGTCCACTGCTGGGTCCACGCCGAGGAGCACCCGGCCAGGCGTGTGCCGGAGCCGTCCAGGGGCTCGCCCCGGGTGTCGAGGCAGAGACCGGAGGCGACGTTGCGCAGCCGGGTCCGCCCCGGTGCCGTGGGCAGACCCGCGGCACCGGGCGGGGACGCGGACGGCACGGCCGCGCGGCCGTCCGCCGTGCCGGTGGCGCCCGTCGGGTCGGTCCCGCCGCCGTCCGGGGTGGCGGACCCGGCGATGAGCACGCTGACCAGCACCCCCGCCGAGACGGCGCCGAGGCCGGTGAGCAGGGTCCTGGTGGAGCGCACCGGGTCCGGGAGCCCGATGCCCGCCAGACGGCCGGGGACGGGGATGCGGGACAGCACGCGGTACCGGCCGCTGCCGGAGTGCCCGTCTCCGCCCCGGCGCCGGCGCCGGGTGGCACGGCCTCCGCGCGGCCCGGACGCCGAGCGCCCCGGACGCGAGTCGAGATAGCGCCTGGCCCCCCAGCCGAGCACCGCCTCGGCGATCAGCGCGCCCAGGGCGCCCTCGAAATGGGCGAGTTGTTCCGCCGCGTGCCGGCAGTGACGGCACTCCGACAGATGCCGGCGGACATCCGGCAGCAGGCCCCCGCCCCGCCGGATGGGGACGTCGAGGAGACGGTTGTGGAAACGGCAGTCCTTGGTCGGCGCCAGTTGCTGATGGGCCTGGAGACAACCCTGACGGAATTTTTCCCGTGCCTGTTCGAGAGCCCCCGACGCGACGTCGGGATCCATGCCGAGCAGTCCTGCCGGCACGGAAATGGGCTCGGCCTCGACCTCCACGTGCCAGAGCAGACAGCGCGCGAGTGCGGGCAGGGACCGGAATGCCCGCTGAGCGAGTACGCGGTTTTCCGGGGTCATGGTCGTCGCCGCGCGCATGCCGCGTCCGCCGGCCGGTTTCTGCAGCGCCGGCAGAACTCCGGATATCCGGTCGTCGGCGGCCCACTCACGGACCGTGTCCCGCACTCCCACCAGCAGCGTCGGCCGGAGCGCTACGGCCGGTTCACCGGCGGAGACGCGGTCCAGGACCCGGTGCAGGGCGGCCGCGGTGACCATGGCGGCGGTCTGTCCCGACGAGGCGAGGCAGACGGCGGCGTAGTCCTGCATGGACGGCCAGTGCCGCGCCGTCAGCAGCGCGACGGAGTGAGCGGCCTCGCCCTCCGGACGGCCCCGCAGCCGGGCGGCGAGGGACTCGTCGGATTCCCCCGGGTCCCCGCCGGGCGGCGGATACGGAGGTCGAGGGGGGTGGGGGGTGTGCACTGAGATGGTTCCTTCCCACAGCGCATGTGCCATTCGAGCGTTTGCGACGCCGAAAAGGAGCCCGATCGGTGCATACCTCTTTGGCGTGGCACGGGGGGTGCGAATTCACCGTCGGCGAATCGGACCCGGTTCATCAACTCGCGTGCGCTCCCGGCCTCTGCCCCCCGCACGGGTGGCTCACTCTCGCACAACCCGTCCGGGGCCAACAAGGCGCCTGGTCAGGATCCGCCCATTGACGGAAAGCCAGAAAGGGAAGGCGGTGCGCGCCCCTCCTCCCGGCTTTCGGCCCCGGTTTCGGCGGGGTTCGCGGCCGGGACGGCGCGAGGGGTGTCCGGCGCCGCCCGGCGGGTGCTCAGATCTGCCAGGAGCGCAGCCGGTCGGCCGCGCCGTAGACGTCGACCTCGCCGGCGATCAGATCACGGGCCAGGTCGACCAGGGCGCCGTAGGGCGGGTCGATCCCGACCCCGCTGACGAACATGTAGGCCACCGCGGTGGCACAGGCGAACCGGGCGTTGGCCGAGGGCAGGGGCCGCAGGACGGCCAGGGTGTGCAGCAGCGCGGCCGCCCGCCAGGCCGGATCGGAGTCGACCCCGAGCCGGGGCGGGTCGACCCGGTGGCGGGCGACGGCGGCGACCAGGGCGGAGAAGTCGTTGACGGTGGGCTGGTCCGGAAGGACCTCCTCGTGGCGCTGGAGCAGCCAGGGCACGTCGATGTGCAGCACGGGTGGCATCGGTCAGGCGGCCCGCCCCGCGCCCTTGGCGGAGGGTTCGTCGTCCGGGAAGGCGGCGGCGAACTCGTCGACGTGCGAGGCGAAGAACCGGCGGAAGGCTTCCGCGCCCTCCTGCAGGGCGCGGTGGCGGGCTATGTCCGCCGCGGCCGCCTCCCGCACGAGCGCCTTCATGGACGTACCGCGCTCCTTGGCGATCTGGCGCAGGTCCTCGAGCTCGCGGTCGCTGAACTCCACGTTGAGAGCTGGCATGACCTTACGATACCGCTGGGGTACTCACGCGTAAATACGCCCAGCTCAGTGGGCATACCGCGGGGTACCGGCGAAGATCTCGAAGCCGGGCCGACGCCAGGACGCAGCTCCCGTCCGCCTCTCGCCGCCGTCGTTCCCCGGTCCGCTCGTGAGCGGACCGGGGAACGCGTGGGGCACGGGCCGGCGGCCGTTCGGCCGCCGGTCCGGCGGGGCGGTCCCTCAGCCCTGGTCCGCCACGAAGGAGGCCATGCGGGTCAGGGCGGCGTTCCAGTTGATGGTGTGTTCGTTGGTGGACCAGGACTGGATGTCGTCGATGAAGCAGAACTGGCCGGTGCAGCCCTGGAGCTTCGACTGGGCGAAGGGGTCCTGGATGCTGGAGTTGGGCCCGCCGGAGAGCGTGCCGGCGGGCGGGTTCGGCAGGCTCGGGTCGAGCTGCCTGGCGTACCAACGGCTGTGCTGGTTGTGCGCGTTGACCTCGCCGTAGCCGGTGACGTACGAGATGTTCAGGGCGTTGCGGCCCAGCAGGTAGTCCATGCTCTGCAGCGCGCCGTCACGGTACTTGGCGGCGCCGGTGAGGTCGTAGGCGGCTGCGAGGACGACCGCGTTGTTGAGGACCTGGTGGCTGGAGCCCCAGTCGTAGACGTTGCCGGCCGGCGCGTACGGCATGCCGTACGGGTGGGCCTTCAGCGTGGCCAGATAGCCGTCGGCGCCCTGGACCACGGAACGGCGCACCCGGTCCCGGCCGGGCAGCCCGTTCGGCACCGTCGCGAGGTCGAGCCGGCCGGCCGCGGCGGTGCGCGACCAGTCGAAGCCGAGCGGGCCGAAGATGCCGGCGGTGTGCACCGGGGAGTCCAGGATGTGCTCCTGGAACTGCCGCTCCCCCGTGGTGATGTACAGCTCGGCCGCCGCCCAGTAGAACTCGTCGGTCACGGTGTCGTCCGGGTAGGCGCCGCCACCGATGCCGTCGTCCGGGTCGGCCAGCACGTCCGGGTGGGCGAGGGCCGCCGTCCAGGCCTTGCGGGCCGCCGCCAGGGTCCTGGCCGCGAACTCCTGGTCGTAGGGGCGGTACAGCCGTGCCGCCTGGGCGGCCGTGGCCGCGAGGTTCAGGGTGGCGGCGGTGGTCGGCGGGTGGAGTTCCCGCTTCTGCGGGTCGTCGCTCGGCAGCAGCGGCAGCCCGGTCCACTGCTCGTCGTGGATCTTGTGGTGGGCCATGCCGGCCAGCGGCTCGCCCTCGGGGACCTGCATCTTCAGCAGGAACTCCAGCTCCCAGCGGGCCTCGTCGAGGATGTCCGGGACCTTGTTGCCGCTCTCCGGGATGTTCAGCGTGCCGTCACCGAGCTTGTCCGCCTCGCCGGTGCGGGCGTGCCGGGCGCGTTCGTAGGTGCTGAGCACCTCCCAGGTGCTGATGCCCCCGTTGACGACGTACTTGCCGTGGTCGCCGGCGTCGTACCAGCCGCCGGTGACATCGAGGGTGTAGTCGCAGACGCCCGGCCGGCAGGGCACGTCGCCGTCGCCCCGGTTGGGCGCCACGTCCACGTGTCCGGCCGGGCGGCCGTAGCCGGGGCGCAGGTCCTCGCGGATGCCGATGCCGCTGCGCTGGGTGTAGTAGTACTTCGCCGAGTCCAGCCGCAGCCGCTCGTACGCGCTCGCGTCGATGTCGAAGGGCCGGCTGGTCTCCCCGTCCGCGACCAGGGTGTAGCCCGTCCCGCGGGTGCGGTGGGCACCGAAGTCGACGGAGTGGACGTTCTCCCCGGAGGAGCCGTCGACGCCGCGCGGCACGGTCCAGCCCTGCCGGACCACCCGGCCGTCGGCGTCCTTCAGCTGCCAGGGCAGCCGCTCGGTGGCGTCGGTGACCAGGGTGGCGTTCTTCGGCCCGGCGGGCAGGTAGCCGACCTGGTTGACGCGGACCCGGGGCCCGGTGTCGGGTTCGTACGGTTCGGGGGCGACGCCGCCCAGCAGGGACACGTCGTCCACGCAGAACCGCCAGGGGTCCGCGCTGCCGCCGAGCTGGAAGCCGACCTGGCCCTGTGCGGTGTCCACGGGTGAGGTGAAGGTGTAGGAGTAGGTGTCACCGGAGACGCCGAGCTGCGGGGACACTTCGTAGTAGGTGTCGTACGGCTCCGCCGACAGGCCGACGATCGCCCGCACGACATGTCCCGCGGGCGAGCCGGTGGCGCTGAAGGAGAAGCGGTACGACTCCCCCTTCACCAGGGTGATGTCGTTCTGGCCGACAGCCGCGTCCCAGCGGTTGGCGGTGCCGCCGGGGACGTCGGCGCACAGGCGGCCGTCGGAGGCGCCCGCGGTGACGCCGGGGGAGGCCCACCAGGGGTCGGTGCCGGTGTCGAAGGTCCCGTTGCGGACCTGCTCGACCTCGTCCGCCCCGGCCGGCGCGGCGGGCAGGGCGGTGAGCGCGGTCGCCAGGAGGCCGGTCAGGCACAGCAGAGCGGTTCTGCGTCTGTTCACGTCTGGGCTCCTCTTGGGGAGGTGCGGGGTGATGTGAGCGGATTTTGGGAGCGCTCCCATTTCCGTACGCAGAACATGGTTGTGGCAGCTGTGACAGTCCGTCAACGGTTGGGACAAGACTGGTGGGGCCGCCCGGCTCCGGTCGGCGCGCCCGCCCCGCGCGGCCTCGGCCGCCCGTGCCGGGCGCGGGGCGGAGCGGGTTCGCGGTCGCGCCGGGCCCCGACCCACTAGGCTGGAACCCAGGCGATACACCGGTTAACGGTGAGTGTGCGCGATGGAGTGGCGACGATGAGGCCGGACGACCCGTTCGACGATGCCGTGACGGCCCGGGCCGTCATCGCGCCCGACGGCACACTCGCGCGGTGGAGCGAGGGCGCGCGCCTGCTGCTGGGTCACCTGGCCGAGGAGGTCGTCGGCCACCCGGCCGCCGGCCTGCTGGCCGACGGTGCGGGACCCTCCCGGCTCCCGGCCGCCCGCTGGAGCGGCACCCTCGCGCTGCGGCACCGTGACGGCGGCACCGTCACGGCGTGGGTGCTCGCCCACCACAGACAGCCGGCGGACGGCGGCCCCGGTGACTGGCTCGCCGTCACCCCGCTGGAGGCCACGGACCACGAACTGCCCGACGACCCGCTGGTCCGGACGGCCGTGTTCCAGTCGCCGTGCGCCGCGATGGTCTTCGACGAGGGGTTGCGGCTGCGCGGGGTCAACGACGCCATGGCCCACCTCCTCGGGCTGCCGGCCGGCCACCTGCGGGGACTCAGGCCCACCGACATCGGCGGCCGGCCGCAGCACACCGAGCTCGAGCGACAGCTGCGCCAGGTGCTGCGCACCGGCCGGCCGGCCGAGATGCAGACGTACATGAAGGCGACCGGCGAGAGCCGCGCGCACGCCTGGCTGGCCCGGCTCGCGCCGCTCGCCGACCGGTCCGGCCGGGTGCGGGGCGTGTGCGCGACGGCGCACGACTTCACCGAGCAGTTCCGGGCGCGCGAGCGGCTGCAGCTGGTCAACGAGGCCAGCATGCGCATCGGCACCACCCTGGACGTCACCCGTACGGCGCAGGAGCTGGCGGAGGTGTGCGTGCCCGCGCTCGCCGACTTCGTCAGCGTGGACCTGCTGGAGCCGGAGGAGCCCGGGGGCGAGCCCACCGGGCCGCTGACCACGCCGGTCTCGCTGCGCCGGGTCGCCCACCAGTCCCTCACCCCCGGCAGCCCCGAGGCGGTCGCCGAGGTGGGCGAGGTGGTCGTCTACCCGACGGCCGCGCCGCAGGCCGACTCGCTGATGGCCGGCCACAGCGTCGTCGCCTCGGTGCCCTCCGGCGATCTCGATCCGTGGCTCGCGGTCGACGAGGCCCGGGCCCGGCAGGTGCGGGAGTACGGCGTGCACTCCATGCTGTCCGTCCCGCTCCAGGCGCGCGGCGTCACCCTCGGTGTCGCCGCCTTCACCCGCCACAGCCACCCCGAGTCGTTCACCCACGACGACGTGCTGCTGGCCGAGGACCTCACCGCGCGGGCCGCCGTCTGCATCGACAACGCCCGCCGGTACTCCCGCGAGCGCGAGACCACCCTGGCGCTCCAGCGGAGTCTGCTCCCCCGCGCACTGCCGCGCACGGCCGCCGTGGAGGCGGCCACCCGCTATCTGCCGGCCGCGCGCTCCGGAGTGGGCGGCGACTGGTTCGACGTGATCCCGCTGTCCGGCATGCGGGTGGCCATGGTGGTCGGGGACGTCGTCGGCCAGGGCATCCAGGCCTCCGCGACCATGGGCCGGCTGCGCACCGCGGTGCGCACCCTCGCCGACATCGACCTGGCCCCCGACGAACTGCTCACCCACCTCGACGACCTGGTCGTGCACCTGTCGCACGAATCGTCCGGCGACGCCGGTTCCGGCGAGGTCGGCGCGACCTGCCTGTACGCGGTCTACGACCCGGTGTCACGGCGCTGCACCCTGTCCCGGGCGGGGCATCCCGCACCGGTCCTGATTCCGCCCGGCGGCCCGGCCAGGTACCTCGACCTGCCCTCCGGGCCGCCGCTGGGCCTGGGCGGGCTGCCCTTCGAGTCGGCCGAGCTGGAGCTGCCCGAGGGCACGGTGCTGGCGTTCTACACCGACGGACTCGTCGAGTCCCGCGGGCGGGACACCGAGGCGGGTCGGGCCCTGCTCCGCGAGGCGCTGGCGGGTGCCGCCGGTCCGCTCGACGAGACCTGCGACCGCGTGCTGCACACCGTACTGGCACCGGGCGGCGCGACGGACGACGTGGCCCTGCTGCTGGCCCGCACCCACGGGCTGCCGTCCGCGCAGGTCGCCACCTGGGACATCCCCGCGGACCCGGCGCTGGTCGCCCCCGTCCGCAAGCAGGTCGTCGACCAGCTGGCCGCGTGGGCGCTGACCGAGGCGTCGTTCACCGCGGAACTGGTGGTGAGCGAGCTGGTCACCAACGCGATCCGGTACGGGACCCCGCCCATCCGGCTGCGGCTGATCCATGACGCCGCGACGCTGATCTGCGAGGTGTCCGACACCAGTCACACGGCCCCGCACCTGCGGCGGGTCAAGACCTGGGACGAGGGCGGCCGGGGTCTGCTGCTGGTCGCCCAGCTCACCCAGCGCTGGGGCAGCAGGCACACGGCCGACGGCAAGACCATCTGGTCGGAACTGACCCTGTCGGACGAGATGTGAGTGGGGTGAACCATGACGAGCAGGTCACGGCGGACAACGGCGTCGGTGGTGGCGGCGCTGGCCGTTCTGGGCGCGCTGACCTCCTGCGGTACGCGGGGCGGCACCGCGGACGCCTCTCCACGGCCCCCGGCGTCCGCCGGCCGGACGGCCGCGGACTCGCCGGGCGGCGCCGTGCGCAGCGGCACCGTCGCGGGTGACGTCACCGCTTCCCCGAGCGACCGGGCCCCGACGGCCACCGGGCGCACGGACCGCCCGGGGGCACGGTGCCGCACCCCCGAGCTGAGCGCCGCCGTCGGCCGTATGGATCCCGGGGCGGGGCAGCGCAACTTCCCCGTCGTGCTGACCAACGTCTCCTCCCGCGCCTGCACCCTGTACGGCTATCCGGGCGCCGCCTTCGTGGACGCGGCCGGCGAGCGGCTGGGACCGGACCCCCGGCGCGCCCCCGGCGACGCGGCGACCGTCACCCTGGCGCCCGGCGAGAGCGCCTGGGCGGGGCTGCGGTATGCGAGTCCCGGCGTCAGCGGCGCCCGAACCGCCGTCCCGGCGGCTCTCCTCGTCACCCCACCGGATGAGCGGGTCCCGCTGCGGGTGCCGTGGAAGGCCGGCGAGGTCCCGGTGTCCGGCAACGCCTCGTCGGTGTTCCTCGGCGTGCTGGAGCCGGGCAGCGGTCCCTGACCCCGCGGCCCTCCCCCAGCGGCCGGCGGCCGGGTGCGGGACCGTGTCCCGGTGGAGCGGCCGGGCGAGGGCCGTCCGGGGGCGCGGAACGCCTCACCCGCCTCGTCACCGGCCACGTCGGCCCGCCCCCGGCGCCCGCCGGTTCAGCGGGCGGGACGCGGACGGGTGGTCGACGGGGGAGCGTACGTGCCGGTGCGCACGCGAAGCCGGGTGCGCGTCACCGCCGCCCCAGGAGGTCCAGGGCACGCTCCCAGCCGAACTCCGGCCGTGAGCCGTCCGCGCCGGTCTCCCCCGCGTACGGATCGCCGAAGCGCACGCCCATCCCGCGCAGCCGGACGAGACTCTCCCGGTAGGCGGGGTGGGCGGCCAGCGCGTCGGCCACGCACGGCAGGACGGCGATCGGCACGCCGAGTCCGGCCGCCTCGCACAGGGTGCCCAGGGCGAGGGTGTCCGCGATGCCGGCCGCCCACTTGTTGACGGTGTTGAAGGTGGCGGGTGCGACCACCACGGCGTCCGGGGCGGGGAAGGGGCGCGGCTCCCCGGGGGTCCGCCAGGCGGACCGGATCGGGCGGCCGGTCCGCGCCTCGACGTCGGCGGTGTCGAGGAAACCGTTCACGGCGGCCGGTGTCGCGATGACTCCGGCCTCCCAGCCGCGTTCCCGTGCGCGGGTGATGAGTTCGCCGACGTCCACGGCGACACCGGCGGCGCAGACCACGACGTACAGAAAGGGCTTGGGGCGCTTGTCCTGCTTCTCCGCCTGTTCGGTCACCCGGAGAGCCTAGTCACTCCCGGGGAGCCGATGGACCGTCACGGCCGGCGGGCACCGGGATCCCGCCCTGCGCGACCACCGCACCCCGCTCCCGCTGTCCGCCGCCGCACCCGCCGCGGGGCCGGCAGCGGCAGCCCGGCCGGAGCGGAGGACGGGCCCGCCGAGCGGGACATGACGGTCCGTGGGGTCCCCGTCCTCCCGCCGGCGCCGGACCGGCACGAGGGCTGGATCCGGGGCACCTCGCGGTCCGGTGCGCGTGAGGCACCGGACCGCGCGCGCACGGGCGTCAGGCCTCGCCGCGTTCCCTCGTGGCGGCGGGGCTTTCCCACGCCTCCCGCGCCTCCGGGGAACCGCGTTCGGTGATGTCGAGGAAGACCTGTTCCGCCTCGGGAACGGTGCGGACGATGGACCGCTTGATGCGTACGGCGATCTCCTCCACCCGCTCGCTGTCCAGACCGGGCACCAGGTCGACGCGGGCGGCCACCAGCGTGCTGTCCAGGCCGGTCTTCATCGTGAGGAGCGCCTCCACACTGTCTATCTCGGGCTGGGCCCGGAGCAGCTCCCGGATCCGCCGGCTCGCCTCCGGGTCGGCGGCCTCGCCGATCAGCTGGTCCCGGGCGTCGCGCCCGAGGCGGAAGGCGACGTACACCAGCAGCGCGCCGATGGCGAGCGAGGCCCCGGCCTCCCACTCCACCCGCCCGGTGATCATGTGCAGCGCCATCCCCGCGATGGCCAGGGTGACGCCCACCACCGCGGTGCCGTCCTCGGCGATCACCGTGCGCAGCGCCGGATCGCGCAGCGCCTTGCCCGTGTCGCCCTGCGCGCGCACCTGGTGAAGGGCCCTCAACAGCGAGCCGCCCTCGGCGAGCAGGGCGACACCGAGCACGACCAGTCCGGCCACATATCCGCTTCTCCCGTGCTCCCCGCCGCCGTTCCGCAGGGCCTCGACACCCTGGTAGAAGGAGAAGCAGCCGCCCATCACGAAGATGCCGACGGCCGCGAGCAGTGCCCAGAAGAACCGCTCCTTGCCGTAGCCGAACGGGTGCCGCCGGTCCGCCGGCCGCCGGCTGCGCCGCAGGGCGGCCAGCAGGAACACCTCGTTGACGCTGTCGGCCACCGAGTGCGCCGCCTCCGACAGCAGCGCGGGTGAGGACGCGGCCAGACCGCCGACCGCCTTGGCGGCCGCGATCACCAGATTGGCTGCGAGCGCCACCAGCACGGTGACGCGGGTTCTGCGATCCGATCGTGTACTCACCACCGCCGATTGCCCCGGTCGGCCTAGGTCACACCGTGCCGCCGGCGGAAAACGGGGAACGCGGTCACAGGGACATCGAAACGGCGAGAAGGAGACCATCATGAGCGGCCGCGACGACGGGGGCGGCGGCAACAACTCGTACGGCAGGAAGACGTTCAAGAGGTCGAAGGCGCACTTCGCGGACCGGATCACGGCGGACGGCCGGGACGGGTGGCCGGTGGCGGCCGGGCGTTACCGGCTCGTGGTGAGCCGCGCCTGCCCGTGGGCGAGCCGGGCCCTGGTGTCCCGGCGGCTGCTCGGCCTCGAGGACGCGCTCTCCCTGGCCGTCACCGACCCGGTCCAGGACGACCGCAGCTGGCGCTTCACCCTGGATCCGGACGGCCGCGACCCGGTCCTCGGCATCCGGTACCTGAGCGAGGCCTACGACCGGCGGGAGAGGGACTACCCGGGCGGCGTGAGCGTGCCGGCGATCGTGGACGTGTCCAGCGGGCAGCTGGTGACCAACGACTACCAGCGCATCACCCTGGACCTCGCCACCGAGTGGACGGCCCTGCACCGCGAGGGGGCGCCCGACCTGTATCCGGCGTCACGGCGCGACGAGATCGACGCGGTGACGGAGGACGTCTTCCAGGACGTCAACAACGGCGTCTACCGGGCAGGTTTCGCCACCGGCCAGGAGGAGTACGAGGCCGCGTGCACGGGGCTGTTCCGGCGGCTGGAGAAGCTGGCGGAACGGCTGGAGAAGCAGCGGTACCTCGTCGGCGACACCATCACCGAGGCGGACATCCGGCTGTTCACCACACTGGTGCGGTTCGACGCGGTGTACCACGGCCACTTCAAGTGCAACCGGTGGAAACTGACGGAGAACCGGGTTCTGTGGGCCTACGCCCGCGACCTGTACCAGACGCCCGGCTTCGGCGACACCGTGGACTTCGACCACATCAAGCGGCACTACTACCAGGTGCACACCGGTATCAACCCGTCCGGCATCGTGCCCCTCGGTCCCGACCTGTCCGGCTGGACGACCCCCCATCACCGTGCGGAGCTGGGCGGCCGGCCGTTCGGCGACGGCACGCCACCGGGGCCGGTGCCGGCCGGCGAGGAGGTGGCGGCCCGAGGCCGCCCCTGAACGCCTCCCGCCCGCCCCGGCACGACCATCCATTCACCCACCGACGCAACGACGAAGCCCAACAAGGAGATTGACGTGGCGAAGATGAGCAAGAAGACCAAGAAGAAGCTGCCGATGGCGTACAAGCCCATCGGGTTCGCGCTGGGCTGGGCGAGCGGCACCGTGGCGGGGATGGCCTTCCAGAAGACGTGGAAGGTGATCCGGCACGAGGACAACGCGCCGGACGCGCTGGACCGCGACCGCCGCTGGGGCGAGATCCTGCTGGCCGCGGCGATCCAGGGCGCCATCTTCGCGGTGGTGCGCAGTGCCGTGGACCGTGCGGGTGCCCAGGCCATCGAACGCTCCACGGGTGTCTGGCCGGTCCCGGAGAAGGGCGGCCGCGACTGACCCGTCCGTACGGACACCGTTGACGTCAACGGTGTCCGTACGGCTCCCCGCCGTCGCCGCGGGCGGGCGTCACCCCTGCTTGGGCGCCGTGGGGGTGCCTCGGCGGAGGATGAAGGAGTGGCCCGCCGGGTCGGCGTAGCCGCGTTCCCCGGTGGGCCCCGACGCGTCGCCCGACTCCATCGGGCGGCCGCCGAGGCCGACGATCCGGCGCTCCACCGCGTCCAGGTCGTCCACCACGAACTCCAGATGCGCCTGGAGGGAGTTCTCCGGGCGCGGCCAGCTCGGCGTGGTCGCGTTGACGTCGCGGCGCAGCGCCAGGCGGAAGCCGTCGGCGGCCCGGATCTCCACCCGGTTGGCGTTGGCGTGAACCTGTTCCGCCTCCAGCAACTCCCTGTAGAACTCGGCGAGTTTTTCGGGTTCGGCGCAGTCGAGCACCACCACGCCCGCAGTCACCAGTGCCATGTCTCCTCCTCGCGGTCCGGCGCGCGGGGCGTTCCTGCCCCGCCCGGTAGGTGACACCTGTCCCCGCTCGGCGGATTCAGTCGGGTGCCGGGGCGGCCGGCTCGGGACGGGCCGGGGGACGTGATCCACATCGCCCCGGGCAGTCGCGGACACGGCGACGGAGCGCGGTGTAGATCATTTACGCTGAGGGCGTCCTCGTACCGCTTCTCGGTCCAACTTCCGTACCGAGCAGTCGAGTTCGAGTGCGCCGACGGCCGCAACGGCCGCTCGCCCGCAGGGCCGGGGGACTCTGCGCTCCGTCTCCCGAAAGGAAGCACATGCCTCAGGACGTCCGGTTCGATCTCCCCTTCGACACCCCCGTCAGCGACCATCTCGAGTACGCCCGGGCCCGCCACCTGCGCTGGGTGTGGGAGATGGGCCTGGTCCGCAGCCGGGCCGGATTCGAGGAGTACAAGACCTGGGACCTGCCCCAGGCCGCCGCCCGCACCTATCCGCACGCCTCGGCCGAGGACATGGTGGTGCTGATGAACTGGTTCTCCCTCGCCTTCCTGTTCGACGACCAGTTCGACGCCGGCCGGCCGGACCGCGCGGACCGCATAGCCGAGGTGGCCCGGGAACTCATCGTGATTCCGCTGCGTCCGGCGGGGAGCCCGCCCAGGGTCGCCTGCCCCGTCACCGTGGCCTGGGCCCAGGTCTGGGATCACCTTTCGCATGGCATGTCCCTGACGTGGAGGACCCGGTTCGCGGCCTCCTGGGGCCGTTTCCTGGTGGCGCACTGCGAGGAGGTCGATCTGGCGGCCCGGGGGCTGGCCGGGACCCTGGACCTGGAGGAGTACGCCGCCTTCCGGCGCCGTACCGTCGGCATCCACCACAGCATCGACGCGGGCGAACGCAGCCGCGGCTTCGAGGTTCCGGCGCAGGCGATGGCGCATCCGCTGATGGAGCGCCTGCGCGATCTGGCCGCCGACGCCATCGGGTTCATGAACGACATCCACTCCTTCGAGCGGGAGCGGCGCCGCGGGGACGGACACAACCTCATCGCCGTTCTGCACCGGGAGCGGGGCTGCTCCTGGGAGGAGGCCGCCGCCGAGGCGTACTCCATGACGACCGCGTGCCTGACGGAGTACGCGGAACTGGAGGCCCGGGTGCCCGCGATGTGCGACGAGCTCGGGCTCGACGCGGACGAACGCGACCGGGTGCGCAAAGGCGTGGAGGCCATCCAGCACTGGATCAACGGCAACTACGAGTGGGCGCTGACCACCGGCCGGTACGCGGCGTCCAAGGAGGGCCCGGTGGCCACCGCGGAGCAGGCCGGGCGGGGCTCGGTGGACGACCTGCTGACCGTGTGAGACGGCCGTGCTGCCCGGTCACCGGGACCGGGCAGCGACCTCACGCGCCGAACTCGACCGGCAGACAGTCCAGTCGGGACTCCCAGGTGGAGGCGGTGGACCTGAGTTCCTCCGGAGGCACCGCCAGCCGCAGTCCGGGCAGCCGGTGCAGCAGGACGTCGACGGCTATCTCGATCACGGCCTGGCCGATGCTCTGCCCGGGGCACTCGTGGGGGCCCGAACTGAAGGCGAGGTGGGCCTGGTTGCCCTGGACGGAGACCCCGGTGTCCGGACGGATCTCGGGGTCCTGGTTGCCGGCGGCGAGGCCCAGCACCAGCAGGTCGCCCTCCTGGATGCGGTGACCGCCGAGCTCCAGGTCGCTGGCGGCGAAGCGGCCCGGCAGGACGGCCAGCGGCGGGCTGTCCCACATGACCTCCTCCACGACCGCGGAGATGTTCAGCTGACCGCTGATCAGTCCGGAGAGCCGCGAGGTGTCGGTGAGGACCAGTTGCAGCACCCGGGCCAGCAGGTTGCTGGTGGTGGTGTGCGCGGCGATCAGCACCAGACGCAGATGGCTGACGACCTCCTCCTCGTCCAGCCCGGCGCGATGCTCCAGCAGGGCGGTGGCCAGGTCGCTGCCGGGCTCGGTGCGTTTGCGCACGACGAGTTCCCCGAGGATCCGCTGGATGCGCCCGTCGTGCGTGACGGCGTCCCCGCCGCCCTTGAGGACCTGGGCGCAGGACTCGACCAGATCGCGTCCCTCCGCCTCGGGCAGCCCCAGCAGGCGGCTGAGCACCAGCATCGGCAGGTACTCGGCGTAGTCGCCGACCAGATCGGCGCGTCCGGCGTCCGCGAAGGCGTCGATCTGTTTGTTGGCGTAGTGCGTGGCGTGCCGGCGGATGCCGCGGCCGGCCGCCGCCTGGAGGGCGTCGGTGACGGCCGCGCGGAGCCTGCGGTGCGGTTCGCCGTCCTGGGAGACGCAGTCGGGACGCCAGGCGACCATCGGGATCAGCGGTGAGCTCTCCTCGATGCGGCCGTCGAGCCAGTCCCGCCAGATCCGGGCGTCCCGGCTGAACTGGCGGGGGTTGTCCAGCACCCGCCGGGCGTCCCGGTAGCCGAGCACCAGCCAGGCCGGCACCTCGCCCTCCAGGAGCACCGGTGCCACCGAGCCGTGCTCCTCGCGCAGCCGCTCGTAGATGCCGACCGGGTCGGTGGCCGCCTCGGGGCCGTACAGCCGGGTGGGTTCCGCGCCGTGGTGGGCCACGGGGCAGCCGCGGGGGGCCTCGGGGGCGCTCATCGTGACTCCACGGCGACGGCCGAGCGTTCCTTCAGGTGCCGGATGAGGGCGAGGAGCACATCGCGGCTCGCGGCACGGTCGCGGGCGTCGAAGGACACGACCGGGATGTGCGCGGGGATGTCCAGGGCGTCCCGGATCTCCTCGACCGGGTAGTCCCTGGAGTCCGGGAAGACGTTGAGGGCGATGACGAACGGC
The DNA here is from genome assembly GCF_043076215.1 of Streptomyces sp. NPDC016640. Classification (NCBI taxonomy): domain Bacteria; kingdom Bacillati; phylum Actinomycetota; class Actinomycetes; order Kitasatosporales; family Streptomycetaceae; genus Streptomyces; species Streptomyces sp. NPDC016640. The sequence goes on from NZ_JBIBRG010000013.1 coordinate 184,690, forward strand.
ACCTTCTGCCGCTCCATCTCCTCGATCGCCCGGAAGCTGGAGGCCAGCCGCCGGGTGTCCACCAGGACGACCGCGCCGAGCGCCCCCTTGAACAGCCCGTTCCACAGGAACCAGAACCGCTCCTGGCCGGGTGTGCCGAACAGGTACAGCATCAGGCTGTCGTTGAGGCCGATCTTGCCGAAGTCCAGGCTGACGGTGGTCTGCGACTTGTCGGCGACCCCGATGAGGTCGTCGACGCCGGCGCTGGCCTGGGTCAGGGTCTCCTCGGTGGTCAGCGGCCTGATGTCGCTGACCGAGCGGACCATGGTGGTCTTTCCGGTGCCGAAACCTCCGGCGATCATCACCTTCACCGAGCGGATGTCCCCGCCGGCGTGCAGACCGGGTCGGTCAAAGCCTTTCAAGTCCACTGAGTACCTCCTCGAGGAGCGCAAGGTCGGGCCCGCGGCCGGCCACGTGTGCCGGGATGGGGTCACGGGCTTCGACACGGCCTGCGTCCAGCAGGTCCGACAGCAGCACCGCGAGAATGTTGAACGGCAGTCCCAGGTGGGCGCCGAGTTCGGCGACCGAGAGCGGCTCCCGGCAGCGCCGGACGATCTCCTCGTGCTCGTGCTGCAGCCCCGGGACGGGCTGGGAGCGGGAGACGACGAGGGTCGCCACGTCGAGGCCGGCCGCCGAATCGCCCGGTCCGCTGCGCCCCCCGGTGAGGACGTAGTAGCGCTCGAGACCGGACGGGTCCGCCGGCCGGCGGGGAGCACTCATCCAGAGTGCTCCTCCAGGCGCGGAGTGGTGCCGAGGAGCTCACCCATCCTGCGGGCGAGGTCCCTCATCTGGTGTCCGAGCAGCCCCTGGTCGAGGCCCTCCCGCGCCAGGACGCCGAGATAGGTCTCCACTCCGGCCCGGACCACGAAGAGATGACCGCCGTCGACCTCGATCATCGCCAGCCGCAACTGTCCGGCGTACGCGGGGAACTGCTCGGCGACCGGCTGGGCCAGGGCCTGCAGGCCGGCCACCACGGCGGCGAAGCGGTCCACGTCGTCGGGGTCCTCGGCGCCGTAGGAGGTGATGGCCTTGCCGTCGCTGGAGGCCACGAGGGCGAAGCGGATCTCCTGGATGCTCTCGACGAGATCGCGGAGCGCCCAGCTCACGTCGGTTCCCTGGTGCGTCATGTGGTCTGGTCGCTCTCTTCGGTGCGGTGCTCGGTGGACTCACGTCCGGTGGGGATGTCGGGGCCGCCGGCCGGACGCGGCAGCCGGTCGGTGCCGCGTCCGGCGGTGGCGAAGGCGGCGAGGCCGGCGAAGGACGCCTCCGGCGGTACGACGGACACGGTGCCGTGCTGCCCGGGCCCGGTCCGCCCGGCGGGCTGCGGGGTGTCCGTTGCGGACCGCCTGCCGCTGCGGCGCCGGGGCAGCCCGCCGGGGGTGGTGCCGGCGGAGTCGTCCGCGGGCGCTCCGGCGGGGGGGACCGGCGCCCCGCCGGGCGCCGCGGTGAGGGCCTCGGCGGCGGTGGACGTGGCGGTGGTGGGCAGCGGACTGAAGTACTTGTGCGGTACGACGACCACCACGGAGGTGCCGAGCCACGGTGAGTCCGCGAAGGTGACGCTGATGCCGTAGCGGCGGGCGAGGATGCCGACGACCCGCAGGCCGATGTTCGCGTCCTCGGTGATGCCGCCGATGCCCGCACCGGGCGAGGTGCCCGCGAGGGCGTGTTCGGCCTCGCGCTTCTTCTCCTCGCTCAGACCCTTGCCGGAGTCCTGGATCTCGATGCCCACACCGTTGGGGACCTCGCGGCCGGAGACCACCACGGGTTCGGTGGGCGGCGAGTAGCGTGCCGCGTTGTCGAGGAGGTGGGCGAAGATCAACGTGAGGTGGTCCACCAGGCCGCCGTCCACGCCGAGTTCGGGCAGCCGGCTCAGCCGGACGCGGTGGAAGTCCTTGATCCGGCCGATGCCGCCGCGCACCACGCTCAGCAGCCGCTGCGGTTCCTGCCACTGCCTGCCGGGCCGGTCCGATCCGCCGAGGACGCCGATGCTCGCGGCCAGGCAGTCGGCAGGGCCGATCTCCTGGTCGAGTTCCATCAGCCCCCGGGCGACGGCCGGGAGCCGGCCGTGCTCGCCCTGCATCTCGTGCAGCCGGCCGCGGAGCTTGCTGGTCAGTACGTGGATGCGGTTGCCGATGCTGATGACGGCCTGCTCGGCGGAGGTGGAGCGGTCGAACTCCTCCTCCAGGCCGATGAGCGCGACGCGCAGGATCTTGCGGAGTTCGGCCCGGAGACCGGCGCCGGCCTCCGCGCACCCCTCGACGCTCGGCAGCAGGTCGTCGATGGCGTCACCGGCACGCAGCCGGCCGATCGCCTCGGGGAGCTGCTCGTCGGCAAGGCGGGTGATCGCGGCCAGCTGATGGGACAGCTGCTCCTGCCACGCCTCGGTCCGTTCGGCGAGCCGGGCCTCATGGGTCCTGGCCTGCTCGGCCAGCCGCTCCTCGAACGCCCGCGAGTGGTCCGCGAGCTGGGCCTCGTAGGCGGCGCCCTGCTCGGCGAACGCGTCCTCCCGAGCGGCGCGTTCGGCGGCGAGCTTGCGCTCCTGGCCCGCCATGTGCTGCTGCCACTGCTGGGTGTGCTCGGCCTGCGCGGTACGGAAGGCGGCCTCGGACCGCAGCAGCCGGGCCCGGCTGCGGAGCATCAACCGCACGCACACGGTGCAGGCCGCCGTCGCCGCGGTGCCGAGGACGGCCGTGGTGAGCCCGTCCGAACTCATCGACGCGGCGGCGATCGTTCCGCCGCCGAGGCCGAGCGGCATCAGCCACCAGCCGTACCGGGCGACAGGGGGCCGCGCCGCCGGTGGCGGAGTGGCGAGTTCCATCTGCATCCTTCGGAGCGACACGATCGAAACGGGGGGTGTGCAAGGGGGCCACACTCATGGGTGCGCACCGCGGAGCCACCTGTCGTGATGAGGGTCAACTCGCAGCGCTGGTAAGGAGCTTATCCGGTTCAAGGCCTTGCGGATCAAGTTCGCCGGCTGCCCGACGTGAGGATTCCGTCACGCTCCGAAGAGGGGCCGTGCGGCCGGCCGGGCGAGTTCGGAAGAACTCGGTCGCAATTCGAAGACATATGACAATCGAACATGCTGCAATGCACTCGACCGGGGGTAACTTGCAGGAGGGGAAGCGGTGTTGGAGCCGATCCCCTCCCCGTTGCACGGAGCAAGCTGGAGGCGATGGCGTCGTGCGGTACGAACCTGCACCGCTGACCCGGCACCTGCGCGTCCGCCAGGACCGGGGGCACACGGTGCTGGAGTTCCGCGGTGAGATCGACATCGCCGCGGCCGCGGAGATCGTCCCCCACCTGGACATGGCGACCGCCGAACCGGGCGTCCGGATCGTGATCGACCTGACCCACGTCGAGTTCTTCGACCTGTCCGGTCTGCGTCTGGTGTACCGGGCCCGGCGCCGCGTCACCGACGGGTCCGGCCGACTGCGCCTGGTCTGCGCCCACCCGCTGACCCTGCGCATGCTCCGGATCACCGGCGCGTCCCGCGTGCTGCCCCCGTGGCCGACGCTGGAGGCGGCCCTGGAGCAGCCCGGGTCCGCCTCCGGCCCGGCGTGACGGCGTCCCCGGTCGCCGCCGGGCCGGATGCCCGCCGCGCCCCTTCGTGCTTCCGGTGCGGTCCTCCGCTCCCCAACCGTTGTGTCTGGCAGCGGAACCAAGGGGCATGCGCAGGGGAGAAAGGAGGGCCGTTGCCATGACTGCTCCCGTGAAGGCGCCGCCGCGGCGCGTGCCGGGCTGGGTGAAGGTGCTCGGCGCCGTGGTGGTGCTGCTCGCCGTGCTGTTCGCCGGAATCCGGCTCAGCGTGCTGCCGGGACTGAAGGACCTGTTCGGCACGGAGACCCGGGACCGTTCCGGCCCCGCTCTCCTGGAATCCGTCCAGGACATCAGCCGCTACGAGGCCGCCACGGGCAACTTCCAGGTGGTGGTGGACCTGGAGAAGGACACGAGGTTCCTGCCCGACGCCGTCCGCGGCAGCCGCACGCTGTACGTGGGCGCCGGCACCGTCGACGCCTATGTCGACCTGGGCTCGCTGGACGAGGACGACGTACGGGTCGACGAGGACCGTACGTCCGCCACGCTGCGGCTGCCCCATGCCCGCCTGGGCACACCGGCCCTGGACCCCGAGCGCTCCTACGCCGTCTCCAAGCAGCGCGGCCTGCTCGACCGCCTCGGCGACCTCTTCTCGGACAACCCCAACGGCGAACAGGCCGTGCAGAAGCTCGCGGCGCGGCACATCGGCGACGCGGCGAAGGAGAGCGGACTCACCGCCCGGGCCGAGACCAACACCACGGACATGCTCGAAGGCCTGCTGCGTTCGCTGGGGTTCGAGAAGGTGCGGGTCACCTACGGCGACTGACCCGCGCCGGCCTCTGTATGACGGCCGCCGACGGGGGTAACCGGCTCAGCACACATCGAAGTTGACCACTGGAGGATCAGATGGCACGCGCCGCCCCACGTCCGCTCCCCCTGCCCCTGCGGCTGCTGGCGATGCTGTGCGCCTTTGTGTTCATGGTCGTCTTCGCGGTCGTGCTGGCCCGGCTCACCCTGCAGCCCTCCCCCGCCTCGGAGGCACTGACCCACACCAACCTGCACCCGGGCCGCTCCCTGCGGGCGTATCTGGACCAGCCCGGGCTGCGCGACGCCGTGCGCCAGATCGGCGGCAACATCCTGCTCGGCGTGCCCTTCGGCGTCCTCGCGCCGGTCGTCGCACCGCGCACGCGCGGGTTCCTGCGGGTGCTGGTGCTGACGGCCGTGGTGATGCTGCTGGTGGAGTGCGCGCAGGGCCTCCTGGTGACCGGACGCGCCTTCGACGTCGACGACGTCATCCTGAACAGCAGCGGGGCGCTGATCGGTTACCTGCTGGTGGGCCGGCGCCTCGGCCGGACCGTGCACGCGCGCGAACCCGAGGCCTGAGACCCGCCCGGGGCGCGTGGTCTCAGGGACGCTCGCTCTCGTGCCGCCGCCGCCGATGGGCCCCGCGTACCGTCCAGGTCAGCTTGTCCCCGCCCACCCAGCGGATCACGTCCGGGTCGTCCAGGTCGTGGATCGTGATCCCGAACGCGGCGGCGGCGTGCAGCACGTCGGTGACGGTCCTGGCCGCGCCGACCACCTGTCCGTCGATCTCCACGATGCGGAACGGCGGGGCCCCGGGCTGTACCCCGAGCACCATGATCCGCGGGTGCGACATGTACGGGCTCGCGCTTTCGGTCATGCCTTCGAGGGTAGAGCCCAAACAGGGCGAATGGGGCGTCCTGGACGCCCCCGGGCCGCTTCCGTTCAGGGCCGCCGCCAGTCGTCGCTCGCCAGGTGCGACCCCGCCTGGGGCCCCATCCGCAGCATTCCGCCGTCCACGCTCCAGGAGGCGCCGGTCACGTAGGAGGCGTCGGGTCCGGCCAGGAAGGCGATCACCGCGGCGACCTCACGGGCGTCGCCGGGCCGCCCGAGCGGAATGCCGGGACGGCTCTCGGTGTGCGGATCGGTGTCCTCCTGGCCGGTCATCGGTGTGGCGATCTCGCCCGGGGCGACCGCGTTGACGGTGATGCCGTGTTCGGCGAGCTCCAGCGCCATCACCTGGGTGAGCAGTCCCAGACCCCCCTTGGCGGCGCAGTACGGCGCGGCACCCACCCGCGGCTGGTGCTCGTGCACGGACGTCACGTTGACGATGCGGCCCCCGCCGCCCTGCCGGATCATGTGCCGCGCCGCCTTCTGCCCGCACAGGAACGGACCCAGGAGATCGACGTCGAGCACTTCGCGGACCTTCTCGGGCTCCAGGTCGAGGAAGGACGTCATGGTGCCCGTGCCCGCGTTGTTGACCAGGACGTCGATCCGGCCCAGACGGTCGCGCAGCTCGTCGACCGTGTCCGCGGCGCCGGGCAGCCGGGTGAGGTCCATCCGGGCCACCTCGGCCCGCCGCCCGTGCGCCCTGACCTCCTGTGCCGTCTCCTCGGCGCCCTCGCGGTCGCTGTGCCAGGTGATGCCGACGTCCATGCCCGCGGCGGCCAGGCGTACGGCGGTGGCCCGGCCGATGCCGGAGTCGGCGCCGGTGATCACGGCGGCCTTGCCGCCGGTGGTGGTGGGCTGGGACATGGGTGACCTCCTGTCGGAACGCCGGGCATCCGGCGTGCGGAACGCGATGACGCATCGCAGTACCCCGGTGCGCGCCCGGCCAACCCCGGCTTCCGCCGCGCGACGGATCCCGTGGAGGCGCTGGAACGGCGCTGGAGCGGTCCCCGGCGCCGGGCCGGGACCGGACCGGCGGGTCCCCGGGCGCGCCCGGGCACAGGAGGGCGGGGTGCCGCCCGAGCGGGTCGTCACCACCTGGCCCCGGGAGGCGCTGCCGGCGCGGGTCAGGGACCGGAAGGTGCCCGCCGGAGTGGCGGACGGCTGAGGTGGTACCCGGACCGCCCACGAGGAGACGGAGGGAACCGCGTATGGAACGGGCGGCCGTGTTCGACGTCGACGGCACTCTGGTCGACACCAACCACCTGCATGTGACGGCCTGGTGGGAGGCGTTGCGGCAAGCGGGCCACCGGGTGCCGATGCACGCCGTCCACCGGGCCGTGGGCCTGCCCTCCTCCGATCTGGTCGCCCATCTGCTGGGCGAGGACCGGGACACCGGACGCGACGCGGAACTGAGCGCCGCGCACAAGGCGCTGTACGGACAGTACTTCGACCGGCTGCCCGCGCTGCCGGACGCCGGCCGACTGCTGAAGCGGCTGCACCGGGACGGCTGGACGGTGGTGCTGGCCACCTCGGCCGGGGGCGCCGAGCTGGGCGCGCTGCGCCGCGCGATCGACGCGGACGAGGCGATCGCCGCGACGGCGAGCGCCGACGACGTCGAGGAGGGCAAGCCCTCCCCCGAACCGGTCGAGCACGCCCTGGAGCTGGCCGGGGTGCCCGCGGAGCGGGCCGTGTTCGTCGGTGACACGGTGTGGGACATGCAGGCGGGCAGCAGGGCCGGCGTGCGCTGCGTGGGCGTGCTGTGCGGCGGTATCCCGCGCGCCGATCTGGAGGGGGCAGGCGCGGACGTGGTCTACGACGACCCGGCCCGTCTCCTGGCGTCGCTGGCGGAGAGTCCCCTGGCATGAGCTCCCGGTGGCACCCGGCAGGGCACTACCGGGACATCCACGGCACATGGCACGGCACCAGGACATCCGCGTCACATGGCGCGTATGAGGGAAGAACCACGAGAGGGGCACACGGTGGGGCGGGCGGTCTCGGCGGCACGGGTACGGGATGCCGCACGGCGGGACGCGAGATCCTTCGGCCGGGCGGCGCGGGCCGTGTGGCGGGGGCCGGGGCGGGAGCGGGAGCTGCTGGTCCAGTCGTTGAAGGCGGCCGCGGCGGCGCTGCTGGCCTGGCTGGTGGCACAGGTCTGGCTCGGCGACCCGATGGCCCTGATGGCGCCCTGGGTGGCGCTCGTCCTGGTGCAGGCCACCGTCTACAGTTCGCTGGTCCAGGGGGCGCGGCAGTTCACCGCCATGTGCATCGGGGCCCTGGTGGCGTCGGGGGCGCAGGCGGTCACCGGCGACACGACGGGCGCCCTCGCCCTGTCGGTCCCGGTGCTGGTGCTGCTGTCGAACTGGCCGCGCTTCGGCGACCAGGGCATCTACGCCGCCACCACGGCGGTGTTCACCATCGCCACCGGTACGGTGAGCGCGGTCGCCGTCGGGCACCGGCTGGGGCAGGCGGCGCTCGGCGCGGTCATCGGTGTCGCCGTGAACGCGCTCGTCCTGCCTCCGGTCCATCTGCGGGACGTACGGAAGAACCTGGCGGCGCTCGCCCGGGAGACGGGCGAGGTGCTGCGCGCGGTCGCCGGGGATCTGCGCGAGGGCGAGTGGGACGCGCAGACCGCCGCCCGCCGGCTGGACGCGTCGGTACGCCTGGGGAGACGCGTGGAGGCCCTGCGCTCGGCCCGCGGCTGGAGCAAGGAGAGCCTGCGCCTGACCTCGGGCGTCCTGCGCGCCCTGCACCGGGTGCCGGCCGGGGCCGTTCCGCCGGAGGAGGAGGACGAGCGGTTCGCGCGCGTCACCGGGCATGTCACGGCGCTGACCCGCACGCTGGCGGTGGCCGCCGACGAGGACCGCACGCCCGCCGCGCCGGACGCGGAGGTGCTGCGCTGTTACGCGGAGCTGCTGGAGCTGATCGGCGACACCTGCCGCGCGGAGGCGGACCGGCTGCTGGACGCCGGTGCGCGCACGGACCCGCTGCTGGACGAGCGGACCGACCGGGTGATGCGGGACCTGCACACCAGGCTGCAGGACGGGCTGCGGGAGCACGCCGGACAGGGTGCCGCGCGGACGACCGTCCTGGGCACGCTGCTGCTCCAGGCCGAGAACCTCTGGGCCGACCTCGACCCCGGCGCACGGGACGATGACGACCACCGGGCACGTGACGCGTGCCGGTGACACACATCACGCCCACCACTCGCTGAAAACGGAACAGCCAGCGGTGGTTGTCCGTTGAACAGAGCGTGGGTGCGGATGGGACAGTGTCCCCGGGCCTCATCATCCGCCCACAGGGACGATCGTCCGGCTGAAGCCCTGTGGAGCCTTTCGCCGAGAGGTGACCGCCGTCCACGCCCACCACCGTGCCGCCCCGGCCGTGATTCCCCCGTCACGGCCGGGGCTTTCCGCTGTCACCGCCCCGGCGTGCTCCCGCCCGGGGGGCCGACCCGGAGCGGACGGCCCGGAGCGGACGTGAACGTCCTCGTCCGGGGGGTACTCGGCCCGCTCCGCGAAGGGTGTGGCCGAGAGGAGCGGAAGGTGAGCAGCGCAGCGGGCATGAGGGTCGTCGTCACGGGCGCCACCGGCAATGTCGGGACCAGTGTGGTGCGGGTGCTGTCGGAGGAACCGGAGGTCGGCTCCGTGCGGGGCCTGGCCCGGCGGCTCCCCGAGTGGTCGCCGCCGAAGACCGAGTGGTCGGCGGTGGATCTCGCCTCGGACCGGTCGGACCTCGCCGGGGAGTTCGCCGACGCGGACGCGGTCGTCCACCTGGCCTGGGCGTTCCAGCCGACGCACGACCCGGCGAGCACCTGGCGCACCAATGTGCTCGGCAGCATGCGGGTGTTCGACGCGGTAGCCGAGGCGGGGGTGCCGACGCTGGTGCACGCCTCGTCGGTCGGGGCGTACTCGCCGGGTCCGGGGAGCGGGGCGGTGACCGAGTCGTGGCCGACGCACGGCTGGCCGGACGCCGCGTACTGCCGGGAGAAGGCCTACCTCGAGCGGGCCCTGGACACCTTCGAGCGGGACCATCCGCAGACGCGGGTGGTGAGGATGCGCCCCGCGTTCCTGTTCAAGCGGACGTCGGCGAGCGAGCAGCGCCGCATCTTCGGGGGCCGTTTCCTTCCGGGACCGCTGGCGCGGCCCGATCTGCTGCCCTTCCTGCCCGACATCCCGGGACTGCGGGTGCAGGCGCTGCACACCGACGACGCCGCCCACGCCTACCGGCTGGCCGTGCTGTCCGCCGACGCCCGGGGTGCCTTCAACCTCGCGGCCGAGCCGCCCGTGGACGCGGAGCTGCTCGGGGAGATGCTGGGGACCCGCCGGGTGCGGCTGCCGCGTACGGCGGCCCGGTCGGCGGTCGCCGCCGCCTGGGGGCTGCGCCTGCTGCCCGCCTCCCCGCACCTGTTCGACGCCGTGCTGAGGCTGCCGCTGATGGACTGCACGCGTGCCCGCGTGGAGCTCGGCTGGCGTCCGGTGCGCACGGCGACGCAGGTGGTGGAGGAGTTCCTGCTGGGCATGCGGGAGGGCGCCGGGGAACCCACGGAGCCGATGCGGGGGCACAAGGTGGGCTGAGCTCCACGTTTCGCCGGCCCCCGGGGTGGTACTCGCGGGGGCCCGCGTACGAACGAAGGGAGAGCGACGTGACCGACCACCGCCTCGAAGGACCCGGTGAGAACGGCGCCGGCATTCCCCGGGACCTGCCCGACCAGCAGGCCGGCGCCGACGAGGACCCCTGGGAGGTCGCGCCCGCGGCCGCGGAGCGGGAGAGCAAGGACGGCAAGGACGGCGAGGACGGCGAGGACGGGGCCCGCGGGCCGGAGGAGCGGACCGTGCCGGCCGGGTCGGGCGAGCGCGCCGAGCCGGCCGGGCCGGACGACTCCGCCGAAGCCGGCGGGTCCGGGCCCGACGTCCCCGACACGGACGAGGCCGGCACCGGCCGGCAGGGCGCCCCGCACTCGGCGTCCGGCACCCCGGGACAGCCCGTGCCGGACGAGCCCTCCGGGTGACGCGGGCACCCCGTCTCAGCGCGGGACGCGGTCCTGGAGCGCCGTGTGCCAGGCCGGCGGCGGGGACTGCGGGTCCGGATCGGGGCGCCGCCCGCCGCGGGTGAAGAAGTCGGCGAGCGGCAGGATCGCGGCGCCGACGGTGACCGCGTCGGGACCGAGGCGGCCCAGTTCGATCGTCACGTTCTCGGCCGGGTGGCGCAGCGCGTACGACAGGGCGTGCTTGCGCACGGCGGGCAGGAAGCGGGAGCCGAGCTGGAGACCGGCCCAGCCGCCCATGAGGATGCGTTCCGGCTGGAAGAGGTTGATCAGATCGGACAGGCCGGCGCCGAGGTACTCGGCGGTCTCCTCCAGGACCGCGAGCGCGACCGGGTCGGCGGGGGTGTCGTCGGCCGGGTAGGCGGCGGCCAGCATCGTGGTCAGTGCCGTCTCCTCGTCGGTGCCCCCGGGCACCCGGCCGCCCTCCTCGCCCCACCGGGCGAGCAGCGACTCGGCGCCCGCGTACGCCTCCAGACAGCCGAGCGCGCCGCAGCGGCAGCGGCGTCCCCGGACCCGCACGGTCAGGTGTCCCCATTCGACCGCCCGGCCGTGTTCCGCCTCGGGCGTGACCAGACAGGCGCCGACGCCGGAGCCGAAGAGGACCACGAGGGCGTTGCGGGCGCCGCGTCCGGCGCCGAACCACATCTCGGCCTGCCCGAGGGTCTTGGCGCCGTTGTCGATGAAGTACGGCACCGTGGCGGGCAGCGGGGAGCCGGTGCGCAGCAGGGACTCCAGGGGGATCGCGTCCCAGCCGATGGTCTGACCGTGCACCACGGCGCCCCGGTCGGGGGTGCGCTCGACGATGCCGGGGACACCGATGCCGACGCCGAGGAGCCGTTGGGGGGCCAGGCCGGCGGTGGCGAGCACCTCGTCGATGCCGGAGCGGATGTGGTCGACGATGACGTCGACCTCGTAGCCCTGCTGCTCCAAGGGGAGCTCCGCGCGGGCGAGCTCGGTGAGGGTCAGGTCGAACAGTTCGACGCGCACCCGGGTCTCCCCCACGTCGACGCCGATCATGTGACCGCTGACCGGTGCCACCCGCAGCAGGGTGCGGGGGCGGCCGCCGTCGGAGTCGACGCTGCCGGCCTCCTCGACCAGGCCGTCGGCGATCAGGTCGGCGACGACATTGCTCACGGAGCCGGAGCTCAGCCCGGTGGCGGGGCCGAGTTCGAAGCGGCTGAGCGGGCCGTCGAAGTACAGCCGTTGCAGCACGGCCGTGCGGTTGGCCCGCCTGAGGTCGCGCACCGTGCGCCCGTTCCGCGCCGCCATGTGGCTCCTTCCGATACCCTGCCCGACCTGCAACATACCGCCGGGAACCGGCTCGGCGCGACTTTTCCCCACCCTTATTTCATGATGTGAACTAACAGAGGGCGTCGATCTCCTCGAGCGCGGCCCCCAGCTCCGGGACGACCGCGTCCCGGACCCAGCGCCCGTGCTCCTCCCCGACCGCCCGCGGAACCGTCTCGGTGACCATGATCAGGTAGAGGTGGGCGCGGTAGAGGGCGAGGCGGAGGCGGGCGCCCGTGCCGAACTCCGCGCGGCCCCCGGCCTCCCCGTATCCGGCGAGGAACGCCTCGTCCTGCCTGATGTCGCCGAGCAGCGCCAGGGAGACGAAGTCGGCGAGCGGGTCGCCCCAGACCATGCGCTCGCCGTCGACGAGCCCGCCGATCCGGGCCCGGCCCGCCGCCGGGCGGTCGACCAGGATGTTGCCCGGCCACAGATCGAAGTGGACCAGCGCCGGCTCGGTGACCTCCTCGAGCGCGGGGGCGGCGGTACGGATCGCGGCGGCCACCTCGCCGGCCGGGCGGGGCAGCCGGACGCCGTAGTGCCGGGCGTCGGCGAGCACGGCGTCGGTCATCGCGGTGAACGCCGTCCGCCAGTCGGGGGCGAGCGGGCCGAGGGCACCGGACGGGTGGCCGAACCCGGGCCCGGTCACCCGGTGCAGCCGGGCCACCTGACGGCCGAGCTCCGTGCGCAGTGCCGTCCGCTCCCCGTCGGAGGGCGCCGCCTCCGTCCAGGGCACGCCCGGACAGGCGGTCATCAGCAGATGCGGTGCGCCGGTGTCGCCGTCGACGGACACCACGCGCGGCGCCGGGACGCCCGCCGCGGCGGCACCCGCGCAGAACTCGGCCTCGGAGACGACGAGACGCCGCTCGTGGCGGAGGCCGGGGACGGCGGACGCGGGCGGGATCTTGAGCACGTAGCGGCTCCCGTCGTCCAGGACGAGTTCCTCCACGGTGTTGTAGGTGCCCCCGCCCAGCGGTCGCACCCGCGCGAGGGCGTCGGGCGGCAGCCCCGCCCGCGAGAGCACCCGCCGGGCCCGCTCCCAGGAGTCCCCCACCGTGTCCACCCCTCCCCCCGGCGACTGCGGTACAGGGTACGGAACCGGCTGGGGTACGGCGCCCGGGAAAAGAACTCGCCTCCTCGGCCGCCCGCTTCCTACCCTGAGCCGGAGACCCAGACCCCCCGGGTTTCGAAAGTCCGGGCCAGGAGAACACCTCATGAGAGCACTCACCGAGCGGGACATCCGCGACGCGTTCATCAACTGCTCGAAGGGTGAGGCCAAGCGGCTGGCCGTCCCCCGTGACCTGGAGGAACGCCCCTGGGACGACCTCGACTTCCTGGGCTGGCGGGATCCGGGCGCACCGGACCGCAGCTATCTCGTCGTCGAGCGCGCGGACCGCCTCGTCGGGGTGGCCATGCGCTTCCAGCCCGCCCGGCGCGGATTCCTGCACCGCAGCATGTGCTCCCTGTGCCTGACGACCCATCCGCGCGGCGGCGTCTCGCTGATGACCGCGCGCAGGGCGGGCACGGCCGGCCGGGAGGGCAACTCGGTGGGCGCCTACATGTGCACCGACCTCGCCTGTTCCCTCTACCTGCGGGGCAGGAAGGTCCCGGAGACCGGCACCCGCTTCGAGGAGAGCCTGACCCTGGAGGAGCAGATCGCCCGCACCCGGGGCAACCTGTTCGCCTTCCTCGGCAAGCTCTAGGCCGGTCCGCTCCCGGGCGCCGGACGTCCCGGTTCGTCCCTCGGCGGACTACCGTCGCTCCTGGACACGTTCGATGCGCCGGGTGAGGGGAAACCGTCCGAGGATGCGAGAGGTACGTGAGTGGACGGCCCCAGCCCTGCAGTTCGTCAAACGACACCGGGACCCGGTGGCCGTACAGACCGTGCGGTCGGCCGCCGCGGCGACGATCGCCTACGTCATCGCGCTGCGGCTGAGTCCGGAGAGCGCCCCGCTCACCGCGCCCCTGACCGCGCTGCTCGTCGTCCAGGTGACCCTGTACTCCACGCTCACCACCGGCGTGCGCCGGGTGAACTCCGTGGTGGCCGGGGTCGTCGTCGCCATCGCCTTCAGCCTCCTGGTGGGTCTGACCTGGTGGAGTCTGGGCCTGCTCATCCTGGCCTCCCTGGTCGTCGGGCACGTCGTCCGTGTGCACGAGTTCGTGCCCGAGGTGGCGATCAGCGCGATGCTGGTGCTCGGGGTGACCACCGTCGGGGACACGGCCTGGGCGCGGATCCTGGAGACGCTGATCGGCGCGATCGTCGGGCTCGGCTTCAATCTGCTGCTGGCGCCGCCGGTGTGGGTGGAGGAGGCCGGCGAGTCGATCGAGGGAATGGCGCGCCGGGTACGGCAGTTGATGCTGCGCATCGGTGAGCAGGCGGCGGTCCGCACTCCCGTGCACCACGCGGCGGCCCGGCTGCACGAGGCCCGCCGCCTCGACCACGAGATCGTGGAGGTGGACGCGGCCCTCAGGCAGGCGGAGGACAGCCTGCGGCTCAATCCGAGGGTGCGGGAGGGCCTGCTGCACCGGGTGGTGCTGCGCACGGGTCTGGACACCCTGGAGATCTGCACGGTCGTTCTGCGGGTGCTGGCGCGCACCCTGACCGACCTCGCCAAGGAACGCGAGTCGGAGCCGCTGTTCGAGCCGGAGACGGGCGCCGCTCTGGAGCAGCTGCTGTCCGAGATCGCCGACGCCGTGGTCAGTTTCTCGGTGCTGGTGACCACCAGTGCGAGCACGAGCGCCGAGTCGGCGGAGGAGCGGCTCGCCTCGGAACTGCGGCAGGCCGCCGCGACCCGCGACAAGCTGGCGCGACTGCTGCTGGAGGGGGTGCAGCGGGACGCCCGGCAGTGGCAGTTGCACGGCGCGGTGCTGACCGAGGTCAACCGCATCCTGGACGAGATGGACACCGAGCACCGTTCGCGCCGGCTGCTGGAGGAGCTGGACCTGCACACCCGCGAGCAGCGCGAACGGATGCCGCGGATCGGCAGGCTCCGGGAGCGGGCGCGCCGCGTCCGTCGCGCCGTGCCCCGTCGTCCCGGGTGACCCGGCCGGACGAGGGCGCGCACGCCCCGGCCGGTGACGTGACGGGGCCGCGGCCGGCCGCCGACGGACCGGTCGCGGCGGCCCGCGGGGCGCGGTCCCGTCCACGACGGCGACCGGTGGCCGCCGCGGCGCTTGCGCGCTCCGGGTGACCGGCGCCATGGTGGCTGTGGCCGCGGTGACGAGCGACGACCTCGAGGGGCGTGGATGAGCAGGGTTGACTGGGGCAGGCGCCGTTTCGTCGGCGCCCTCACGGGGGCGGCCGCCGCGGTGGCGCTCCCGGCGTGCGAGGACACTCCGCCACGGGGGGACGCGTCGTCCCCGCGGGCCCCCGGGACGAGCACCGAAGCGGCGCGCGGGAGCAGTGGTCCGTCCGGGCCGCGCCCCCTCTACCTGGGCACCTACACCTCGGCCGACGGCGGCGGCAAGGGCATCGGACTGGCCGGGTACGACCCCGTGACGGGACGGATCACCGGCACGGGCACGCTCACCGGCGTCGGCGATCCGTCGTATCTGGCGGTGCATCCGGACGGCCGGACGCTGTACGCGGTGAACGAGCGCGAGGAGGGCGCGGTGACCGCCGTCCGCCTGTCCGACCGCACGGTCCTGGGCAGCCGGGACACCGGCGGCGCGGGTCCGTGTCATCTGTCGGTGCACCCGGACGGACGCCACCTGCTGAGCGCGAACTACGGCTCCGGCAGCGTCGCGGTGCACCCCATCGACGCCTCGGGGGCGCTCGGGGCGCGCACCGAGCTGGTCACGCACTCCGATCCGCCACCGGGCCCCGGGCAACAGGGCCCCCACGCCCACCAGTTCATCACCAGTCCGGACGGGGGCCATGTCCTCGCCGTCGATCTGGGCACGGACACGGTCTACAGCTACCGTCTCGACGCCGGGGCCGGCACGCTCACCGAGACGTCGCGGGCGAGCACCCGTCCCGGTGCCGGACCGCGTCATCTCACCTTCCATCCCGGGGGGCGGTACGCCTATCTCGCCAACGAGCTCGACAACACCGTGGCGGTGTGCGCGTACGATCCCGCCTCGGGGCGTCTGAGCATCGGCGCGGCGCAGTCCACGGGCACGGGCGCGGGCACCAGTTACCCGGCGCAGATCCTCGTCACCGGGAACGGCCGGTACGCCTACCTCGCCAACCGCGGTCACAACAGCCTCACCCGTTATGCCGTCGAAGCGGACGGCGCGCGGCTGAGGCTGCTGGACACCGTGCCGGTCGGCGGTGACTTCCCGCGCCAGATCGCCTTCTCCCCCGACGGGGCGCTGCTGTTCGCGGCGAACCAGCGGTCCGGCACCGTCAGCGTGTTCGAGGTGGACCGGGACAGCGGTGAACTGCGGTCGGCGGGCGAGCCGTTCGCCTCACCCGTCGCCGTCTGCGCGCTGCCGCTGTAGCGCCCGGGGGCAGGAGGCGGCGCTCGCCCGGGAGAGCAGCACATGCATGCGTTCGGTGAGTGTGGCCACGTCGTCGGCGGGCGCGTGGAACGGCAGGCGCACGTCGCCGCCGGTGCGGACGCGTTCGACGCGCAGGGTCAGCCCGTGCCGGTCGACGGCGAGCGGCTGGACGCGGACCGCGCCGTGCAGGCTGCCGGCGTCGACCAGCCGGGTCAGCCGTTCGACCGCGTCGGCGTGGCGGTCGGCGAGGTGGGTCAGCAGCCGGGCCTCGGCGGTGGCGAGCGGGTCGGGCGCGGCGGCGGCGAAGTCCTCGACGTCGACGACCACGGCGCCGGACGGCTGCCGGAGCACCACGCGCGTGGGCCGGAGGACGAGGTGGCCGTCCCGGACGGAGAACCAGCCGGCGAGCCACAGCCGGGCCCGGATCCGGCTGCGCACGGGAACGGGCGCGACGTCGGCGAACTCCAGCACGGCGGACGGCTCTCCGCGGGGCGCGCAGATCGCGGCGGCGAGCAGGGCGCTGTCCTCGGGCACGTCCAGCAGTACCCGTCCGTCGTCGGTCACGCGGTGGGCGCCGACGAACTCCTCCCGGGTACCCTCCGCGGTCACCGCGCAGGACCATGCCGCGGCGAGCACCGAGCGGGCCCGCTCCGCCGCGCCGGGCGCGGCCGTCCAGCCGTGCGTGTCGTCACCCATCCCGAACCTCCTCTTAGGTAAGCCTTGCCTAACTTACCGAAGATCGGGGCGCGCGCCAACCGGGTGACGTGGTCTCTGCGAGGTCTTCCAGGCGCGGGCACGCCCAGCAGGACGTGCGCGCACAGGTCGCGCACCCGCTCACGCCCCGGCTCCGGGCCGCGGTGGAGGACGCCGGCCGCGCACGGCGAGACGGGTGCCCACGCCCCGGGGGCCGCACTCGGGATCCTCGGCGGGCGCGGCCGGGATCCGCCCGCTCCCCCGCCGCCGCGCACTGCCCGCCCCGCGGACCCGCGGGTGACCCGGGCCGGCCCGGGTCTCCGGCCGGCCCCCGTGGTTCCGCTCACCCCTCCTCGGCCGGCACCTCCAGACGTCCGAGCCGGTCGGGGTCGGCCAGGATGTAGAGGCCGGTGATGCGGCCGTCGGTGACGGTGACGGACATGACCGATCGGATGTGGCCGTCCACCACACTGAGCAGGCCCGGCGCGTCGTTGACCAGGACCATGCGGGCCGCCGCGGTGTACCGGGCGAACATGAGCGCGGACTCGGCCACCGTCTTCGCGCCCCGCAGCGTCCTGGACCCCGCCACGCCGCGGACCAGCGCCCCCGCGTCGGCCCGCAGCACCACGTCGGGATGGAGGACGGCGACCAGCGCCTCGAAGTCGCCGCCGCGCGCGGCGGCCATGAAGGCGTCGAGTGCCTGCTTCTGCCGGCGGGGGTCGGGATCGGACGAGGGGGTCGCGTCCCGCACCCGGCGGCGGGCCCGGCCGGCGAGCTGGCGGGTCGCGGCCGTGCCGCGCCCCACGACCGGGGCGATGTCGTCGAAGGGCACGGCGAACATGTCGTGCAGCACGAACGCGAGCCGCTCGTCCGGCTCCAGCCGCTCCAGCACCACCAGCAGGGCCACGCCCACCGAGTCGGCGTGCAGCGCATGCTGTTCCGGGTCCGCCCGGGAGAGGGGCCGGATCACCGGGTCCGGGACGAAGGTCTCGTCCAACGGCTGCTCGCGGCGCGCGGTGCGGGAGCGCAGCAGGTCCAGACAGATCCGGCCGGTCACGGTGGTCAGCCAGCCGCCGAGGTTGCCGATCCCGCCGGCGCCGGTGCGGCCCAGCCTCAGCCAGGCCTCCTGGACGGCGTCCTCCGCCTCGGACAGCGAGCCGAGCATGCGGTAGGCGACCGCCTGAAGATGTCCGCGGTGCTCCTCGAAGCGCCGCGCCAGCAGTTCCCCGTCGTCGTCCACGGGGCTCACCGGGGGAACAGCTCGAAGGCGACCGCGGGCCGGCCCCCGAACCGCCGTCCCGCCTCCTGCGCGGTCCGCGTGAGGAAGCCGCGGGCGTAGGCCTCCGGGTCCTCGTCCGTCAACGCCTCGATGTAGGAACGGTGTTCGAGCAGGGAGCGCACCGCCCGCTCCAGCCCGTCCGTCGCGTCCACGGCGTGCGTCGGGGTGCTGGAGCCGGCGACCGCCACCCAGCGGACTCCGTCCCAGGGCTCGAGGCCGCGCCCGGCCGGTTCGGGGAAGATCCACCGGTTGCCGGCGTCACCCGCCGCGTCGAGCGTGGCCCGGCCGACGGCCACGTGGTCCGGGGTGTTCCAGGAGGTGCCGCCCCAGGTGTCCCGGTGGTTCAGGGTGATCACCAGTTCGGGCCGGTACCGGCGGACGGCGGCGGCGATGTCCCGGCGCAGCGCGGGGCCGTACTCGACGACCCCGTCCCGGTGGTCGAGGAAGTCGACCTGCGACACGCCGACCACGGCCGCACTCGCCCGCTGCTCCCGCTCCCGGAGCGGGCCGCACCGCGCCGGCTCCAGTGAGTCGATGCCCGCCTCGCCGCGGGTGGCCAGGACGTAGACGACCTCGCGTCCGGCGTCGGTCCAGGACGCGATGGCCGCGGAGCAGCCGTACTCGAGGTCGTCCGGGTGGGCGACCACGGCCAGGGCGCGCTGCCAGTCGTCGGGCATGGGCTCGAGTTGACTGATCGTCGGCTCGGTCATGCCCGCAGACTAACCCCCCGCGCCGGCCTCGCACCGGGACCGCCGCACCGGCCTCGCACCGGGACGAGCCCCGGCGCGAGGCCGGTGCGGCTCACACCTCGTCCCGGGCCAGGGAGAGCAGCCGGTCCAGGACGCGGGGGCCGCCGGCCCGGACGCCGTCGTGCTCGAACTCGTCGGTGACCCAGGTGCGCAGGCCGCGGATCGCCCGCGCCGTCTCCAGGGAGTGGGCCGTGTCGACGTACATGTCGTCGTGGTAGACGGCCGCCGCGACCGGGACCTCGTTGGCGGCCAGGCGCGCCGGGTCGTACAGGGGCGTCCAGTCGGTGCGGGCGGCGAGCAGTTCGGCGGTCTCGCGCAGCGGGCGCAGGGCGGGATCGCAGTCGAACGCCCACGGGTGGACGGTCTCGCCGGTGAACAGCAGCGGTTCGTCGCCGGCGAGCGCCTTGGCCGCGTCGAACCGGGGGAACTCGGCCCGCACGCGTTCGGCCGACCAGGCGGTGGGCCGGGCGTCCTGGGCGTAGCTCGCCTCGTGGACGAGCGCGTACAGCGGGTGGCCGGCGTAGGACAGCAGGCCCTGTGCCTGCTCCTGGAAGGCGTCGGAGAGCGCGGGGCCGCCCGGGGTGGGGACGAAGGCGTCCTCCAGGAGGTGGTGCAGCCGGTGACTGCCGTCGCCGCGGCCGAGCATGATGCCGAAGGACTGGAACGCCTCGACGGTGAAGCGGTAGCCGTTGGGGAGGACGACCTCGTGGGTGAGGAGGTGGTCGGCGATGCGGCGGGCGCGTTCGACGTCCTGCGGGTAGCGGGCGTAGTGCGCGGCGACCTTGCGCTCGACGCGCGGGTAGGCCGCCCGGTAGACGTCGTCGGCGTGCGCGTCCAGGGCGGGCAGCCCGCCGGTGACGAGAGCGGTGTCCAGTCCCTCGGGGGCGGTGGACAGATAGGACACCGTGCAGAAGCCGCCGAAGCTCTGGCCGAGCACGGTCCAGGGGGCGCCGCCGGTGACCTCGGGGCGGATGGCCTCGCAGTCCCGCACGATCGAGTCCGCGCGGAAGCGGGTGAGGTAGTCGGCCTGTTCGGCGGGGCCGCCGCGCAGCGGGAGGGTCTGCCGGTTCGCCGGGGTGGAGCTGCCGGTGCCGCGCTGGTCCAGGAGGAGCACCCGGTACTCCTGCACCGCCCGCCCGAGCCAGGCCTCCCTTCCGACGAAACGGTTCGCCCCGAAGCCGGGGCCGCCCTGGAGATAGAGCAGCCAGGGCAGTTCCCGGTCGGCCCGGTCGCCGGCGACGACCTCGCGCGCGTACAGCTCGATCGTCTCCCCCGAGGGACGGTCGTGATCGAGGGGCACGGTGAACCGGCGGTCGGTGAGAACCACTCCGGGCTGGCGGTAGCTGACGGTCAACGGGGCTCCTGGGACGAACGGATTGTCGGACCGTGACCCAGTTCAGCACATGTTCCTCCGGCCAACGAGGCCGGGATCATGAAATTCTCGCGGAACACCGGTCAGCGGGCGGAGAGGCTGGAGCGCCGGACCACCAGTTCCGGGCGCAGGACGACCCGGCGGTGCTCGTGCGGCCGGGCCGTGCTCTGGCTCTCGGTCTCCTCCAGCAGCAGCTCCGCCGCCAGGGCTCCCATGGTGACGGCGGGCTGCCGCACCGAGGTGAGCGGAACCGCCGCGGCGGCGGCGAACTCGATGTCGTCGTAACCGACGATGGCCAGGTCGTCGGGGACCCCGACGCCGGCCGCGTACATCGCCTGCAGCACACCGAGGGCGAGCAGGTCGTTGGCGCAGAACACGGCGGTGGGGCGGTCGGAGAGTCCGAGCAGCCGGGCGCCGGCGTCGCGTCCGGCGGCCACGTCGAGCCGCTCGGTGGGCAGCTCGTGCAGGCAGTCGGGGCCCAGCCCGGCCTCGGCGAGGGCGTTCAGCGCGCCGGTGCGGCGGTCCCGGACCTGGTTGAGTCCGGGCGGACCGCTGACGTACGCGAGGGAACGGTGCCCGGCGTCGACGAGGTGGCGCACGGCCAGCGCGCCGCCCGCCACGTCGTCCACGGAGACCGAGCACTCGGTGGTGCCCTCGGCGACCCGGTCGACCAGGACGAAGGGGATGCCGTGCCGGCGGAACGCCTCGATGTTGCGGCCGGTGGCGTCCGCCGGGGTGAGCAGCACGCCCCGCACCCGCTGTTCGGCGAAGAGGGACAGGTACTCGGCCTCCTCGCCCGGGTTCTGGGCGCTGTTGCAGACCATCACGCCGAGCCCGGCCTCACGCGCGGCGCGCTCGGCACCGCGCGCGACGTCCACGAAGAACGGGTTGCCCATGTCGAGCACCAGCAGCCCCATGATGCGGCTGCGGCCCGCGCGCAGCTGACGCGCCGACTCGCTGCGGACGTAGCCGAGCCGGGCTATGGCGGACAGCACCCGGGCCCGGGTCTCGGCGGCGACCGTGTCCGGGCGGTTGATCACGTTGGAGACCGTGCCGACGGAGACTCCGGCGGCGCGGGCGACGTCCTTGATACCCACCGACTGGGCCATCGGGCAGGGACCTCCAGGGAGACGGGGGGTGGCCGGGGGGCCATCACACTACCGGCACGGCCACCCCGGAACGGTCTTGGTCAGGCGGGCAGCCGGAAGCCGACGGCGCGCGGGGGCGGGGCCGTCGTACCGCTGGACTTCTCCTGGTGCGTCACCGGCGGCACCCCGTCCCGGGCGACGCGTGTCCCCCGACGACGGCGCCCCGGCCGGCGGTGGACCAGGCGGTGCACCAGGCGGCGTGCTGGTGGCCCCGGTGGGTCAGCGGGCCGTTCCTCCGGAAGGAGTCGTTGCCGGCCGGGCCGTCGTGGGACAGGAAGAGGACGGTCCGGCCGTCGGGGGTGGTGCGGCCGGTGCGGGTGACCGACGGGCCGGGGGCGGCCCGCGCCGTGCCGGAGGCGAGGGCGGGGGCCGCCGTGGTGCCGGGGAGCGCTCCGGTCGGCGGAGTGCCTCGTCCCATCTCGGGCTCCTTCGTCAGGCGAGGTGGAAGACCTCGGTCAGCGGTGTCATCGCCGCGTCGGGCCGGGAGCCGTCGAGGGACTCGAAGAAGGGGGCCATCTCGGCCTGCCAGCGGGCGTTGACCTCGGTGGCCTCCATGCCGGCCCTGGCGGCCTCGAAGTCCTCGGTCTCCAGGTAGCCGACGAGCAGGCCGTCGTCGCGCAGGAAGAGGGAGTAGTTGTGCCAGCCGGTGGCCGAGAGCGCCTCGCGCATCCCGGGCCACACGGCGGCATGGCGTTCGCGGTACTCGGCGATCCTGTCCTGGCGGACCTTGAGCAGGAAACAGACGCGTTGCATGGAGTACCGCTCCTCGACTGCCGGGTGGGGTCAGAAGTTGAACTGGTCGATGTTGCCGGCGTTGAACACGGTGGGCTTGCCGAGGCTGATCACGCCGTCCTTGCCGATGGTGTACTCGCCCATCGCGCCGGCGGTGAACGTCTCGCCCTCCTTGCCGGAGATCTGGCCGGAGGACAGGGCGATCGCGGTGCGGGCGGCCAGCTCGCCGAGCTTGGCCGGGTCCCAGAGCTCGAACGCCTCGACGGTGCCGTTCTTGACGTACTTGCGCATGTCGTTGGGGGTGCCGAGGCCGGTCAGCTTGACCTTGCCCTTGTACTTGGAGCCGGACAGGTACTGGGCGGCGGCCTTGATGCCGACGGTGGTCGGGGAGATGATCCCCTTCAGGTTCGGGTGCTCCTGGAGCAGGCCCTGGGTCTGCTGGAAGGACTGCTGGGCGTCGTCGTTGCCGTAGGCGACCTTGACCAGCTTCATGTCCTTGTACTTGGGATCCTCGAGCTCGTCCTTCATGAACTCGATCCAGGTGTTCTGGTTGGTCGCGGTCTGCGCGGCGGACAGGATCGCGAACTCGCCCTTGTAGTCGAGCTGTTCGGCGAGCAGCTGCACCTCGGTGCGGCCCAGGTCCTCGGCGGACGCCTGCGAGACGAAGGCG
Source organism: Streptomyces sp. NPDC016640 (assembly GCF_043076215.1). Lineage (NCBI taxonomy): Bacteria > Bacillati > Actinomycetota > Actinomycetes > Kitasatosporales > Streptomycetaceae > Streptomyces > Streptomyces sp. NPDC016640. The sequence goes on from NZ_JBIBRG010000013.1 coordinate 207,372, forward strand.
TTGCGGCAGTCGGCGGTGGTGTCGGAGTCGTAGGTGACGACCTTGATGCCGTTCTTCATCGCCTGCTTCAGCGCGGTGCACAGGGCGCCGGGGTCCTGCGCGGAGACGGCCATGGCGTCGACCTGCTGCTGGGTGAGCGTGTTGACGTAGGACACCTGGCCGGCGGTGTCGGTGGCGCTGGACGGGCCGACCTCCTTGTAGGTGGAGCCCAGTTCCTTCACGGCCTTCTCGCCGCCCTTGTCGGCGGTGGTGAAGTAGGGGTTGTTGACCTGCTTCGGCAGGAAGCCGACGGTCAGGCCCTTCTTGGTCGCCGCGTTCGGGTCGGCCTTGCCGGCCGAGGCCGCCGCGCCGCCGCCCTCGCTCTTCACGTCCTCCTTGGTGGTGCCGCCGCAGGCGGTGGCGGCCAGGGCGAGCGAGGTGACGGCGGCGAGGGCCGCGCAGGTACGGCGGATGGATGCCTTGCGCATGGTGGGTTCCTTTGGAGGGCGAGAAGGGGTCAGGGGGTGGGGGCGGGGGTCTTGGTGACCGGTGGTGGCGCGGCCGCCCGGCGACCGGCCCGCGCGACGGCGATCTGCCGGGCGACGCGCGGTCCGAGCACGGACAGCACCAGGAGCACACCGGTGACGACGATCTGCGACTGCGCGGAGACGTCCTGCAGGCTCATCACGTTCTGCAGGGCGCCGAGCAGGAAGACGCCCGCGATCGCGCCGCCCAGGGTGCCCTTGCCGCCGTCGAAGTCGATGCCGCCGAGCAGTACGGCCGCCACGACGGACAGTTCGAGGCCGGTGGCGTTGTCGTAGCGGGCGCTGGCGTAGTGCAGGGCCCAGAAGACGCCGGTGAGGGAGGCCATCAGGCCGGTCAGGGTGAACAGGATCAGCTTCTGCCGCCTGACGCGGATGCCCGCGAACCGGGCGGCCTCCTCGCTGGCGCCGATCGCGAACAGCGACCGCCCGAACGGGGTGGCGTGCAGGGCGACCACGGCGATCGCGAGCAGCACCAGGAAGGGCAGGAGCGCGTACGGGACGAAGGTGTCGCCGATGCGTCCGGCGGCGAAGTCCAGGTACTGGACGGGGAAGTCGGTCACCGCGTCGGAGCCGAGCACGATCTGCGCGATGCCCCGGTAGGCGGCGAGGGTGCCGATGGTGACGGCGAGGGACGGCAGTCCGAGCCGGGTCACGAGCAGACCGTTGACCAGGCCGCAGACCACCCCCAGCAGCAGGCAGATCGGGATGATCGCCTCGATGGTCATGCCCTGGTTCCACAGGGCGCCCATCACCGCGCCGGACAGGCCGGCCGTGGAGGCCACGGACAGGTCGATCTCGCCGGAGACCACGAGCAGTGTCATGGGCAGCGCGATCAGGGCGATCGGCAGGGTGTTGCCGATGAGGAACGACAGGTTGAGCGCGTTGCCGAAGCCGTCGACCGTGGTGAACGACAGCAGCAGGACCACGACGAGCAGGGCGCCGACGGCCGTGTCCCACCTCGACGAGGCGGACCAGCGGCTCGCACGCGTGGGGGACTCAGGCATGGCGGGCGTTCCTCTTCTTCAGGGCGGAGGCCACGCGCAGCGCGACGATCCGGTCGACCGCGATGGCGAGGATGAGCAGGATGCCGTTGATGGCGAGCACCCAGACGGAGCTGACGCCGAGGGCGGGCAGCACGCTGTTGACGGAGGTCAGCAGCAACGCGCCGAGGGCCGCGCCGTAGACGCTGCCGGAGCCTCCGGTGAAGACCACGCCGCCGACCACGACCGCGCTGACGACGGTGAGTTCGTAGCCGTTGCCGGTGCCGGAGTCGACGTTGCCGAACCGGGCCAGGTACAGCGCGCCGGCGAGGCCCGCGAGGGCGCCGCAGAAGGTGTACGCGGCGAGGATCCGCTTGCGCACGGGGATGCCGGCGAGCCGGGCGGCCTCCGGGTTGGAGCCGAGCGCGTACAGCTCGCGCCCGCTGCCGAAGTGCTTCAGGTAGTACGCCGTGGCCACGAGCACCGCGAGCGCGATGAGGGCCAGGTAGGGCACGGCCGAGATGCCGCCGGAGCCGAAGTCGACGAATCCGCCGGGGAGGTCGGCCGCGGTGATCTGGCGGGAGCCGACCCAGATGGAGTCGATGCCGCGGATGATGTAGAGCGTGCCGAGGGTGACGACGAGCGCGGGCACCTGGCCGAGGCTGACGAGCAGTCCGTTGAGCAGGCCGAATCCGATGCCGAGCAGGACGGCCAGGGCGATGGCGACGACCGGGTTCCCGCCGCCCTGGAGGTAGGTGCCGGCGGCGAAGGCGCTGATGCCGAGGGTGGAACCGACCGACAGGTCGACGTTGCGGGTGATGACGACCAGGGACTGGCCGGTGGCGACCAGGACCAGGATGGTCGCGTTCAGCAGCAGGTCCTTGATGCCCTGTTCGGACAGGAACTCGCTGTTGCCGGCCTGGGTGACGGCGATCATCACCAGGAAGACGGCCAGGATGGCGAGTTCGCGCATCTTGAAGACGCGGTCCACCAGCCGGGTGGCGCCGGCCTTCGGCGCCCGGGCGACGGGGGCTTCTTCGGGAGCGGCGACCGTCATGCGGCGGCCCTCCCCGTGGCTGCGGCCATCACGGTTTCCTCGGTGGCGTCGGTACGGGAGATCTCGGCGGTGAGCCGGCCCTCGTGCATCACCAGCACGCGGTCGGCCATGCCGAGGATCTCGGGTAGGTCGGAGGAGATCATCAGGATGGCGACGCCGTCGGCGGCCAGCTGGGACAGCAGCCGGTGCACCTCGGCCTTGGTGCCGACGTCGATACCGCGCGTGGGTTCGTCCACGATCAGCACCTTCGGCCCGGTGGCGAGCCACTTGGCGAGGACGACCTTCTGCTGGTTGCCGCCCGACAGGGTGTTCACCGTGTCGGCGATGCGGGCGTACTTGACCTGGAGCTTGACCGCCCAGTCCAGGGAGCGGTCGCGCTCGGCGCCGCGGTCCATCAGGCCGGCCCTCACGGTGCTGCGGAGTCCGGTGAGCCCGATGTTGCGCTCGATGGACATGTCCATCACCAGGCCCTGGGCGCGCCGGTCCTCGGGGACCAGGGCGAGGCCCGCGGCCATGGCGGTGGACGGGGCGCCGTTGGTGAGGACGCGCCCGTCGACCTCGACCTCGCCGGCGTCCCAGCGGTCGATGCCGAACACGGCGCGGGCCACCTCGGTGCGCCCGGCGCCGACGAGCCCGGCCAGGCCGACGATCTCGCCGCGCCGCACCTCGAAGGAGACGTCGGTGAAGACGCCCTCCCGGGTGAGCCGGCGCACGCTCAGGGCCACCTCGCCCGGGCTCACGTCCTGCTTGGGGTAGAGCTCCTCCAGGTCGCGTCCGACCATGCGGCGCACCAGGTCGTCCTCGGTCATCCCGGCGAGCGGTTCGCCGGCGATCCAGGCGCCGTCGCGCAGGGTGGTGACCCGCTCGCAGATCTCGAAGATCTCCTCCAGCCGGTGGGAGATGAACAGCACCGCGGCGCCCTGTTCGCGCAGGGTGCGCACGACGCCGAAGAGGCGGGCGACCTCGCTGCCGGTGAGGGCGGCGGTCGGCTCGTCCATGATCAGGACGCGGGCGTCGAAGGAGAGCGCCTTGGCGATCTCGACGATCTGCTGGTCGGCGATGGACAGACCGCGGGCCGGGCGGTCGGGGTCGAGTTCCACGCCGAGCCGCCGCATCAGGGCGGCGGTGGCCCCGTGCGTGGCCTTGTGGTCGATCCGGCCGAGGGCGCGCCGGGGCTGCCGGCCCATGAAGATGTTCTCGGCGATCGACAGGTCGGGGAAGAGCGTGGGCTCCTGGTAGATCACGGCGATGCCGGCGTCGCGGGCGTCGCCGGGGCCGTGGAAGACCACGGGCGCGCCGTCGAGCAGCACCTGGCCGGCGTCCGGCCGGTGCACTCCGGCGAGCGTCTTGATGAGGGTCGATTTGCCGGCTCCGTTCTCGCCGGCGAGGGCGTGCACCTCCCCGGGGAACAGCTCCAGGGAGACGTCCCGCAGGGCGCGGACCGCGCCGAAGGACTTGGAGATGTCCCTGAGCGCGAGGACCGGGGCCGGACCCGTGTCGGACGGGTGGGTCATGAGGGCTCCTCGACGACGCCGTCGGGTATGCCTCGCGACGTCGTGAAAGGTTTCAACTGGATTGCCGGGACGTTAGGCGCGCGACACATGTCACGTCAATGGGTCCTGGTCGAAAATATTTCGACAGCTTCAGGTCACGCCCTGATCACAGAGGGCGGACCTGACCGAAGGGGTTGACACCCCTTCGGGAGGCCCATACCTTCCCGTTCTGAATCGTTTCACTCTGTGGTCGTTACGACCCGATGTCACAGGAGTCCGACGTGACCGAGCTCGCCGCGGCGAAGGCCGCCCTCAAGACACAGGCCGTCGAGACGCCGTCGTGGGCGTACGGGAATTCCGGGACCCGGTTCAAGGTGTTCGCGCAGGAGGGTGTCCCGCGCACCCCGCAGGAGAAGCTGGACGACGCCGCCAAGGTGCACGAGTTCACGGGGGTCGCGCCCACCGTGGCGCTGCACATCCCGTGGGACAGGGTCGACGACTACGCGGCGCTGGCCGAGCACGCGGAGGACCGCGGCGTGAAGCTCGGCGCGATCAACTCCAACACCTTCCAGGACGACGACTACCGGCTCGGCAGCATCTGCCACCCGGACGCCGCCGTGCGCAGGAAGGCCGTCGACCACCTGCTGGAGTGCGTCGACATCATGGACGCGACCGGCTCCAAGGACCTGAAGCTGTGGTTCGCCGACGGCACGAACTATCCCGGGCAGGACGACATCCGGGAGCGGCAGGACCGGCTCTCCGAAGGGCTCGCGGAGGTCTACGGACGGCTCGGCGAGGGACAGCGGATGCTGCTGGAGTACAAGCTCTTCGAGCCGGCGTTCTACACGACGGACGTGCCGGACTGGGGCACGGCGTACGCGCACTGCCTGAAGCTGGGCCCGCAGGCGCAGGTGGTGGTCGACACCGGCCACCACGCCCCGGGCACCAACATCGAGTTCATCGTGGCGACCCTGCTGCGGGAGGGCAGGCTCGGCGGGTTCGACTTCAACTCGCGGTTCTACGCGGACGACGACCTGATGGTGGGCTCCGCCGACCCCTTCCAGCTGTTCCGGATCATGTACGAGGTGGTGCGCGGGGGCGGGCTGACGCCCGGGGTCGCGTTCATGCTCGACCAGTGCCACAACATCGAGGCGAAGATCCCGGCGATCATCCGTTCGGTGATGAACGTCCAGGAGGCCACGGCGAAGGCGCTGCTGGTCGACCGGCCGGCGCTGGCCGGGGCACAGGCCCGCGGCGACGTGCTCGAGGCCAACGCCGTGCTGATGGACGCGTACAACACGGACGTGCGCCCGCTGCTTCGTGAGGTGCGGGAGGAGATGGGGCTCGACCCCGACCCCCTCTGCGCCTACCGGCGGTCCGGGTGGGCCGAGAAGATCGTGGCGGAGCGGGTCGGCGGGGAGCAGGCCGGCTGGGGGGCGTGAGCGCCCGCCGGGTCCCGTCCGTCGCGGACCGCGGGTCGTTCGTGGCCGATCGCGCAGTTGTCCACGCCCTCGAAGGGGCGCTCCACTTCCCCTCTTCCGACAAGGACTGATCACTTATGTCATCCCACCCCGAAGCCGCCGCCCTCCTCGCCCGTTCCCACCGGCTCGGTGCCGATCCGCGGAACACCAACTACGCCGGGGGCAACACCTCCGCCAAGGGCACCGGGACCGATCCCGTCACCGGTGGTGACGTCGGACTGATGTGGGTCAAGGGGTCCGGCGGGGATCTCGGGACGCTGACCGAGGCGGGGCTGGCCGCGCTGCGGCTGGACCGGCTGCGGGCGCTCACCGACGTCTACCCGGGGGTCGAGCGCGAGGACGAGATGGTCGCCGCGTTCGACTACTGCCTGCACGGCAGGCCGGGCGCCGCGCCCTCGATCGACACCGCGATGCACGGGCTCGTCGACGCCGCGCACGTGGACCACCTGCACCCGGACTCGGGGATCGCCCTCGCCTGCGCCGCCGACGGGGAGAAGCTGACCGCGGAGTGCTTCGGCGACACCGTGGTGTGGGTGCCGTGGCGGCGGCCGGGCTTCCAGCTGGGGCTGGACATCGCGGCCGTGAAGGAGGCCAACCCGCAGGCCATCGGGTGCGTGCTCGGCGGACACGGGATCACCGCGTGGGGGGACAGCTCCGAGGAGTGCGAGCGCAACTCGCTGCACATCATCCGCACCGCCGAGGCGTTCCTCGCCGAGCGCGGCCGGCCGGAGCCCTTCGGGCCGGTGCTCGAGGGCTACGAGGCGCTGCCCGAGGACGAGCGGCGCAAGCGGGCGGCCGCCCTGGCACCGTACGTCCGCGCCGTCGCCTCGCAGGACCGGCCGCAGGTCGGGCACTTCGACGCGTCCGACGCCGTGCTGGACTTCCTGGCCCGGGCCGAGCACCCGCGGCTGGCCGCGCTGGGCACCTCCTGTCCCGACCACTTCCTGCGCACCAAGGTCCGTCCGCTCGTCCTCGACCTGCCGCCCACCGCCCCGCTCGACGAGGCGGTCGCCCGGCTCGGGGAACTGCACGCCGCCTACCGCGAGGAGTACGCCGCCTACTACGCGCGGCACGCGGAGGAGGACTCCCCCGCGATGCGCGGCGCCGACCCGGCGATCGTGCTGGTGCCGGGCGTGGGCATGTTCAGCTTCGGCAAGGACAAGCAGACCGCGCGGGTGGCCGGCGAGTTCTACCTCAACGCGATCAACGTGATGCGCGGCGCCGAGGCGGTCTCGACGTACGCGCCGATCGAGGAGTCGGAGAAGTTCCGCATCGAGTACTGGGCGCTGGAGGAGGCCAAGCTGCAGCGGATGCCGAAGCCGAAGCCGCTCGCCACCCGGGTGGCGCTGGTCACCGGTGCGGGCAGCGGGATCGGCAGGGCGATCGCCCAGCGGCTGGTGGCCGAGGGCGCGTGTGTCGTCGTGGCGGACCTGAACGGGGAGAACGCCGCGCAGGTCGCCGAGGAGCTGGGCGGCCCCGACAAGGCCGTCGCGGTGACCGTCGACGTCACCTCCGAGGAGCAGATCGCCGGTGCCTTCGAGGCGGCCGTCCTCGCCTTCGGCGGCGTGGACCTGGTGGTGAACAACGCCGGCATCTCGATCTCCAAGCCGCTCCTTGAGACGTCCGCGAAGGACTGGGACCTCCAGCACGACATCATGGCCCGCGGTTCCTTCCTCGTCTCGCGCGAGGCGGCCCGGGTGATGATCGCGCAGGAACTGGGCGGCGACATCGTCTACATCGCGTCGAAGAACGCCGTCTTCGCCGGTCCCAACAACATCGCGTACTCGGCGACCAAGGCCGACCAGGCCCATCAGGTGCGGCTGCTCGCGGCCGAACTGGGCGAGCACGGGATCCGGGTCAACGGCGTCAACCCGGACGGTGTGGTGCGCGGCTCGGGGATCTTCGCGGGCGGCTGGGGCGCGAAGCGCGCGGCCGTGTACGGAGTACCGGAGGAGAAGCTGGGCGAGTTCTACGCGCAGCGCACGCTGCTGAAGCGCGAGGTGCTGCCCGAGCACGTGGCGAACGCCGTGTTCGCGCTGACCGGCGGCGACCTCACGCACACCACCGGGCTGCACGTCCCGGTCGACGCCGGCGTCGCCGCCGCGTTCCTGCGATGAGCGGCTCCGTGCGGTCGTACGCCGCGGTCGACCTCGGCGCGTCCAGCGGGCGCGTCATGGTCGGCCGCGTCGGCCCCGGCAGCCTCGAGCTGTCCGAGGCGCACCGCTTCCCCAACCGGCCGGTGCGCGTGCCGGAGGGGCTGCGGTGGGACATTCTCGGGCTGTACGCGGGTGTCCTGGAGGGGCTGAGGGCGGCCGGGCCGGTGGACTCCGTCGGCATCGACAGCTGGGCCGTGGACTACGGGCTGCTGGACGCGGACGGAGCGCTGCTCGGCAACCCCGTGCACTACCGCGACAGCCGTACCGAGGGGGTCGCGGAGAAGGTGTGGGCGACCGTGCCCGCCGGGGAGCTGTACGCGGCCACGGGCCTGCAGTACGCCCCCTTCAACACCCTGTACCAGCTGGCGGCGGCCCGCGGCACGGCCCAACTGGCGCAGGCGAAGCGGCTGTTGCTCATCCCCGACCTGCTGACGTACTGGCTCACCGGTGAGCAGGGAACGGAGCTGACCAACGCCTCGACCACCCAGCTGGTCGACCCGCGCACCCGGGACTGGGCGCACGGCGTCGCCGAGCGGCTGGACATCGACCTCGCTCTGTTCGCGCCGCTGCGCCGGCCCGGGGACCCGGCCGGGGCGCTGCGGCCCGAGGTGCTGGCGGAGACCGGGCTGACCGGTCCGGTTGCGGTGACGGCGGTCGGGTCGCACGACACCGCGTCCGCGGTGGCCGCGGTGCCCGCCGGCGATGAGCGGTTCGCCTACATCTGCACCGGCACCTGGTCGCTGGCCGGACTGGAGCTGGACGCCCCGGTGCTGACCGAGGAGAGCCGGGCCGCCAACTTCACCAACGAGCTGGGGCTGGACGGCACGGTCCGCTATCTGCGCAACATCATGGGCCTGTGGCTGCTCCAGGAGTGCCTGCGGGCCTGGGGCGGGCCGGACCTGGACGAGCTGCTGACGGAGGCCGCCGGGGTGCCCGCGCTGCGGTCGGTGGTGGACGCCGGGGACGCGGCGTTCCTCGCGCCGGGGCGGATGCCGGAGCGGATCGCCGAGGCCTGCCGGGCCTCGGGGCAGCCGGTACCGGTCTCCCGCGCCGAGGTCACCCGGTGCATCCTCGACTCGCTCGCGCTGGCCCACCGCAAGGCGGTCGAGGACGCGCAGCGGCTCGCCGGACGGCCGGCCGACGTCGTGCACGTGGTGGGCGGCGGCACCCGCAACGCCCTGCTGTGCCAGCTCACCGCGGACGCCTGCGGGCTGCCCGTGGTCGCCGGGCCGACGGAGGCGGCGGCGCTGGGCAATGTGCTGGTGCAGGCCCGCGCGCACGGGCTGGTCGGCGATCTCGCCGGGATGCGACGGCTGCTCGTCGGCACCCAGCCGCTGACGCGGTACGAACCGCGCGGCGGGACACAGCGGTGGCGAGCGGCGCAGGACCGGCTCGCCAGGACCTGACGAAGGGCCCGGCGGGCCCCTCACGAAGGAGCCGGCGGGCACCGGTCCCGGGGGTCCCCGGACGTCCGCTCCCGCATTACCCTGCATTCACCCGATGAACGATTCTCTAGGAGCCGCGATGCGTGTCGCACTGTTCCTGACCTGTGTCAACGACACGCTCTATCCGGACACCGGGCGCGCCGTGGTGAAACTGCTGACCAGGCTGGGCGTCGAGGTCGACTTCCCGATGGCGCAGACCTGTTGCGGACAGGCGCACTACAACACCGGCTACCGGCATGAGGCGGAGCCGCTGGCCCGGCACTTCTCCGATGTCTTCCGGGACTACGAGGCGATCGTCACGCCGTCGGGGTCCTGCGGGGCGATGGTGCGGGAGCTGTATCCCCGGATGGGCGAGCGGGCCCGGGCGGAGGGGCGCGGGGACACCCTCGCGGCGACCCTGGCGCCCGTGGTACCGAAGACGTACGAACTCACGGAGTTCCTGGTGGACGTGCTCGGGGTGACGGACGTCGGCGCGTACTACCCGCACAAGGTGACCTACCACCCGACCTGTCACGGGCTGCGCGGGCTGGGCCTGGGCGAGCGGCCCCTGCGGCTGCTGCGGGCGGTGAAGGGCCTGGAGCTGGCCGAACTGCCGGGCGCGGAGGAGTGCTGCGGCTTCGGCGGCACGTTCGCCCTGAAGAACTCCGACGTCTCCGCGGCGATGGGCACCGACAAGGTGCGCAACGCCGAGGCGACGGGCGCCGAGGTCCTGTGCGCGGCGGACAACTCCTGTCTGATGCACATCGGCGGAACGATGACCAGGCTGCGGACCGGCATGCGGCCGGTGCACATCGCGGAGATCCTGGCGAGCACACAGGAGGAGCCGACCGTATGAGCGGAACGTTCGTCGGGATGCCAGCGTTTCCCCCGCCCTCCCACCCGGCGTCTCCCCCGCCCTCCCACCCGGCGTTTCCCGAGGCCGCGCGGGACGCCGTGCACGACAGCACCCTGCGCGGCAACCTGCGGCACGCGACCCGCACCATCCGGGCCAAGCGTGCCGGCGCCGTCGCCGAGCTGTCCGACTGGGCCGAGCTGCGGGAGGCCGGCAAGCGCATCAAGGACCACACGCTGCGTCACCTCGACCGCTATCTGGTGCAGTTGGAGGAGTCGGTCACGGCGGCGGGCGGCACCGTGCACTGGGCCGCCGACGCCGACGAGGCCAACCGGATCGTGGCCGAACTCGTCAGGGCGACCGGCGAGTCGGAGGTCGTCAAGGTCAAGTCGATGGCCACGCAGGAGATCGCTCTGAACGAGGCGCTCGAGGCGGAGGGCATCCGCGCCTACGAGACCGACCTCGCCGAGCTGATCGTGCAGTTGGGCAGGGACCGGCCCTCGCACATCCTGGTCCCGGCGATCCACCGCAACCGCGGGGAGATCCGGGACATCTTCGAGCGGGAGATGGGCGAGTGGGGCCGCCCCGCCCCCGAAGGGCTGACGGACACGCCCGGTGAACTGGCCGAGGCGGCGCGGCTGCACCTGCGGGAGAAGTTCCTGCGCGCCAGGGTCGGCGTCTCCGGCGCCAACTTCATGGTCGCCGAGACCGGAACGCTGGTGGTGGTGGAGTCCGAGGGCAACGGGCGGATGTGCCTGACCCTCCCCGAGACACTGATCTCGGTCGTCGGCATCGAGAAGATCGTGCCGACCTGGCAGGACCTGGAGGTGTTCCTGCAGACCCTCCCCCGCTCCTCGACCGCCGAGCGCATGAACCCGTACACGAGCACCTGGACCGGCACCACCGACGAGGACGGCCCGCGCGACTTCCACCTGGTGCTGCTGGACAACGGCCGCACCGACACCCTCGCCGACGAGGTGGGCCGGCAGGCGCTGCGCTGCATCCGCTGCTCGGCCTGCCTGAACGTGTGCCCGGTGTACGAGCGGGCCGGCGGGCACGCCTACGGCTCGGTCTACCCGGGCCCGATCGGCGCCATCCTCAGCCCCCAGCTCCGGGGCACGGGAAGCGAGATCGACGCCTCCCTGCCGTACGCCTCGTCACTGTGCGGGGCCTGCTACGAGGTGTGCCCGGTCGCCATCGACATCCCCGAGGTGCTGGTGCACCTGCGGGAACGGGTGGTGGAGGGCGGCCGGGTGGTCCGCGGGGGCAACAAGGTGGTGCTGCAGCCCGCCAGGGGACACGCCGCCGAGCGGGCCGCGATGCGCGCCGCCCGCTGGGCGTTCACCCGGCCGGGCGTACTGCGCACCGGGCAGCGCCTCGCCTCGCGCACCCGGCGCCTCCATCCGCGCACCCTGCCGGGCCCCGGCCGGGCGTGGAGCGGCACCCGGGACCTGCCCACGGTGCCGGCGGAGCCGTTCCGGGACTGGTGGCGGCGTACACACGACGGAAAGGGCGGTGCCGAGTGAGCAGCAGGGAACGGATCCTGGGCCGGGTGCGGCGCGCCCTCGCCGACGTCCCCGCGGACGACACTCCGTACGAGCGGGCGGTCGTCCGTGACTATCTGCGCGAGCACGGTGAGCGCACCGTCGAGCAGACGGTGGACCTCCTCGCGGAGAACCTCGCCGACTACCGGGCGGTCGTGCACCGTACCGGCGCCGACGGACTGGCCGGGGTCGTCGCCGGGCTGCTCGCGGCGCGCGGCGCGGCGACGGTACTGGTGCCGCCGGGACTGGACGAGGCCTGGCTGGCCTCGGCCGAGGTGACCCGGGTGGCGGACCGGGCGGAGAGCACCGCCGACGAACTGGACCGGGTCGACAGCGTGGTGACCGCCTGCGCGCTGGCCGTCGCCGAGACGGGCACGATCGTGCTGGACGGCTCCCCCGACCAGGGCCGGCGCCGCATCACCCTCGTCCCCGACCACCACATCTGTGTGGTGCGCGTCCCCGGCCAGGTCGTCTCCTCGGTGCCGCAGGCCCTGCGGCGCCTCGACCCGGCCCGCCCGCTGACCTGGATCTCCGGTCCCTCGGCGACCAGCGACATCGAACTGGACCGGGTGGAGGGCGTGCACGGACCGCGCACGCTGGAGGTCGTGCTGGTCGGCTGAGGGCCGTCCGGGCTCCCGGGGGTGCCGTACGGGGGACGGCGGGCCACGACACGACCGGGAACGGTCCTGCACCCCGCAAGGTGCCCGGACCTCGTCGTGCCCGCGCCCTGCCGAGCGGTCAGCCGGCCTTCGCGTACTCCTGCGCCATGCCGCCCGCGAAGTCGTACACCACGACCTGCTCGTCGCCGGCGACCCACGCGTCGTGTCCCGGTGAGCACACGAAGACGTCGCCGGGGCCGACCTCGCTCTCCCCGCCGTCGTCCATGCGGATGTGCAGGCGGCCCTGCACCACGTAGGCGTTGTGGTGGATCCGGCAGCTCTCGGTCCCGGCGATGGGACCGACGGACTCCGACCAGCGCCACCCGGGTTCGAAGGTGGCCACGGCGAAGTCCAGCCCGCTCAGGTGGACGGCTTCCAGGTGTCCCCTGGGGAAGTCGCGCCTCTCGTCCGGCTTGTCCAGCGTCTTGATCTCGAGCATGACCCCGTCCCTTCCGGCCATCGTCGCGCACGGCCGGGTCCGGTCCGCGTCCGCCGCGATCGGCGCCGACGGGACCGGGCCCCACCACTCCATCGTCCGCCCGTCCACTCGGGTGTGCCATTCGGGTGAAGGTCCCCCGGCGGGCCCCCGGAGACGGTGGAATATTCAACCACTTGCTCCGGTTGTCGGCCTCGAAGGAGGCCACGAGTGGACATCACGTACTACGACCACGGAACGCCGGCCGAGCGCTGGGAGCGCGCCGGGATGTTCTTCGACGCCAGGGACTACGCCGCCGCCGCGCGCGTCCTGGGCCCGCTGGTCGAGGAGGCGCCGGAGCAGACCGGACCGCGGCTGCTGCTGGCGCGCGCCTACTACCACTCGGCCCAGCTGCGCCGTGCGGAGGCCGAGTTGCGGATCGTCGTGGAGCGCGACCCGGTGGAGCACTACGCCCGGCTGATGCTCGGGCGCACCCTGCAGCGGCAGGGGCGGGACGGCGAGGCCCGGCCGCACCTGCGCCTCGCCGCCGCGCTGGGTGGCGAGTTCGAGCAGGAGTAGGTCCGCGGCCCCGGCCGGTGCCCGGTTCCCCGTCGGGGGGCCGGGCACCGGCGCGAGCGGGGCTCGCGTCACCGCACCGTCGTGCCGCTCGCGTACGTCCGCCGTCCGCGGCGGTGGGCGATCTCCCCGAGCACGACGTCGACGGCGAGGAACACCGCCAGGGGGATGCCGAGCAGCGGTACGAAGTAGCCCAGTACGGCGATCAGGGCGAGCAGCGGGACCAGCACGTACGGCGGCACCTGCTGCCAGGCCCCCCGCGGGACCGGCCGGCCGAAGGCGGAGCCGCGGCCCCGCTGCCACCACATGCGGTAGCCCCACAGGATCAGCAGGATCAGGGAGAGGGCGAGGGCCATCAGCACGATCTGGTTCACCGGGCCGAACAGGCTCCCGGTGTGCAGATCGATGCCCCAGCGGGTGAGTTTGGCGAGGACCGGGTAGTCGGCGAACCGCAGGACGTCGGTGACCTCGCCGGTCGCGGGGTCCACGGCGGCCGAGTCCTGCTTCTCGGGCCAGCTGCGCTGTATCTGCCGGACGACGTACGCGGACTGCGCGTCGGCGGGCGGCACGATCTCCACCGGGTCGCCCAGCCCCTCGGCCCGTGCGGCCGCGAGGACCTTGTCCAGGCCGGCCCCGTGCGCCGCGTCGCCCCCCGCGGCGCCGGCCGCGTCGTGGCCCGCGTGTTCACCGGCCGCGGCCGACACCGAAGGCGTCTCCTGACCGAGGGCGGTGCGCAGTTCGCCGATGTTCGCGCCGGCATGGGCGGACCAGGTCAGGCCGGTCGCCGAGAGGAGGACGAAGCCGGCCGCGGCCCAGGCGCCCACGCCGCCGTGCAGGCCCAGGGTGCGGCGCCGTCCGCCGGTGCCGCGCACCGTGCGCAGGGCGCGGCGCCGGGAGAACCACAGCACCAGGCCGCCGCCCGCGATCACCCACAGCCAGCTGGCCGCGAACTCGCTGTAGAGGCGGCCCGGTTCGCCGAGGTGCAGATCGCGGTGGAACTCGTCGATCCAGGTGCGCAGGGGCAGCGCGCCCGAGGAGCCGTACTGCTCCAGCGCGCCGCGCACCTTCCCGGTGTAGGGGTCGACGAACACGGCCAGGGTGTGGTCCGGGTCCACCCCCGGTATGCCGGACAGCATCACCCTGGTGGTGGCGTCCGCCTCGGGTGAGGGGCGTACTGCGGCGACCGTGCCCTCGGGGTGGGCCGCGCGGGCGGCGGCCACCTGCTCGGAGACGGGCAGTTCGCGTTCGCCGACGGGGACGGTCAGCTCATGGTCGTAGACGATCTTCTCGGCCTGGAAGGAGGCGGCGTACAGCAGGCCGGTGAGGGCGGCGACGAGGAGGAACGGCGCCACCAGCACTCCGGCGTAGAAGTGCAGGCGCAGCACGAGGGGGCGCAGGGTGCCCCATGCGCTCTTCGCGGCGGCGGGTGGTCCGGGGGCCTCGTCCGTCGTGGTCGGGGGAGCGGTGGTCATGGGTGGGGTTCTCCGGGGACGTCGTGGCGGTGGTGGTGTGTTGGTCGGGGTGGCGGAGTGCCGAGTTCCCGGAATGTGTGTGTGACCTGTGACACACGTGAAGGGCGTGCGATGCTGGCGGGATGGAAACTCCGGACCGTCGAGCGCCCTTGGCCGAGCGGGTCGAGCAACTGCTGTCCCTGGAGGGGCCGTTGCCCATCGTCACGGCCGGTGATCCGGTACTGCGGCGCGGCACCGATCCGTACGAGGGGCAGTTGGGCTCCGTGCTGCTGGCCCGGTTCGTCGAGGCGCTGCGGGTCACCATGCGCGCGGCGCCGGGTGTCGGGCTGGCGGCGCCGCAGGTCGGGGTGGAGCTGCGGATCGCGGTGATCGAGGATCCCGCGCCCGTCCCGGAGGAGGTGCGCCGGGCGCGCGGGCGGGTGCCGCAGCCGTTCCGGGTACTGGTCGATCCGGTGTACGAGCCGGTCGGCACCGGGCGGGCCGCGTTCTTCGAGGGGTGCCTGAGCGTGCCGGGTTACCAGGCGGTGGTGGCCCGGGCCGCCGAGGTGCGGCTGACCGGGCGGGACGAGCACGGGCGGGCGCTGGACGAGGTGTTCACCGGCTGGCCCGCGCGGATCGTGCAGCACGAGACGGACCATCTCGACGGCACGCTCTACCTCGACCGTGCCGAGCCGCGCTCGCTCGCCTCCCATCAGGCCGTGGCGGAGTACTGGTCGCAGCCGACGCCGCGGCGGGCGGCACGGGAGCTCGGCTTCGGCCTGCCGTAGCCGGCCGCCCCGTCGCGCCGCCGCCCCGGCGCGGTCGCCGGCGGACCGAGCCGGTCAGGCGTCCCGGTACGCCTCCAGCAGACGCAGCCACACCTCGCTGATCGTCGGGTACGACGGGACCGCGTGCCACAGGCGTCCGACGGGGACCTGGGCGGCCACCGCGATGGTCGCCGAGTGGATGAGCTCGCCGACGCCGGGACCCACCAGGGTGAGGCCGCGCAGGATCTCGTCCTCGAGGTCGACGACCATGCGGGCGCGGCCCTTGTAGCCGTCGGCGTACAGACCGGCGCCGGCGACGGAGGACAGGTCGACGTCCACGGCGCGGACACGGTGGCCCGCTCGTTCCGCCTCGGCCAGGGAGAGGCCGACGGAGGCCGCCTCCGGGTCGGTGAAGACGACCTGCGGGACGGCGGCGTGGTCGGCGGTGGCCGTGTGGGCGCCCCAGGCCTGCGCGCGCAGCGGCTCGCCGGCGGCCCGGGCGGCGATGGCGGCGCCCGCGATCCGTGCCTGGTACTTGCCCTGATGGGTGAGCAGGGCGCGGTGGTTGACGTCGCCGACGGCGTACAGCCACTCGTGACCGGTGACCCGGAGGCTGTCGTCCACGGTGAGCCACGACCCGGGCTCCAGGCCGATCGTCTCCAGCCCGATGTCGTCGGTGCGCGGGGCGCGGCCGGTGGCGAAGAGGATCTCGTCGGCCTCGATCCGCTCACCGCTGTCGGTCACGACCAGGACGGTGCCGTCCTCCCGGGTCACCGACTTCACGGAGGTGCCGGTGCGCAGGTCCGCGCCGGCCTCGGTGAGGGCCTCGGCGACCAGGTCGCCGACGAACGGCTCCATGCGGTTCAGCAGGTTCCCGCCGCGTACGAGGACGGTGACCCGGGAGCCGAGCGCCTGCCAGGCGCAGGCCATCTCGGTGGCGACGACACCGCCGCCGACCACGACGAGCCGGCCGGGCACCGACCGGGCGCCGGTGGCCTCCCGGCTGGTCCAGGGCCTGACCTCGGCGAGTCCCGGCAGGTCGGGCAGCTGGGCACGGCTGCCGGTGCAGACGGCGACGGCGTGCCGGGCGGTGAGGACGCGCCGGCCGCCGTCGGAGCCGGTGACGGTGACGGTGCGCGGGCCGGTGAGCCGCCCGTGCCCGCGGTACAGGTCGGCCTCGATCCCCTCCAGCCACCGGACCTGGCCGTCGTCGTTCCAGTGGGAGGTGTACTCGTCGCGGTGGGCGAGCACCGCGGCCGCGTCCAGGGGCCCCTGGACGGACTGGCGCAGGCCGGGGACGCGGCGGGCGTCGGCCCGGGCGATGACCGGGCGCAGCAGGGCCTTGCTGGGCATGCACGCCCAGTACGAGCACTCGCCGCCCACCAGTTCGCTCTCCACGACCGCGGTGGTCAGCCCGGCGGCGCGGGTGCGGTCGGCGACGTTCTCGCCCACGGGCCCGGCTCCGAGCACCACGACGTCGTAGGTGGTGGGTTCCGTGTGCGTCGGTTGTGTTTCCGTCATGGCGTCAGTCTGGTGGGTGGCGTGCCCCCGGGCCACATGGGCAGGGGCGCGGAATACGTGACCGGCCGGCCGTGTTGTGCCGAG
This sequence comes from Streptomyces sp. NPDC016640, assembly GCF_043076215.1. NCBI lineage: Bacteria > Bacillati > Actinomycetota > Actinomycetes > Kitasatosporales > Streptomycetaceae > Streptomyces > Streptomyces sp. NPDC016640. The sequence goes on from NZ_JBIBRG010000013.1 coordinate 224,357, forward strand.
TCTCGCCCCCGCACCAGGAAGAGGACACACGCCATGAGCAGCACCGTGGAGCTCACCAAGGAGAACTTCGACCAGACGGTCACGGACAACGAGTTCGTGCTGATCGACTTCTGGGCGGCCTGGTGCGGTCCGTGCCGGCAGTTCGCGCCGGTGTACGAGAAGGCGGCGGAGGAGAACCCGGACCTGGTGTTCGGCAAGGTGGACACCGAGGCGCAGCCGGAGCTGGCCTCGGCCTTCGGCATCCAGTCGATCCCGACGCTGATGATCGTGCGCGACCAGGTCGCCGTGTTCGCCCAGCCCGGTGCGCTGCCCGAGGCCGCGCTGACGGACGTCATCGGGCAGGCCCGCGAGCTGGACATGGACGAGGTCCGCAAGCAGATCGCCGAGCAGCAGGCGCAGCGGAACGAGACGCGGCACTAGAACGGGTACCGCGCCACGTCCTTGCGCACGGTGGTCCACCGCAGGTCGGTGAAGGCCTCCACGTTGGCGTCGCCGCCGACGCGGGAACCGGTGCCGGAGGCGGCGACGCCGCCGAAGGGAGCGACGGCCTCGTCGTTCACGGTCTGGTCGTTGATGTGCACGGTCCCCGTCGGGATGCGCTCGGCGATGTCCAGGCCGTGGGCGGGGTCCCCGGTGACGATGCCCAGGGAGAGTCCGTAGGGGCTGGCGGTGGCGAGGGAGACTGCCTCGTCGACGGTGGCGAAGGACCGTACGGGGGCCACCGGGCCGAAGACCTCCTCGCTGTAGGCGGGGGTGCGGTCGTCCGCGTCGGCGAGGACCGTGGGCCGGTAGAAGAGCCGGTCGTGGGTGCCGCCCGCGGCGAGTCTGGCCCCGTGCGTGATGCTGGCCTCGACCAGGCCGTGCACCCTGGCGAGCTGGGTACGGTCGATGAGCGGCCCCAGCTGGACCTGCTCGCGGTGCGGGTCGCCGACGGCGAGCGATTCCGCCTTGGCGGCCAGCCGGTCGACGTACTCGTCGTACAGCGAGGCGTGGACCAGGTGCCGTCCCGCCGTCATGCAGACCTGCCCCTGGTGGAAGAACGAGCCCCAGGCGGCCGTGGAGATCACCGCGTCGAGGTCGGCGTCCTCCAGCACGATCAGGGCGGAGTTGCCGCCCAGTTCCAGGTGCGCCCGCTTCAGATGGCGGCCCGCGGCCTCACCGACGGCGCGGCCGGCGGCGGTGGAGCCGGTGAAGGAGACGACCGGCACGCGCGGGTCCGCGACCAGCGCCTGACCGACCTCCGCGCCGCCCGGCAGCACGTGCAGCAGTCCTTCGGGCAGTCCCGCCCCGGCGAAGACGGCGGCGAGGGCCTGTCCGCCGCAGACCGCGGTGCGCGGGTCGGGTTTGAGCACGACGGCGTTGCCGAGCGCCAGTGCCGGGGCGACGGAGCGGACGGACAGGATCAGCGGGGCGTTAAACGGTGCGATCACGCCCACCACGCCGACCGGCACGCGCCGGGTGTACGACAGCCGGGGTTCCTCGGTGGGCAGCACCTGCCCGGTCGGGCGGGAGGCGAGGGCGGCGGCCTCGTAGCACTCCTGGGCGGCGACGTGGAGTTCGAAGTCCGCCTTGTCGGGGATGCTGCCGGCCTCGCGGATCAGCCAGGCGCGCAGTCCGGCGTGGCCGGCGAACAGGTCGCCGGCCCTGCGGAGCACTCCGGCCCGGACGAAGTGCGCAGCCCCCGCCCACTCCCGCTGGGCGGCGCGGCCGGCCGCGGCCGCGTCCCCGACGTCCTCGGCGGTGGCGAGGGTGACGGTGCCGAGGACGTCACCGGTGGCGGGCTCGGTGACGGTGTACTCGGGGCCCGCGAGCCGGCGGGACGGGCGGGTCGTGAGGTCGGGCAGCGTCATGACGGCTCTCCGATCGGTCACCGGCGCGCCGTGGGGTGGCGGCGGCCTGGGAGCCCTTCGCCTACCCGCCTGGTTGAGCGCGCAACGTCCTGGTCGTGTACCGGCCACCGCCTTCCACGATGTCAGGTCGACTCGCGTCCCACCACCGACGCCCCCAGCACCTTGTGGGCCTCGGGTGCGGCGGCCGGGTCGCGCACCGCGCGGTCGACCAGTTCGGCCAGCTCACGGCCGGACGGCAGGTCGAGGTGGACGGTGCTCAGCCGGGGCCGCAGCAGCCGGCCCAGCATCAGGTTGTCGGCGCCGATCAGGGCGGTCTCCTCGGGGATGCGGACGCCCTCGTCCAGCAGCGCGCGCATCAGCAGCATCGCGTACTCGTCGTTGTACGTGAACACCGCGTCGAGCCCGAGGTCGCGCCACCGGGCGGCGAGCCGGGCGGCGGCCCCCTCGTCGTGGGCGAGCGGCAGTTCGGTGACCGTGGCGTCCGTGCCGCGCAGGGCGGCGCGCACCCCGGCCAGGCGGGGCGCGGAGAACGCCTTCAGGCCGGGCTCCCTGGGGACGATCACGCCGATCCGGCGGCGGCCCCGGGCGAGGAGGTGGGCGCCCGCGCTGTGGCCGACGACGTCGTGGTGCATGAGCAGGGCGTGCGCGCCCTCGACGGTCTCGGGGCCGAGGGTGACGACGGCCCGGGCGCCGGAGCGTTTGAGCACCTCGACGCCCCGCGGGCCGAGTCCGGAACCGGGCACCAGGACCGCCACGGGCCGCAGTTCGGCCCAGGCACGGGCGGCCTCGTCGTCGTGCGGGCGGGCGGTGCCGTACTGCACGACCGTGTAGTCGAGGCGGCCGAGGGCGCCCTGCAGGTCGGTGATGAACTGGCTGTACAGCGGGCCGACGGGGAAGGCCGGCGCGGGCATCAGGACCGTACGGCTGTGCCCGGCGCGCAGGCTGCGGGCGGCCGCGTGCGGCACGTACCCGAGTTCCCTCGCGGCCTCGCGGACCCGGCGCCGGGTGGGTTCGCTGATCCGGACGGCACCGGCGTTGTTCAGGACGTAGGAGACGGTCGCGCGCGAGACGCCGGCCAGGCGGGCCACATCGGCGCTCGTGGGTACGGAGCGCGTCGGTGCGGGGGACGCGGACGCGGGCGGGTTCGATATCTGCACCATGACGTACCGCATCCTTGCAGAAGCGCCAACGGCGCTTGCCGCCGGGTGAGTTGAGGCCGTCAGCGGGAGGGCGCCGGGCGTGTCACCCGGTCGACCAGATCCACCCAGACGGCTTCCAGCCGCTCCGGCGGCATGCCGCACTGCCGGATCAGGTGGTGGATCAGGGCGGGGTCGAGCTGGGCCATCAGCGTGTGGGCGAGGAGTTCGCAGTCCGCGTCCGGGACCGCCTCGCGCAGCAGCAGGGTGACGTGGTGGCGCAGCACCCGGCGGGGCGGGTTGGTGAAGCGGCGGCCGGCCTGCGGTTCGGCGGCCAGTTGCAGCTCCAGCTCGTCGGCGGTCCGGCGGAGCATGGCGAGGCCGAAGGCGCGCAGCCGCTCGGCGGGCGGTGCGCCCGGCCCGAGCGGCGGGGGTCCGGTGAGGAAGGCGGCCTGGAACTTCTTCTCGGAGTGGTCGAGGAGCGCCGTCAGCAGGCCGGTGCGGTCGCCGAAGCGGCGGAACACCGTCCCCTTGCCGACGCGGGCCGCCGCCGCCACCTCTTCCATGGTGACGCCGTCCGCCCCGCGTTCGGCGACCAGCTTCGCGGCCGCCTCCAGCAGCCGCGCCCGGTTGCGTGCGGCGTCGGCGCGCAGACAGGGCTCGTCGGCCCCGGCGCCCAGTCGCAGCAGCTCCTGCGGTGCGACGGACTCCTGGGGCGTCGGGGCGGGCGGCGGGACGGCGGACATGAAACCAGCGTAAAGCATCGGGAAGAAACTGGACCGCGGTCCGGTTGAGGTGCTACAACGGAAAAGCGGACTCCGGTCCGGATTATTGAGACCATGTTTCAGAGCCCTGGAGAATCGTCATGTCTGTTCGCATCCTCGCTCTCGTCGGCAGCCTCCGCGCCGGTTCGCACAACCGCCAGCTCGCCGAGGCCGCGGTCAAGCTCGCCCCCGAGGGCGCCGAAGTGGTGCTCCACGAGGGTCTGGCGGAGATCCCCTTCTACAACGAGGACATCGACGTCGAGGGCACCGTCCCGGCCGCCGCCGTCAAGCTGCGCGAGGCCGCCGCCGGCGCCGACGCCCTGCTGCTCTTCACGCCCGAGTACAACGGCACGATCCCGGCCGTCCTGAAGAACGCCATCGACTGGCTGTCCCGCCCCTACGGCGCCGGCGCCATCGGCGGCAAGCCGGTCGCCGTGGTCGGCACCGCCTTCGGCCAGTACGGCGGTGTCTGGGCGCAGGACGAGGCCCGCAAGTCCGTGGGCATCGCCGGCGGCAAGGTGATCGAGGACATCAAGCTCTCCATCCCCGGCTCCGTGACCCGCTTCGCCGAGACCCACCCGGCCGACGACAGCGAGGTCGCCGGGCAGCTGACCGAGGTCGTCGCCCGCCTGCACGGCCACGCCGCGGAGCCGGCGGCCGCCTGACCCCGACGGCGAAGGGGCCGGAGCGCTCGCTCCGGCCCCTTCGCCGTGCCCTGCCGCCCGGCGCCCGCAGCCGCGCCTTCCCGACCGGCCCGGGAGGCCGTGCACCGGGAGGGGGCCGGAGCCGCCGGCGCCCCGTGTCCGCCGCTCAGGCGGCCGCCGCCGCGTCGCGCCCGTCGCGGTGGATCGGCGTCCCCGAGCCCGTCAGCGGTACGCCCGTACCGCCCCGGCGGGCCGCGACGATCTCCGCCGCGATCGACAGGGCCGTCTCCTCCGGTGTACGCGCGCCGAGGTCGAGGCCGATCGGGGACCTGAGCCGGGCCAGCTCCCGCTCCCCCACGCCCGCCTCGCGCAGGCGCCGCTCGCGGTCGGCGTGGGTGCGGCGCGAGCCCATCGCGCCGACGAACGCCGTCGGCAGGCCCAGGGCCGCCTTCAGCAGGGGCACGTCGAACTTCGCGTCGTGGGTGAGCACGCACAGCACCGTGCGGGCGTCGGTCCCGGTGCTCCGCAGGTAGCGGTGCGGCCAGTCGACCACGATCTCGTCGGCCTCCGGGAAACGGGCCCGGGTGGCGAAGACCGGCCGGGCGTCGCAGACCGTGACGTGGTAGCCGAGGAACTTGCCCGCGCGCACCAGCGCCGCCGCGAAGTCGATCGCCCCGAAGACGATCATGCGGGGCGGCGGCACGGACGACTCCACCAGCAGGGTCAGACCGCCGGGGCAGTACGACCCGTCCGCCGCCAGGGCGACGGTGCCGGTGCGCCCGGCGTCCAGCAGGGCCCCGGCTTCCGCGGCCGCGGTCCGGTCCAGCTCCGGCAGACCGCCGAGACCGCCTTCCCAGGACCCGTCCGGGCGTACCAGGAGGGTCCCGCCGAGGAGTTCCGCCGGGCCCTCGACGACCCGGGCGAGCGCGCCCGGCTCGCCCCGGACGGCCGCCGAGAGCGCCGCCCGCAGCACCTGCCGGACGGGGGCCCGGGCACCGACCGGGGTCACCATGATGTCGATGACCCCGCCGCAGGTCAGGCCGACCGCGAAGGCGTCCTCGTCGCTGAACCCGAACCGTTCGACACGGACTTCGCCGTCCTCGAGCGACTGGACGCACAGGTCGTACACCGCGCCCTCCACGCAGCCGCCGGAGACGGAGCCGATCGCCGTGCCCCCGTCGTCGACGGCGAGGGCGGCGCCGGGGCCGCGCGGTGCGCTGCCGCCCACGGCCACCACCGTGGCGACGGCGAACTCCCGGCCCTCGGCCAGCCAGCCGTGCAGCTCACCGGCGATGTCAAACACGCGGTCCTCCCGCCTCCAGCACCCGGTCCGGACGGATGGGCAGGCTCCGGTGGCGTACGCCGGTCGCGTGCCAGACCGCGTTGGCGACGGCCGCCGCGGCGCCCACGATGCCGACCTCGCCGATGCCCTTGATGCCGACCGGGTCGTCGGGGTCCTGGTCCTCGTCGATCCAGTCCGCCTCCACGGCCGGCACGTCGGCGTGGGTCGCGACGTGGTAGCCGGCCAGGTCGGCGCCATAGAGGGCGCCCGAGGCGCTGTCGCGGACCGCCTCCTCGTGCAGGGCCATGGAGATGCCCCAGATCATGCCGCCGGTGAGCTGACCGCGCGCGGTGAGCGGGTTGACGATCCGGCCCGCGGCGAAGATGCCCAGCATCCGGCGCACCCGCACCTCGCCGGTGGTGACGTCCACGGCGGCCTCGGCGAACTGCGCCCCGAAGGAGTGCCGTTCCTTCTGCGCGAGGGCGCCGACGGCGGCGGTGGTGTCGGAGCGCACGGTGATGCCCTGCGGCGGTACGGCGCCTCCCGGGACGAGCCGGTCCCGGAGCTCGTCGGCGGCGGCCGTGATCGCCCAGGACCAGGAGCGGGTGCCCATGGAGCCGCCCGCGATCCCCGCCGGGCCGAAGTCGCTGTCGCCGATCCGCACCCGGACCCGGCCGGGCGCCACCCGGAGGGCGTCGGCGGCGACCAGGGTGAGCGCGGTACGGGCCCCGGTGCCGATGTCGGCCGCGGCGATCTTCACGGTGAAGGTGCCGTCCGCCTCCGCGGTGATCGCGGCCGTCGACGGGAGGGCGCCCGAGGGGAAGGACGCCGCGGCCGTGCCCGTGCCCAGCAGCCAGCGCCCTTCACGGCGCACGCCGGGGCGCGGGTCGCGCTCGGCCCAGCCGAAGCGGCGGGCGCCCTCGCGGAAGCAGGCGGCGAGGTTGCGGCCGGCGAACGGCAGCCCGGAGACCGGGCCGTACTCGGGGTCGTTGCGCAGCCGCAGCTCGATCGGGTCGACCCCGCACCGCTCGGCCAGTTCGTCGAGCGCCGCCTCCAGGGCGAACGAGCCCGGTGCCTCGCCCGGTCCGCGCATCCACGTCGGGGAGGGGACGTCCAGCCGTACGGCCTCGTTCGAGGTGCGGTGGGCGTCGGCGTCGTACATCACGCGCGCCACGCCGGCACTCGGCTCGACGAACTCCCAGACCCTCGACGTCCGGCTCACCGAGCGGTGGTCCAGGGCGCGCAGCCGGCCCCCGGGGTCGGCGCCGAGCCGGACCCGCTGGACGGTGGGGCTGCGGTAACCGGTGAGCGAGAACATCTGACGGCGCGTCAGCACCACGCGGACGGGCCGCTGCAGGGCGGTCGCCGCCATCACGGCGGACACCTGGTGGGCCCGCACGCCCTTGCTGCCGAAACCGCCGCCGACGTGCTCGGAGCGCACGCGCAGCGCGGACGCGTCCAGCGAGAACATCCGCGCCAGCTCGTCGGCGACCCAGGTGGTGCCCTGGTTGGAGTCGACGACCTCGAGCCGGCCGCCCTCCCACAGGGCGGTCGCCGCGTGCGGTTCCATCATGCCGTGGTGTTCCTCGGGTGTGGTGTACTCCACGTCCACCACGTGCGCGCAGGCCGCGAGTTCGGCGTCCAGGTCGCCCTTCTCCGTCACCGCGGGCATGTGCCCGTCCACCGGATAGGCGTCCGGGCGGTCGGCGGTCAGCTCGATGTCGTGCGGCTCCCGCTCGTAGGTGACGACGAGCGCCTCGGCGGCCTCCCGGGCCTGCTCCGGCGTCTCGGCCACGACGAGCGCGACGGGCCACCCGGCGTGCGGAACGCGGTCGTTCTGGAAGACGGCTGCCGTCGGGTCCGGCGGAACGCCCAGCATGCCGATGTAGTCGAGGTGCAGACGCGGGGCGTTGCCGTGGTGCAGCACGGTGAGCACGCCCGGCATGTCGAGGACCGGGGCGGTCCCGACGGAGAGGACCCGGCCGCGGGCGACGGTGGACAGCACCAGCCAGCCGTGGGCGAGGCCGGCGAAGGGGATCTCACCGGCGTAGCGGGCGGCTCCGGTGACCTTGTCCCGGCCCTCGACGCGGGTGTGGGCGGTACCGACGGCGCCCGGCACCGTCGTGGGAGGGGTCGTGGCGGTGGTCATCGGGCGGCCTCCTCGGCGAGTTCGGACAGCACGGCCACCACGAGGTTGCGCACGAGTGTCACCTTGTACGCGTTGTGGGGCAGCGGCCTGGCGGCCGCGAGTTCGGCGTCCGCCGCCGCGGCGAAGTACTCCGCGGTGGCCGGGGCCCCGGTCAGCACGCGCTCGGCGGCACGGGCCCGCCAGGGCCGGGACGCGACCGCCCCGAAGGCGAGGCGCACCTCGCGCACGACGCCGTCGCCGACGTCGAGGGCCGCGGCGACCGAGCCGATCGCGAAGGCGTACGAGGCGCGTTCGCGGACCTTGCGGTAGCGGGAGCGGGCCGCGACCGGCGCGGGCGGCAGGGTCACGCCGGTGACGAGCGCGCCGGGCGGCAGGGCGGTCTCCCGGTGCGGGGTGTCGCCCACCGGGAGGTAGAAGTCGGCCAGCGGCAACCGCCCCGGCCCGTCGACCGTCTCGTAGGAGACGACGGCGTCGAAGGCGGCCAGCGCCACCCCCATGTCGGAGGGGTGCACGGCCACGCAGTGGTCGGAGGCGCCCAGGACGGCGTGGTTGTGGTGCTCGCCCTCGACGGCGGAGCAGCCGCTGCCGGGCTCCCGCTTGTTGCAGGGCCGGGTCAGGTCGGTGAAGTAGCCGCAGCGGGTGCGCTGGAGCAGGTTGCCGCCGACCGTGGCCATGTTGCGCAGCTGACCGGAGGCGCCGGCGAGCACGGCCTGGGTGAGCGCCGGGTAGCGCTCGCGGACCGCGGGGTGCGCGGCGAGGTCGCTGTTGGTGACGGTGGCGCCGATGCGCAGTCCGCCGTCGTCGGCCGGCTCGATCCGGTCCAGCGGCAGGGCACGGACGTCGACGAGACGGGCCGGGCGCTCCACGCCGGTCTTCATCAGGTCGACGAGATTGGTGCCGCCGCCCAGGTAGCGGGCCTCGGGATCGGCGTCGAGCAGGGCGACCGCGCCGGAGACGTCGTCGGCGCGCCGGTAGTCGAACTCCCTCATGCCCAGGCCCCCTCGTGCGCGGTGTTCCGGGTACGGGTCCCGGCGGCGGCGCGGGCGACCGCTTCGGCGATCTGCACGTAGGCGCCGCAGCGGCACAGGTTGCCGCTCATGCGTTCCTTGATCTCCTCGGGCGTCAGGGGTGGCGGTCCCGCTTCGGGCCGTACGTCCTCGGTGACGGCGCTGGGCCAGCCCGCGGCGTGCTCCTCGATGACGGCGATGGCGGAGCAGATCTGACCGGGGGTGCAGTAGCCGCACTGGAAGCCGTCCAGGTCGAGGAAGGCCTGCTGCACGGGGTGCAGCAGCTCCCCCTCGGCCACGCCCTCCACGGTGGTGATCTCCCGTTCGCCGGACGCGACGGCCAGTTGCAGGCAGGACACGGTGCGGCGGCCGTCGACCAGGACCGTGCAGGCCCCGCACTGCCCCTGGTCGCAGCCTTTCTTGGTGCCGGTCAGATCGAGCCGTTCGCGCAGGGCGTCGAGCAGGGTGGTGCGGTGGTCGACGGACAGCGTGTGCTTCTCGCCGTTGATGTTCAGGGTGACGGTGCTGGACGTCGAGGGGGCCATGAGCAGCCTTCTTTCACGGATCTGGAAGGCGGACGAGTCGGTGACGTTGGGGGGCGAGCTGTACGGAACGAGGAGCGTCCGGGAGCATGTGGGGTGCGGAGGGCGTGGGACCAGGTGGTCCGAGGCAGGCCGAGTGGCCGTGGCACGCCGTCCGTGTCCGCCGATACGATCGGAACGAAGCGGACAGCTGTCCGTTACTCGGAAACGTAGTGGACAGCTGTCCGGTTGAGCAAGGGCGGGTTTCGGCCAGAGCCCGCGAGGAGGACGAGTGGGGCACCACAAGGACGCGCCCCGGCGCGCGGAGGCACCCCAGCGGGCGGACGCGCAGCGCAACCGCGAACGCATCCTGCGGGTGGCCCTGGCCGAACTCACCCGCTCGGCCGACACCCCGCTGAGCGTGATCGCCAAGAAGGCGTGCGTCGGACAGGGGACGTTCTACCGGAACTTCCCCAGCCGTGAGGCACTCGTCCTGGAGATCTACCGGTACGAGATGCAGCAGGTCGCCGACAGCGCGGCCCAGCTGCTCAGCACCCGGGAACCCGACCGCGCGCTGCGCGAGTGGATGGACCGGCTCGCCCGGTTCGCCATGGCCAAGGCCGGTCTGGCCGACGCCATCCGGCAGGCCACCAGCGGCCCGGGGAGACCGGCGAAACCGGGCCACAGCCCGGTGACCGAGGCGGCCGAACTCCTGCTGCGCGCCTGCGAGAAGGCCGGAACCATTCGCCCGGGGGTGACGGCGGACGACCTCGTCCTCGCGATCGGCGGCCTCTGGCAGCTCGACCCGGCCGACGACTGGCAGCCGCGCGCCACCCGGCTGTTCGACCTCGTCATGGACGGCCTGCGCGCCGGAGCACCCGGACGACGAAGCGGGGAGTCGCCATGACCGGCACGACCGGCGCCGCGGGGACCACCGGCACCCCCTGCCCGCACCGCGGGCGGCCGGACGACGCCGAGCCGTCCCGGGTGGTCTCCCGGCACGGCACCGCGGCGGGCGGCACGCCGTGGACCCGCTGCGGCTCGCCCCGGGGCCGCGCCCTCGACGACCGCGGCGCCCCCGTCCTCTCCCCCGCCCGTCCGGCCGGCGTTCCGCGGGACCGGACCGGCCGGTGAGCCGGCGGGGGCGGCCGTTGACGGGCTCGCGCGGCCCCGGTCGTCCGAACCGCACCTACGCCTGCAGCCGGCGCAGCGCCTCCAGCACGTCCTCGTCCGTCAGCTGGTCGAACTCCTCGTACCACTGGCCCACCGCCATGAACGCGGCCGGCTCGTGCAGACACACCACCTCGTCGGCCTCGGAGCGCATCAGCGCGGCCCCCTCCGGTGAGCAGACCGGGGCGGCCAGCACGAGGCGGCCGGGGGCGCGCGAGCGCAGGGCGCGCAGCGCGGCGCGGGCGGTGGAGCCGGTCGCCAGTCCGTCGTCGACGACGACCACGGTCCGCCCCCGCACCTCGGGGGCGTCCCGCCCCTGGCGGTAGAGCTGTTCGCGGCGGCGCAGCTCGGTGCGCTCGCGCTCGACGACGGGCGCGAGGTCGGCCTCGCCCAGGCCCAGCCGGCGCAGGGTGGCCTCGTCGAAGACCGGAACGCCGTCACCGGCCATCGCGCCGACCCCGAACTCCTCCTGGAAGGGGGCGCCGACCTTCCGTACCACGAGGACGTCGAGCGGGGCGTCCAGCGCCCGGGCGACCTCGGCGGCGACGGCGACGCCACCGCGGGGCAGTCCCAGCACCAGCGGGTCGGGCAGCGCACCCTCGTCCCGCCGCTCCCGCAGCCGTGCGGCCAGTGCGCGTCCGGCCTGCCGGCGATCACGGAACAGCATGGCCGACGACCTCCCTTCGTGCCGGGGACGGCGCCCGGGCACCCGGTCCGCACCCGCGTACCCGCTTTCCGTACGCCCGAAGCGGGTCCCGCCCGGCATGGGGACGCGGGGGCCGGGCAGGCGTGGTTCATGGTCGGTGACACGGGCGACGACGGGCAGGCGCCAGGGCAGGACACGAGCGGGCACCGGGCGGTGCCGCAGGAGGACGACGTCCGCATCGAGGCGTGGGCGGCGAGCCGGGAGAACTGTCTGGCGGAGGCGGTGGTGGCGGTGGTGGAGTGCTTCGCCGACGTCTCCGGGGTGCGGCCGACCGGCGTGGGCCGCATCCGGCTGGACGAGGCCAGCGACGACGATCTGCTGGCCGCGCTGCTGGACGAGATCCTCTACCGGCTCGAGGCGTACGGGCAGGTGCCGGTCGACGTGGAGGCGGACGAGGCCGAGGGCGGCCTCGACGTGCGGCTGGCGGTCGCGCGCCTGGCGGACGTACGGGTCACCGGAGTGGTGCCGACGACCGTGGCCTGGGAGGAACTGCGCATCGGGCCCGGGCCGTACGGGTGGTCCTGTGCGCTCACGGTCGACGGCTGAGCGGCGCCGGGCGGGCCTCCTCCTCAGCGGGTCGGGCTCCTCAGCGGGTCGGGGCCGCCGTGCTGATGTCCGCCAGGGCGGAGTGCGGGTCCTCCGAGACGGCCAGGTCGCCGAGGCTGACCAGGCCCACGGGGCAGCCGCCGTGTTCGACCACCGGCAGGCGGCGGACGGCGTACCGCCGCATCAGCTCGACGGCGTGATCGGTGGTGTCCTCGGGGCCGAGGGTCACCAGGGGCGGGCGCGTGCACAGGGAGCCGACCGCCGTGGTCTCGGGGTCGCTGCCCTCGGCGACGGCCCGCAGCACGATGTCGCGGTCGGTGAGCACGCCGAACAGGTCACAGTCGTACGCGACGAGGACGTCGCCGATGTCCTGCTCACGCATGAGGCGCGCCGCCCGCGCCACCGTGGTCATGGGCTCGACGGACGTGGTGTGCGCGGACATCACGTCCCGTACGTACCGGGTCATGGGCACCTCCTGGTCAGTGGTCTGCGTGTTTTCCCCGTGCCCGCCGCGTAGCCCGCCGCGCGGCGGGCAAACCGGCTGTCGCGGCCCGTTGTGCGGGATCCGGCCGGACGCCGTTTGCGCGGCCCCTCCCGCACCCGCTTGGATGTGCCGGTCGCCGGCGGCCGGCGCCGGGACTGCGGGGGTGAGCGGGGCGTGGTGCGGGGGCGGACGCCGGGGCGGTTCGGGTGGCTGTGGGCGGCGTACGGGATCAGCACCTTCGGCACCAGGTGCGCGTTCGACGCGTTCGCCCTGGTCGCGGTGCTGGTGCTGGACGCGCATCCGGCCGAGGTGTCGCTGCTGGCGGCCGTGGGACCGGCGGTGGGCGCGGTGCTCTCGGTGCCGCTGGGCCCCTGGGTGGAGTTCCGCCGCAAGCGCCCGGTGATGATCGCGACGGATCTCCTCCGGTGCGCGGTGCTGCTCAGCGTTCCGGTCGCGTACGTCCTCGACGCGCTCACCGTGGGGCAGCTCCTGGTGGTGTCGGTCGTCGTCGCCGCGGCCGACATCACCTTCCACGCGGCCGTCGGGGCGTTCCTCAAGGAACTGGTGCCCGAGGAAGGGCTGCTCGTGGCGAACGGGCGGTTCGAGGCGACGAACTGGACCGCGACCATGCTCGGGCCGCCGCTCGGCGGCGCGGCGATCGGCTGGTTCGGTCCGGTGACCACGGTGGTCGCCGACGCGGTCAGCTACCTGCTGTCGGCCGGTGCCCTCGGCGCGGCCGGCGGTGAGGACAGGCGTCCCGTGCGTCCCGCCGAGGACGCGCGGCTCCGGGCGGGTGACCTCCTCGACGGGTGGCGGTTCGTCCTCGCCAGTCCGGCGCTGCGCCCGCTGTTCCTCAACACCGTCCTGGTCAGCGGGCTGATCATGGCTGTCTCGCCGCTGCTCGTCGTGCTGATGGTGGGCCCGCTGGGGTTCGCGCCCTGGCAGTACGGGCTCGCCTTCGCCGTGCCCTGCGTCGGCGGCCTGATCGGCTCGCGGTCGTCCCGGCGGCTGGTCCGGCGGTTCGGATCGCAGCGGGTGCTGCGGGTATCGGGGACCCTGCGGGCGTGCTGGCTGCTCGGGCTGGCGTTCACCGGGCCGGGCACGGGCGGGCTGGTGCTCGTGATGGTGGTGGAGTTCGGGCTGATCACCTGCATGGGCGTGTTCAACCCGGTGTTCGCCACCCGGCGGCTGGAGCTGACCCCGGCGGACCGGGTCGTCCGGACGCTGTCCGCGTGGTCGGCGACGAGCAAGGCCGTCATCGCCGTACTGACCGCCCTGTGGGGGCTGTTGGCCGCCCTCACCGGCCCGCGGACCGCGATCGGCCTCGCCGGCCTCCTGCTGCTGGCCACTCCGCTGCTGCTCCCGCGCCGCGACGACCACGACACCTCGCGGCGGCCGGGACCGGCGCCCGCGTCGCTGCCCTCGGACGGGGGCTGACCGGCCGGGCCGGGGCGGAACCCGTCCCGGCCGGTCACGCTTCCGGTGCCGCGTCGGCCAGGGTCTCCCTGGCCGACGCGGCACTAGACGGCTCCGGGGACCTCCTCCGTGACACCGTTCAGCGGTGAGGCCGGGTCGGTGCCGTAGGGGCGGGTGACGGCTTCCAGGCCGTGGCCGGCCGGATCCCGGAAGTAGACGCCGCGTCCGCCGTCGTTGCGGTTGATGTGGCGCGGGTGCCTGCCGTGCGGGTCGGCCTGGAGGGGGATCCGGGCCTCCACGAGCCGGGCGAGGATCGCGTCGAACTCGTCCTCGGAGACGAGGAACGCGTAGTGCTGCGCCGGGATGTCGATGTCGACGGTCGCGAAGTCCAGGGTGACGCCGTTGGCGGTCGTCACCGGCAGGAACATCCCGGCCGGTTCCCCGACCTCGAGCCCCAGGATCCCGGCGAGGAAACGGGCGGACTTCTCCCGGTCACGGGTGAGGACGATGGTGTGGTTGAACTCTACTGGCACTGTGTCAATGCCTCCGTGGGCATCCCGGCACCTCCATGCCTCACCCAGCCGGTGACCGACACGCGATGCCGCGTCCGGAAGCCTAGACAGCGGCGCCGTCGCCTGTCGAGCGTTCAAAGCGTCCGCCCGGGGGCCCGTCGGCCGGAAACCGGCGCGGTCGCCCGTCTCCCGGCAGGGCCGGGCGGGCCGGGCGGGCGGGCCGGGCGGGCGGGCGGGCCGGGTCAGCGTGCGGTCTCGGCCTCGACCGCCTCGTCCACGCGCCCGGCCACCCAGGCCAGGAAGTCCCGCACCGCCGCCCGGGGCAGCACGAGCGCGGATTCCCGGGGGCGTTCGAAACTGCGCAGCGCGTCGGTGATCAGTGGCCGGAAGTCCTCCTCGGAGGCGGCGACCGCCTCGCCCGCCCCGCGCTTGGCGAGCCAACGACCCGTCCGGCAGTAGACGACGGAACGGCAGCCGTTGAGGACGCGGTTGTCGGCCACATGCCCCTCGCCCTCGGCGTGTTCCCGCACGGAGGCGCGGAGTGCGGCGAGCACGGTGCCCCGTTCCGGCGCGGCGATCACCTCGCGTACCGGCCTGCCGAACAGCGGCAGGCCCTCCTGGTGCGCGAGGGAACGGTCGAGGGCGTACCAGAACGACGGCCCCGCCCCGGGGTCGAAGCTCACCCGCTCGGACAGTGACGGTCCGGTGTTGAGATCCATCAGGTACCCCGCCTCGCCGGACGGTCGTGCGGTGAAGTCGGCCGGGTACACGACCAGTTCCAGCCCGGCGGCGGGACAGGGCAGGGCGGGGTGGGCCAGCACCCGGGCCAGTTCGGGCAGCACCCGCCGGGGCAGTGAGGGGTCCACCACCACCGTCACGTCGATGTCGCTGCGTCCGTGGCGGTAGTCGCCGAGTGCGAGGGACCCGACGGCGAGGACGCTCACCAGGTGGGGGCCGCAGACGGCGCGGGCGCGGCGGACCAGCTCGTCCAGGTAGGGGCGGACCTCGGGGGGCTGAGGAACGGGAGAACTCATGGGGCCAGTGTCGGCCAGGCGCGCCGCCCGGGTCCCGCGCGGGACCCGGGCGGCGCGTCGCGGGGGACTCAGCAGCCGCCGCAGTTGTGGAACGTGACGTCCCAGTGGTTGCCCTCGTCGGCGTAGACGTTGCCCGCGCCCGACCGCCACTGCGGGGCGCCGTCGCCGCGGACTCCGATGTAGGCGAAGGTGTTCTTGATGTAGTTGCCGAGGCAGGTGTACTTGCTGAAGTCGAGCTTGTAGCCGTTCCAGTGCGAGTACGTCCCGGAGGCGTGGCCCGTCTCGGTGCCGCCGGTGATGTTCAGCGCGCAGCCGCTGGCCCGCTTGAGCGTCTGGGCGCCCTGGGCGGTGGCGAGGTTGAGCTGGTCGAAGGACGTGCAGGTGGGGTTGTTGCGGTCCGAGCAGTTGCCGGACGACGACCAGGTGATGCCGGCGTCGCGGAACATCGAGGTCGCGGTCGCGTGACTGATCTTGGTGGCGGCGGACGCCTCGCCCGCCGTACCGACGACGGCCGCGCCGGGGGCGACGACGAGGGCGAGGGCGGTGAGGACGGAGCGCGTCCTCAGGGGCTTGAGTGCCTTCACGGCCAGCATGGACGAACCTTCCTGCCTGGGGGGAGCCGGACCTTCCGGTGGGGCGGCTGTGCAGTGGTGCAGTGGTGCAGGAAGATGATGGCCGAGGTCTACGCGCGTCCGCCAGAGGGCGGACGGCACGGATCGCGCGGGAAACGGATCGCGCGGGAATCCGAACGGGTCAGTCCCACAACTCCCGGCTGTCGCACACCCGCGCCCCCATGTTGCGTTCCATCATCCGCAGGGCGGCGTCCGCCAGGTCGGCGTGGATGTGGGCGACGGCGTCACGCGGGACGACCACGTCGTAGTGGCGGATGTGCGCGTCGAGCGCGGAGTAGAGGACGCACTGCTCCGTCACCTGACCGCACAGCACGAGCCGCTCGACGCCCTGCTGACCGAGCAGGTAGTCCAACGGGGTCTCGAAGAAGACCGAGTGCCTGGCCTTGACGACGAAGAGGGAGGAGTCGTCCGGCCGCACCGGCCGCACCAGGTCCGCCTGCGACCCCGCGAGGGCCTTGTCGACCAGCTCGCCGTGGTGGGAACGCCATTCGCCGAAGTTGTCGTTGACGTAGATCACCGGTACGCCCCGCCGCCGTGCCCGCTCCAGCAGGGCGGAGACGACCGGTACGACCGACTCGGCGGACGGGATCAGCCGCTCGGCGTCCACGTGGTCATAGGTGTTGATCATGTCGATGACGATCAGCGCGGTCTTTCCCATGTCTCCCAGGTTCCACCGGGGAGGCCGGTCAGGCACGTCCGGTCGTACGCACGGCCGCCTCGGCGGCGGGGCGGCGGGCGGCGGGCGGCGGGCGGCGGGCGGCGGGCGGCGGGCGGCGGGCGGCGGGCGGGCGAGGCTCCCTGCCCGGGGCGGCCCACGGGTGCCGTACGGTACGCCTGTGACCGCCTACAGCCCCGAGAACACCCCGGGCCGCCACGGCCCTTCCGCCACCGTCGAGGCCGCTCCCCGCGCGGTGGGCCGGGTGCGCACCGAGTACTCGCCCGCGCACGACGGCGACCCCGATCCCGGGGAGATCGTGTGGACCTGGGTGCCCTTCGAGGAGAACGACGGCAGGGGCAAGGACCGTCCGGTGCTCGTCGTCGCCCGTGAGGCGGCCGGGTCCTTCCTCGCCGTGCAGCTGTCCAGCAAGCGGCACGGCGGGGACCGGGAGTGGGTGCCGATCGGCAGCGGGCCGTGGGACCGGTCGGGCCGGGAGTCGTGGGTCGCCGTCGACCGGGTGCTGCGGCTGCACGAGGAGGGCATGCGCCGGGAGGCGTGCGCGCTGGACCGGATGCGGTTCAACCTCGTGCGTCAGCGGCTGCGGGAGCGGTACGGCTGGAGTTGACCCCCACCGCCTCCGGCGACAGGTCCGTGAACGCCCGTTCGAACGCGCCGCGGACCGTGCCGCCGCGGGCGCGCGGCGGGCACCCGCCGCCACGAGCCTCCCCCGTAGTCCCTCGGGCACGGGCGCACCCCCGGTCCGCTGCGGCCACGCGCCGCTCGTCCCGCGGGCGACGCCGCGCGCGGCGCCCGCTCACGGCGCCACCCCCGTAGCCGCCGTGACCGCGCGCCGCGCGGTCCCGCTCGTCGTGCTCACGCAGGCATCGTGAGCGATGCTCGTGATGCGGCGCAACGGAGTTTCGCCTCCCCCGGAAGGTCCGGGAAACGGGCGGCGAAGCCCCCGGGGACAGGCCGGACGAAAGGACAACCGCCCCGGAACGCCCCGCCAGGCGCCCTTGTGTCGGGCGACGCGAAGGTTTTGGGTGGACGGGTTGGTGCCGGCCGGGACCGTCCAACCTCCGGGCCGGCGACATGTGGAATCACAGGAGTGTCCCGACATGTCCGATACGACAGATGGCTGTTCCGCGCCACGCCCCGCCGTCACGGAAGCCGAGGCGGAGGCCCTGATGCGGGGCATCTGCTTCAAGACCGGACCGCCGCGCCGCCTCGGGGTCGAGGTGGAATGGCTCGTCCACGAGCTGCGGGAACCGCGGCTCCCCGTGTCACCCGAACGACTCGAGGCGGCCTACGCCGCCCTGCGGACCGTGCCCCTGAGGTCGGCGCTCACCATCGAGCCCGGCGGCCAGCTGGAGCTGAGCTCGCCGCCCGCCGCCTCCCTGATGGAGTGCGTCGCCGCCGTCTCCGCCGACCTCGACGCCGTCCGCGCGGTACTGCGCCGGGACGGCCTGGTGCTGGTCGGCCTCGGCCACGACCCCTGGCACCCGCCCCGCCGGTTCCTGCGCGAACCGCGCTACGACGCCATGGAGGCCTGCCTCGACCGCACCGGCCCCGCCGGCCGGGCCATGATGTGCACCTCCGCCTCCGTGCAGGTGTGTCTGGACGCCGGGTACGAGGAGCCCGGCCCCCTCGGCCACGTACGGCGCTGGTGGCTGGCGCACCAGCTGGGCGCGGTCCTGCTCGCCGTGTTCGCCAACTCCCCGATGGCCGGCCACCGGCCCACCGGCTGGGTGTCCACGCGGCAGCTGCGCTGGGCCCAGATCGGCACCGGCCGGGCGGGCGGCCCCGCCCTGGACGCCGACCCGCGCGGCGCCTGGGCCCGGCACGTGCTGGACGCGCCCGTCATGTGCGTACGGCGCGACGGCGGGCCGTGGCAGGTCCCGCGGGGGCTGACCTTCCGGGAGTGGACCAGGTCCGCCGTGCCCAGACCGCCGACCCGGGAGGACCTCGACTACCACGTCACGACCCTGTTCCCGCCGGTCAGACCGCGCGGACACCTGGAACTGCGCATGATCGACGCGCAGCCCGGCGACGACGGCTGGATCGTGCCGCTGGCCGTGACCGCAGCCCTGTTCGACGACCCGGAGGCCGCCGAGACCGCCTACCGGGCGGTGAAACCACTGGCCGAGCGGATGGACGGCATGCCCGCGCCGCACAACCCGCTCTGGCGGGACGCCGCCCGCGACGGGCCGGCCGACCCGGAGCTGCGCGAGGTGGCCGTCACCTGTTTCGCGGCGGCGCTGGGCGCCCTGCCCCGGCTCGGCGCCACCACCGAGGTGGTCGACGCGGTCGCGGCCTACCGCAACCGCTATGTCGTCCGGGGCCGCTGCCCGGCCGACGACCTGCTCGACGAACTGCTCGACGACCGGCACCGGACGTCCCGCGCCACGGACGGCGCCGGCACGCCGTACTCCCCCGGCGCCCGCCCCCGCCCCCCGCACGGCGGTTCCCCGCACGGGAAGGACACGTCCTCATGACCGACCCCGCCCTGGACGCCGAAGCCCTGCGCGAGCGCGCGGTCGCCTCGCTGATCACCGCACGGGACCGCACCACGCTGCTCACCGGCTGCGTCGACGAACCCGATCTGACCGCGCAGCACTCGCCGTTGATGTCCCCGCTGGTGTGGGACCTGGCGCACATCGGCAACCAGGAGGAACAATGGCTGCTGCGGGCCGTCGCCGGTCAGGAGGCGATACGGCCGGAGATCGACAGCCTCTACGACGCC
The DNA here is from genome assembly GCF_043076215.1 of Streptomyces sp. NPDC016640. Taxonomy (NCBI): domain Bacteria; kingdom Bacillati; phylum Actinomycetota; class Actinomycetes; order Kitasatosporales; family Streptomycetaceae; genus Streptomyces; species Streptomyces sp. NPDC016640. Next base: position 243,611 of record NZ_JBIBRG010000013.1, read on the forward strand.
TTCGAGCACCCGCGTGCCGAACGCCCGAAGCTGCCGCTGCTGCCGCCGGACGAGGCGCGCCGGTACGCCGCCGATGTGCGCGGCCGGGCGCTGGACGTGCTGGAGGGCGCCGCGTTCCACGGGACGCGGCTGACGGAGGCGGGTTTCGTCTTCGGGATGATCGCGCAGCACGAACAGCAGCACGACGAGACCATGCTGATCACCCATCAGCTCCGCCGGGGCCCGCGGGCCCTGGACGCCCCCGACCCGGAGCCCGTGCCGCTGTTCACGGGCCCGTCCGAAGTCCTCGTCCCGGGTGGCCCGTTCACCATGGGCACCTCGGACGAGCCGTGGGCGCTGGACAACGAACGCCCCGCGCACCGGCGCGAGGTGGCGCCCTTCCGCATCGACACCACCCCGGTGACGAACGCCGCGTACCAGGCCTTCATCGAGGACGGCGGCTACGACGAGCCGCGCTGGTGGACCGCCGAGGGCTGGGCCCACGTCCGCCGCGCCTCCCTGACGGCCCCGCTGTTCTGGCGGCGGGACGGAAGGCAGTGGCTGCGGCGCCGGTTCGGTGTCACCGAGGCCGTGCCGCCCGACGAGCCGGTGCTGCACGTGTGCTGGTACGAGGCGGACGCCTACGCCCGCTGGGCCGGGCGCCGGCTGCCCACCGAGGCCGAGTGGGAGAAGGCCGCCCGGCACGATCCGGCCGGCGGCCGCTCGACGCGTTACCCCTGGGGCGACGCCGATCCCGGTGCCGAGCACGCCAACCTCGGGCAGCGGCATCTGCGTCCGGCGCCCGCCGGAAGCTACCCGGCCGGTGAGTCGCCGCTCGGGGTACGGCAGCTGATCGGCGACGTGTGGGAGTGGACGGCGAGCGACTTCCTGCCGTACCCGGGGTTCAGGGCGTTCCCGTACAAGGAGTACTCGGAGGTGTTCTTCGGGCCGGGTCACAAGGTGCTGCGCGGCGGTTCGTTCGCCGTCGACGCGGTGGCCTGCCGGGGCACGTTCCGCAACTGGGACCGTCCGATCCGGCGGCAGATCTTCTCCGGGTTCCGCACGGCGCGCTCGGAGGACGTCTGATGTGCCGTCACACGGCCTACGTGGGGCCCGGGGAGCCGCTCGGGAGGCTGCTCGTGGAGCCGGCGCACGCCCTGTACCGCCAGTCCTGGGCGCCCCGGCGGCAGCGGTACGGCACGGTCAACGCCGACGGCTTCGGCGTGGGCTGGTACGCGCCGGGCGACCCGGTGCCGGCCCGGTACCGGCGGGCGGGCCCGGTCTGGGCGGACCTGTCGTTCGCCGACCTGGCCCGCGTGGTGCGGACCCGGGCACTGCTCGCCGCCGTGCGGGACGCGACCCTGTCCGGTGCCGACGCCGAGGCCGCGGCGGCGCCGTTCGCCGCCGGGACCTGGCTGTTCAGCCACAACGGTGCGGTGCCGGGCTGGCCGGGCTCGCTCGCGCCGCTGGTGACCGCCCTGTCCGCCGAGGACGTGCTGTCGCTGGAGGCCCGTAACGACTCGGCGTTCGTGTGGGCCCTGGTGCTGGCCCGGCTGCGGGCCGGTGACACGGAGGGGCAGGCGCTGGCCGACACGGTCCTGGAGGTCGCCGCGGCGGCCCCCGGGTCCCGGCTCAACCTGCTGCTCACCGACGGCGACACGGTCACCGCCACCGCCTGGGGCGACACGCTGTGGTACCTCGTCCGGGCCGGCGGCGGCACCGTCGTGGCCTCCGAGCCCTACGACGACGATCCGCGCTGGCGCGAGGTCCCCGACCGCACCCTGCTCGCGGCGAGCCGCACGGATGTCCTGCTGACCCCGCTCAAGGAGCCCGGCGGCGCGCCGGCGCCCGCCGTCGCACCCGCACGTCCGAAGGAGCCCCGTACGTGAGTCCGTTCCTCCTCACCCGCGCCCTCCCCGAGGACGCCGCCGGCGCCGCCCTGCGCGCCGACGTCCGCGCGGGCCTGACCGGCAGCCCCAGGACGCTGCCGCCGAAGTGGTTCTACGACGCCCACGGCAGCGAGCTGTTCGAGCGGATCACCGCGCTGCCCGAGTACTACCCGACGCGCGCCGAACGCGAGATCCTGCTGGCCCGTTCCGGCGAGATCGCCGCGGCGTCCGGGGCCCGCACCCTGGTCGAACTGGGCTCCGGGTCCTCGGAGAAGACGCGGTATCTGCTCGACGCCCTCACCGGGCTGCGCAGCTACGTTCCCGTCGACGTCAGCGAGAGCGCCCTCACCCTGGCCGGGCGGGCGCTGGCCGGCGAGCGGCCGGGACTCGACGTGCACGCGCTGGTCGCCGACTTCACCGCCCGGCTGGCGCTGCCCGGCACGCCGGGACCGCGGCTGGTGGCGTTCCTCGGCGGCACCATCGGCAATCTGCTGCCGGCCGGGCGTGCCGCGTTCCTCGCCTCGGTCCGCGCCCTGCTCGACCCGGGCGACGCCCTGCTGCTGGGCACGGACCTGGTGAAGGACGAGAAGGTGCTGGTCAGGGCGTACGACGACGCGGCCGGGGTGACGGCCGCCTTCAACAAGAACGTCCTGACCGTGATCAACCGGGAGCTGGGCGCCGACTTCGACCCGGCCGCCTTCGACCACGTGGCGCTGTGGGACGCCGAGCACGAGTGGATCGAGATGCGGCTGCGCTCCCGCACCGCGCAGAGGGTGCGGATCCCCGCGCTGGAACTCGCCGTGGACTTCGCGGCGGGCGAGGAGCTGCGCACCGAGGTGTCGGCGAAGTTCCGGCGGGAGGGGGTGAGCGGGGAACTGTCGGCCGCGGGGCTGGAGCCGGCCCGGTGGTGGACGGACGGTGAAGGGCGGTTCGCGCTGTCGCTGAGCATCGCTCACTGAGCGCGCCGCCCGCCCGCCGGGACCACTCCGCCTAGTCGAAGGCCAGCGCCTCGGTGATGCGGCGGGAGGCGCGCTCGGCCTCGGTGGCCGGGTCGGCCCCGGTGAGCACCTCGGTCATGTACTCCTTGATCGGGTTGTCGGCCTCGACCGCGCCCCACTGGGGGGTGCTGGGGGTGGCGCGGCCCTGTGCGGCTCCGGCGGCCATGGCCGCGACGCCCTCCTCCCCCGCCACCGAGCGGGCGAGGCCCGCCTTGTTGGGGACGTAGTTCATGGTGCGGGCCAGTTCGGTGTTCCACCGGGCGCCGGCGAGCGCGGCGACGACCTCGACGGCGCCCTCCTCGACGTCGGTGTTCGCCGGGACGACGAGGTCGGAGCCGCCGGTGAACACGGCACCGGGCTTGCCGGGGGTCCTGCCGGGGACGGGGAAGTAGCCCAACTCGCCCTCCAGTCCCGGGTTCTGTTTCACGATGGCCCGGACCGTCCCCGGCACGGCCACGATCTGGGCGACCCGGCCCCCGGCGAACACGTCCGCCTGCGGCGGGTGTTCCTCGTCGGCGTCGACGGGTCCGTCGCCGAGCGCCTGGAGCCTGCGGTAGAAGTCCGTGCCGCGCAGGGCCGCCGGGCTGTCGAGCGCGCCCCGCCAGACGCCGTCCCGCTCCGTGGCGAGGTCACCGCCCTCCTCCCAGATGAAGCCGGCGAGCGTGTACCAGTCCTGTCCGGCGAGGTAGATGCCCTGGGTGCCGCCGGTGTCGAGCTTCTCGGTGACGGTGAGCCACTCGTCGCGGGTCCTGGGCGGCGCGGTGACGCCGACCCGGCGGAAGAGGTCCTTGCGGTAGATGACGACGCGGTTGGCGGCGTACCAGGGGATGCCGTACTGCTGGGAGCCCCACCGGCCGGGTTCGGCCAGTCCGGGCAGCCAGTCGCCGCGTCCCCAGTCCCGCATGGACTCCAGGGTGAGGTCGAGCAGTCCGTCCCCCTCGGCGTACTGGGTGACCTGGGTGTTGCCGACCTCGATGACGTCGGGTCCGTCCCCCTCCGCCGTGTCCAGCGCCCGTTGCACCTTCTCACCGATGCCGGTCCACTCCTGGATGCGGATGTCGAGGTCGAGCCCGGGATGCTCCCGCTCGAACTCCTGCGTGAAACGGTCCAGGTACTCCTGGGAGGCGCTGTGCCGCATCAGCCACACGGTGACCGTGCTCCGTTCGACTTCGTCGGCGGGCAGCAGCCCGCAGCCGGCGAGGAGGGAGGCGGACACACAGGCGAGGGCGAGCAGACGGCGTTTCACGAGGGGTCCTGTTTCTGTCTGGACGGACAGGGCGGGGCCCGACATGGGGGGCGAGCGGGTGCTCGGGCGGGTGTCCAGCATCTTGGTATGGACCAATAGGTAGGTCAAGCGGGTCGGATGAACGGGCCGACGCCTCGCGCCACGCCGCCCCGTGGGGCACGGTGGAATGACATGAGAGGAGTACGCGCATGTCGAACCACACCTACCGGGTCACGGAGATCGTCGGCACCTCGCCCGACGGGGTCGACCAGGCCGTACGCAACGGGGTCGAACGCGCCTCCCACACCCTGCGCAATCTGGACTGGTTCGAGGTGACCCAGGTGCGCGGCCATATCGAGGAGGGGCGGATCGCGCACTGGCAGGTGGGACTGAAGGTCGGCTTCCGCCTGGAGGAGACGGACTGAGCCGGCACCGGCGCCCGGCCGGTCTCAGGTCCGCCCTTCCCGCTCCTGAGCGTCGTGCAGTTCCCCCGGAGAGGCCGTCCAGCGGGCCCGGACGACGGTGAAGCCGGCCCGCCCGGCGTCCAGGCAGACGAGTTCGTCGTCGTCCACGAGCACCCGGATCTCCCGGGTGCGGGCGAGGCGGCGCAGGATCGTCAGTTTGGTGTGGCGGGCGGGCCTGCGGTCGGCGTTGCCGCGCATGTGCACGTCCCCCTCGGGCAGCCCGTGGGCCGCGAGCCAGTCCAGCGTGTCGCGTCGGCAGCGCTCCGGACGTCCGGTGAGGTAGACGATCTCGCACTCCCGCGCGCTCTCCCGGACCAGCGCGACGCCCTCGGCGAGCGGCGGATCCTGCGGCGCGGCGGCGAAGAAGGCGTCCCAGTCGCGCGGCCTGCGCTCCAGGAAGCGCTGCCGGTGCGCCGTGTCGGCGAGGGTGTTGTCGAGGTCGAACACGGCCAGCGGCCGCTCGCTGCGGTCGGTCACGCCGCCAGCCTAGTGCCGCGGGCCCCCCGGGGGGCCCCCCCCCCCCCGCCCCCCGCCCCGGCCCCCCCCCCGCCCCCCCCCCCCCCCCCCCGGGGGCCCCCCCCGGGCCCGGGCGCTCCAGCGCGCCCCCCGGG